>NZ_JBSFRH010000075.1:0-24806 GCF_053589135.1 Rhodococcus sp. NPDC003382
GAGGAGACCGAGGAGGTGACACCGGCCTTGACTGCCTGAGCCACCCACGAGGAATCACGCGACGACGTCGTACACCACCTCACGGGACTTGACCCACTCCGAGCCCGGTAGTGGTAGAAGTGCTTGTCTCGAGTCACCAAGGAGAACGAACCGTGCGCATCGCCAACCTCGACAACCGTGCCGTCCTCGTCGTCGGTGATCCCGGCGACGAGCGCGCAGTCGACATCGCCACCGCGTCCGACGGCAGGTTCGGTCCGGATCTGCCCTCGGTCTTCACGTCGTGGGACGAGGTGCGGGCCTGGGCCTCCGAGGTGGACCCGGCAGGCACGACCACGACGGCGATCGACCGCACCCGCCTCGGCGCCCCGTCGCCCGCACCGCGGCAGGTGTTCGCGATCGGACTGAACTATCGCGAGCACGCCGCCGAATCCGGTATGGAGGCGCCGACGCACCTGCCTCCGGTGTTCACCAAGTACGTCTCGTCGTTCTCCGGTCCCGATACCGAGGTCGTCATCCCGGACGGTGGCAACGTCGACTGGGAGGTCGAACTCGTCGTGGTCATCGGACGGCAGGGGCACCGGATCGCCGAGACCGATGCGTGGTCGCACGTCGCCGGCGTGACCGTCGGACAGGACATCTCCGAACGCGTGGCCCAGATGCGTGGTCCCGCACCGCAGTTCGGTCTCGCCAAGTCGTTCCCGGGCTTCGCGCCGCAGGGTCCGTGGCTGGTCACCCCGGACGAGTTCGCCGACCCGGACGATCTCGAACTCGGGTGCCGGATCGACGGCGACGAGGTCCAGCGGGGCCGGACGCGGGACATGATCTTCCCGGTGCCCGCCCTGATCGCCGCCCTGTCGGAGAACGTCACGCTGTATCCCGGAGACGTGATCTTCACCGGGACCCCTGCCGGCGTCGGTATGGGCCGCGACCCCCAGCGGTTCCTGCAGCCCGGCGAGACACTCGACACCTGGATCGAGGGCATCGGGGAACTGCACCAGCGATTCGTCGCGGCAGGGCGGCCTCAGTAGACGACCGAGTCCGTGCCTGCCGCATGCCCGAGATAGGCCCGCTCGAGCACGTCCGGTGCCGCGGCGAGGTCGGCCGCGGCGCCGGTCGTGGTCACCTCGCCGTGCCGGAGCACCAGTGCACGGTCTGCGACGGTGAGCGCCATGTGGACGTGCTGTTCCACCAGCACGGCGGCAACCTGCCGTTCGTCGACGAAGCGCCGGATCACCGGCAGCAGCGACTCGACGATCACCGGCGCCAGTCCCATGCTCAGCTCGTCGATCAGCAGGACCTTCGGTGCCTGCATGAACGCGCGCCCGATCGCGAGCATCTGCTGCTCCCCGCCGGACAGCAGGCCCGCCGACACGTCGAGCCGTTCGCCCAACTGCGGGAAGTAGTCGATCACCTCCGCGATCGTGGTGCCACCCGGCCTGCGCGCGAGGCGAAGGTTCTCGGTCACCGTCAGTCCGGTGAACAGTGCCCGATCGTCCGGGACGAGCACGATTCCGGCCTTCGATGCGGTTCGGGCGCTGCCCGGCTTGATCCGTACCCCATCGAGTTCGACCGTCCCGGCGAGGGGCGTCAGCAACCCGGCGAGGGTGATCAGCAAGGTCGTCTTGCCGGCCCCGTTGGGGCCGAGCACGGCCATGATCTCGCCGGGCCGTAGCTCGAAGCCGACATCGCGCACGCACGCCCTGCCCCGGCCGTAGCCCGCCGAGAGTCCGTCGCAGTTCATCATCGTCGTCGTCATGTGCCCGATTCCGCCTTGCTCTGGGTCGCACCGAGATACGCCGCGACCACGTCCGCGTTCGTCCGGATCTCGGCCGGGGTACCGTTCGCGATCACCCGGCCGAGATCGAGGACCACGATGCGATCGCACAGTTCGAGGACCAGGTCCATGTCGTGGTCGACGATGACGATCGTCACGCCCGCATCCCGGACCACTTTCAATTTCTCTCCGAGCCAACGACTCTCGGCACTCGCCAAACCTGCGGCGGGTTCGTCGAGCAACAGCACCTGCGGTTGTCCCGCCAGCGCGCGGGCCACCGAGACCAATTGCTTGCGTCCCTGCGACAACTCACCGACCGGGCGGTCGACCAGCGCGGTGAGACCGAGCATCCGGAACAGGGAGTCGCTCCATTCGACCGACTCCTTCCCACGTCGCCACCCGCCGGCGGCGAACGGACCGACGGCGACATTCTCCCGAACCGAGAGATCGTCGTAGAGCGACATGTCCTGGAACGTCCGGCCCAGTCCGAGCCGACTCCGCCGGTGCGGTGGAAGGTCGTCGATCCGCTTGTCCCCGAGCGCAACCGACCCTCCAGCCTTCGCGAATCCGCTCAACGCGTCGATGCAGGTCGTCTTTCCCGCACCGTTGGGCCCGATGAGTCCGACGATCTCGCCGGACCGCACTTCGGTGGCGAAGTCGGCCAGTGCAGTGACGGCTCCGTGGGTCACCGTGAGGCCGTCCGCGGCGAGGACCACCTTCCCGGCGGTGTCGCTGTCCGCGGAGACCGTGGGCAACTCCGCCCCGGACGCGGTCGCGCCGCTTCCGATATCGTCGAGATCTTCTGTCTTCGAGCCGGTTCCGGAACCGAACCGGCCTCGGAGCCGCTGCATCTGCACGACCACCTGACCGGCGATACCCTCGGGGTAACCGATCACCGTGAGGACCAGCAGGACACCGCCGATGAGCGCGTAGTAGTCCGCGAATCCCAGCAGCCGGTCCATGAGGACGAACACCACACCGCCGGCACCGAGCACCCCCGAGAGGATGCCACCGCTCACCAGCGTGACGCCCGCGATGTAGATCATCGCGAACATCGCGATCCCGCCGATGGTGGAGTACGACTCGGCGGTTGCCACCGTCTGCTGGTAGGCCATCAGGGATCCGCCGAGTCCGGCGATGAACGCGCCGATCGCGAACGCCGCGAGTTTCGTTCGCGCCACGTTGATCCCGGACGCGGCCGCGGCGCGCTCGTTGGCGCGAACGGCGAGCATGGCAGCACCCAACCGGCCCATTCGCAATTTGACCACCGCCAGCGCGACGATCACGAGGACGAATAGGCAGAGGAACCCGAACACCGTCCGCGGGTAGCCCGCCCCGGATCCGATCGACAGGTCGATTCCGAACAGGGTCGGTTTCGCGACCGGCGCTCCTCCCATTCCGCCGTTCAGCGCGGTGTTCCGGAACCACACGAATTCCAGGAACACCGCCAGGGCGAGAGTGACCACCGTGACCGGCAAGCCACGGATCCGGAGGGCGGGGAGCCCGACGATCACGCCGATCACCGTCGCCACCATAGCCGCGAGGATCGGCGCGATCGGGAACGGAATGCCCAGATCGACCGTCAACCGGCTCAACGAGAATGCCCCGACACCGGCCAGGGTCAGCTGGGCCAGCGAGATCTGTCCCGCGAAACCCGTCACCACGACCTGCGACAGCCCCACGACCGCGAGGATGATACTGATGATGACCGCCCCGCGGAAGCTTCCCGAGGTGAGAAGTAGCGCCAGGACCGCGACAACGACGCCGGCGATCGCCGGCAGCAGGATCTTCTGCGGACGCGGCGCCCGTCCCAGGGTGGACTTCACGATCGCACCACGTGTCGGCAGTGGTTTTCCCCGGAAGATGAGGAAGACGAGAATGAGTGCGAGCGGCACGAGTTCGGCCATTCCCGCCCGCGGGAACCAGTCCACCGTCGCCTGCAGGTGGGTCATCTCCGACTGCAACATCCCGATGGCGAAACCGGCGGCCACGGTCAGTCCCATCGCGGTGAAGTTCCCGACCAGCGCGGCCGCGAGTGCGGGAATCACGAAGAGCGTGTAGGACACCGGGACGAGCGGAACGATCGGCGCGATGAGGATGCCGCTGATGCCCGCCACCACGGTGCTCAGCGCCCAGTTGCCGAGGGCGATCCGGTCGGGTGAGAGTCCGGTGACGAGCGCACCCTTCTCCGATTCGGCAGCCGCGCGAGTTGCCAAACCGAAACGGGTGTAACGGAACAGAGCGACGAGAATCACCGTCATCGCGACGACGATCACCGCGAACCACAGACGATCCTCGGGAATCCGGACGCCGAGGAGCGTGACGGCACCGTTCGGCAAGATGGGCTTGACCGACACGGGTGTCGTCCCGACACGGATCGCCAGCAGCGCCTGGATGACCAGCATGACGCCGATCGACACCACCGCCTTGGCCACCGGGGGTGCGTTCCGCACGAGCCGGAACACGGCCGCGTAGAGGAACACTCCCAGCAGCGCCGCGATCAGGAGCGACAGGAGAGCCGCGGGGACGAATCCCCACGGCCCGCCCACGTCCACCGTCGTCGGCATTCCGGGAATCGGGTTGAGCAACTCACCTTTCCGGAGCAGCCCGTACGTGTAGGCCACGTACAGGGCGATCGCGCCGGTGGCGAAGTTGACCACGCCCGAGCTACGGAAGGTCATCACCAGGGCGAGCCCCAGCGCCGCGTACACGGCGCCGTTGCCCAACCCCAGTGCGAGGAAAGCGAAGTGCTCGGACATCACTCACTCGTTTCCCGGTGCCCGAACGGCACGTCGCGCCACGATGTGTTCCCTTACCCAGCGGGTCATCCGACGACGACCGGCGAGGTGACCTGGCCGCCCTCGGCAACAGTTGCCCGGATCATCTTGTTGCTGCACACGGTGGGCATCATCGGCATCGCCGTGCCGTCACAGGTGAACGTGATGCCGTCCGCCGCCGGCATGGGAACGTCCTTGGCGGTCTTGATCGCCTCGTTCACCGCGGCCGCGGTCGGTTCACCCTGCACACCCTGTGCGGCACGGATCAATCCGAGCATCGCCGCATAGCCGGTGCTCGTGAATCCACCGATCTCCACATCGGGGGCGTACTCATCCATCACCGCACGGTAGAGGACCGCTTCGGGCCCGTCGGAATCGATGTCGGCGCCGATGAAGACCAGCGACCCGTCGAGCGTATCGCCGACCGCGTCGACGACCGCGGGGTCGAGGCACGGCTGGATGACCATTTTCGCCTGGGTTGCACCGAGTGTCTGCAGGGACTTGAGCACGGACGTGCACATCGTCCCGTCACCGATCACCGCGACCGCCTCGGTCCCGTCCGCGAGCCCCGCGCTGACCTGCGGTGTGGAATCGGGAGTTCCGGGTGTCACCGGAGCGACCTGCAGCTCCACACCCGCCGCGTCGAATGTGCCCTTACCCACCGCCTCCGTCGAGGCGATCACCGTACCGGTGTCGATCACGTACGCGGCGACCTTCTTGTACCCCTGTTCGGCAGCGTATGCCGCCATGCCCGCGAGGGCACCCGGGAAACCGGGGCTCAGCACGTAGGTTCCGGGTGTCGTCAGCTCCGCGGCGCTCGTCCCGGAAGTCGTGAGATACGGGATGCCGGCCCCGGTGATGATCGGGACCATCGCGGCACCGTTTCCGGAGGTGGTGACGACGACCGCCGAGACGCCCTGCTCCACCATCTGGTTGGCACAGTCCTGGTTGGACGCCGGGTCCTCCTTGGCCGCACAGGAAACGACCTCGATCGGGTGCCCGGCGATGCCCCCGAGATGCGCATTGGCGTACTCGGCGGCCGCCTCCGCCGCCTGCCGGTTCTCCGGCATCGAAATCGCCGGTCCACCTTCGGGGTTGATCAGCCCGATCTTGATCGGTGTACCGGTGGCCGGGTTGTCGGCAAAGGCGCCCTCCGGCGCCTCGACCGAACTGCCACCCGAGTCCTCGGCACTGTCCGTGCCGCAGGCCGTCCCGGCGATCAGCGCGGGAATCGCGAGGAGCATGCCGGCCCGTAGGACCGAGGTTCGACCGGCGGATCTGCACGTCTTGGACATGAGGCTTCCATCCTTCGTTCACGACGCGGGCGTCGGATGCTGAGGTAGTGACATGGATCACACAAAGCTCGGCTGAGCGTAGGACGGGCGACGCACATGTGTCAATAGGACAGCCTAGTTATCTAGGTGCGATACCTGACGACCGAATCTCCACGCCGAAATCGGCGCGGTGGTCGCGCGCCCACTGTTCGAGGGTGCGGCCCGGCCGGCCGGTGAGGTCGGCGACGCCCGGGCGCACCGCGTCCGGGACCTCGACGGTGTCGCGCCAGTAGTCGAGGAGCATCCGCAGGATGCCGTCGTCGAGGAACTGCGCCGTCTCGGCGCGGAACTCGTCCGGGGAGATCTCGACCAGAGTGAGGGCGCGGCCCAGTCCGGCGCCGAGAGCCTCGACTTGCTGTGTGCGCGTGAGCGAGCGGGGACCGCTCAGCGCAACGGCCTGCCCGATCCAGCGGTCGTCGGTGAGGGCGGCGACGGCCGCATCGGCGACATCCGCCTCGTGGATCGGTGCCTGCGCGGAGCGCACGTACGGTGCCCGGATCGGCGCGCCGGACCGGATCGACCACGCCCAGGACAGCAGATTGGCCGCGAACGTGCCGGGGCGCAGGATCGTCCAGTTGTCGGTGCGCTCGGTCACCGCCGACTCGACCGCGCTGTGATGAACCTGGCTGGCGGACCCGACGTCACGCGGAAACTCCTGTGCCGCAGCGAGCGACGACAGCACCACGAACTTCTCGACGCCGTGCTCCACGGCGTCGTCCACGAACGCGTCGACGCCGGCCGCGGGAAACACGAACGCGCGGTCCACGCCGGTGAAGGCGGCCCCGGGGACTCCGCCCGGGATCGAGAGGTCGCCGCCGACGACCTCGACGGCGTCGGGCAGTGCAGCAGTGTCGGGGGTGCGGGTGATCGCGCGGACGGATTCGCCGCGCGCGAGGAGCGTATCGATGAGCAGGCGGCCGACGGATCCGGTTGCGCCGGTGACGAGGACGGTCATGGGGCTCTCCTTCGGGTCGGGCACCGACGGTTCGGTGCGCACGCCCACGATCTCCGCAATCGCGGACGAATCCCGTCCTCGTCCACCGTGACCGCGAAAAGGAACCGGCCGCCGCCGCGAAGATCGCGACGACGGCCGGTGCGGTGAACGAAACCGCTGGGGAACGAAACCCTCAGGGCCGGTAGGCCCCCGAGGTGGCGAGCACCCATGCGAACTCGAACGCGACCTCGCGCCACTTCTCGTAGCGGCCCGACACTCCCCCGTGCCCGGCGCTCATCTCCGTCTTGAGGAGCAGCGGCGCATCGCCGGTCTTGGTGGCGCGCAGTTTGGCGACCCACTTGGCCGGTTCGACGTACAGCACCCGGGTGTCGTTGATGCTCGTGATCGCCAGGATCGCCGGGTAGTCCTTGGCCTCGACGTTCTCGTACGGGCTGTACGAGCGCATGTACGCGTACACCTCGGGATTGTCGAGCGGGTTGCCCCACTCGTCCCACTCGATGACGGTCAGCGGCAGCGACGGATCGAGGATCGAGGTCAGCGGATCGACGAACGGCACGTTCGCGAGGATGCCCGCGAACAACTCGGGCGCGAGGTTCGCGACCGCACCCATGAGCAGACCGCCCGCGCTGCCGCCGTCCGCGACCAGACGATCCGGGGACGTCACCCCGGTGTCGATCAGGTGCTGCGCGCACGCGACGAAATCGGTGAAGGTGTTCTTCTTGGTGAGCGCCTTGCCGTTCTCGTACCAGTGCCGGCCCATCTCGCCGCCGCCGCGAACGTGGGCGACCGCGAACACCATGCCGCGGTCCAGCAGCGACAGCCGTGCCACCGAGAACCCGGGATCGATGCTGGCCTCGTACGAGCCGTAGCCGTAGAGCAGTGTCGGGGCGGGACCCTCGGGCAGGTCCTTGCGCTGCACGATCGACAGCGGAATCCGGGTGCCGTCTTCCGCGACCGCCCACTCCCGGCGCTGCTCGTACCGGGTGGGATCGAAGTCGCCCAGCACCGGTTGCGCCTTGCGCAGCAGCAGTTCGCCGGTGTCGACGACGAGGTCGTAGACCCGGCTCGGGGTGATGAACGACGTGAACCCGAGGCGGAGCGTCGGCTGGTTCCACTCGGGGTTCGCGCCCGGTCCGACGGAGAACAGTTCCTCGTCGAATTCGATCTCCGTGAAATCGCCGTAGCCGTCGGCCGTCAGCGGCCACACCGCGAGCCGGGTCAGCGCCTCACGCCGGTACCCGATGACCAGGTGACCCGCGAACGCGTCGACGTCCTCGAGCCGCACGTCGTCGCGGTGCTCGATGAGGGTGTGCAGCGCGGACGGATCGTCGACGGGCGCCTCCGCGAGCACGAAGTTCTCGGCCTTCACGCCGGCGGGATCGACGTCGTTGTGCAGCACGAGGAATCGGTCCTCACCCGCGACGACGGCGTGCTCCGCGCTGTACTCGACGCCCTCACGGCGTGGCAGCAGCACACGGAATTCGCCTGTCGGATTCTCGGATTCGAGGACCCACCCTTCGGTGGTGATCTTCGATCCGACCCAGATCATCAGGTACTTCTCGCTGCGGGTCGAGCCCACCGACACCCAGAACCGCTCGTCCGGTTCGTGGAAGACCTTCACGTCCTCGCTGCGGTCTGTACCGAGGCGGTGCCGCCACACCGTGTCCGGCCGCCACGACTCGTCGACGGTGAGATAGAAGACGTGGGTGTGGTCGATCGCCCACGTCGCGCCGGGCGCGGTGCCGGGAATCTCGTCGGGCAGCAGTTCACCGGTGACGAGGTTCTTGAACCGCAGCGTGTACCGCTCGTCGCCGACCACGTCGGTCGAGTAGGCGAGCAGCGTGCCGTCGTGGCTGATCGAGAACGCGCCGATGGAGAAGAACTCGTGGCCCTCGGCTTCGGCGTTGCCATCGAGCAGGATCTGCTCGCCGGGCAACTCGACGCCCGGCGCCGGTTCCGGCGGGGTCCAGTCGTCGGGGCCGGAGATCGGGCAGCGGCACTGGACTCCGTACTGCTTCCCCTCGGCGGTGCGGGCGTAGTACCACCAGTCGCCGAGCCGGGTCGGCACCGACATGTCGGTTTCCTGCGTGCGCGACTTGATCTCGTCGAAGATCTTCTCGCGCAGCGGCGCCAGGTCCGCGGTCTGCTGTTCCGTCCACGCATTCTCGGCCTCGAGATATGCGATGACGTCGGGGTTCTCCTTGTCGCGCAACCATTCGTACTCGTCGACGAAGGTGTGCCCGTGATGGGTGCGCTCGATCGGAACCTTCTTGGCGACCGGGGGCGCCGACAGGGGTGCCGACTCCGGCATCACTGCCCCCCGATCCAGTCGTCGAACGACAGCCCGGAGATCCGCTCGTAGGCCTCGATGTAGCGGGCACGGGTCTTGTCGACGACGTGCTGCGGCAGCGCCGGCGGCGGGGTGTCGGACTTGCGGTCCCAGCCGGATTCCGGCCCGGTCAGCCAGTTGCGGACGATCTGCTTGTCGAAGCTCGGCTGCACCTTGCCTTCCTCGTACTCCTCGGCGGGCCAGTAGCGCGACGAATCCGGGGTGAGCACCTCGTCGGCGAGCACCAGGTTGCCGGCCTTGTCGAGACCGAACTCGAACTTGGTGTCGGCGAGCAGGATGCCGCGCTCGGACGCGTACATCGCGGCGCGGTCGTAGATGTCGAGGGTGTCCTGGCGCAGCTTCATCGCGAGGTTCAGGCCGACCTTCTCGGCGACCTGCTCGAAGCTGATGTTCTCGTCGTGGTCGCCGAGGTCGGCCTTGGTGGCGGGGGTGAAGATCGGCTCCGGCAGGCGGCTCGCCTCGACGAGCCCCTCGGGCAGCTTCACTCCGCACACCGAGCCTGTGGCCTGGTAGTCGAGCAGGCCGGAACCGGTGAGGTAGCCGCGGGCGACGCATTCGACGGGCACCATCTGCAGCCGCTTGACGACCAGCGCACGACCCAGGAGGTCTTCGGGGATGCGTTCGTCGTCGGGTTCACCGGCGAGATGGTTGTTCGCGTCGAGCAGGTTGAAGAAGAACACGCTCATCGCGGTGAGGACCCGGCCCTTGTCGGGAATCGGGGTGGCGAGCACGTGGTCGTAGGCCGAGATCCGGTCGCTGGCCACGAGCAGCAGGTGCTCGTCGTCGATGACATACAGGTCGCGGACCTTGCCGCCGGCGAGGTGGGAGTAGGACTCGAGTGAAGGACGCACGATGTCACCCTAGTGCTCGCGGGCGACATCCACGCCAAGCCGGTGACAGATCTCCCATCCGTGACAATGGCGGAGACACTCGGACACGATCCGATCGACGACGGGAGCACGATGGCAGCGGGAACGGTACATGTGGACGTCGGGTTCCGGTCGGAACGCGGTCCGATCCTGCTGGCCCTGATGCTCGCGACCGCGCTGGTCGCGCTCGAGAGCACCATCCTCGCGACCGCCGTCCCCACGATCGTCGCCGACCTCGGCGGATTCACCCAGTTCCCGTGGTTGTTCTCGAGCTATCTGCTGACGCAGGCGGTGCTCGTGCCGGTGTACGGCAAGCTGTCCGACGTGTTCGGCCGCAAACCGGTCCTGCTGTTCGGGATCGCGGTGTTCGCCCTCGGATCGTTGCTGTGTGCGCTGGCGTGGAGCATGCCCGCGCTGATCGCGTTCCGGGCGGTGCAGGGCATCGGCGCGGGGGCGGTGCTGCCGATGGCGCAGACCATCGCCGGGGACATCTATACCGTCGCCGAACGCGCGAAGGCGCAGGGCTACATCGCCAGCGTGTGGGGAATGTCCTCGGTCGTCGGGCCCGCGATCGGCGGCATCTTCTCGGACTTCGCATCCTGGCGCTGGATCTTCTGGGTGAACCTTCCGCTGTGCGCGCTCGCGGCGTGGGTGCTCATCCGCAGCTTCGACGAGTCGCGGACGGAGGACCGGCCGGAACGTCGGCCGATCGACTGGGCGGGCGCGACGGTTCTGGCGCTGGCCGCCGGGCTGCTGATCCTCGGTCTGCTCGAGGGCGGCCAGTCGTGGGCGTGGGCGTCGGTGCCGAGCGCGGCGATCTTCCTGGCGTCGGCCGCGCTGTTCGTCGTGTTCGGCCTGGTGGAGCGACGTGCCGCGGATCCGATCCTGCCGGTGTGGGTGTTCACGCGGCGGGTGCTGTTGTCGACGAGCGCGGTCGCCGTGATGGTCGGCGCGGTGGTGATGGGCCTGACGTCGTATGTTCCGGCCTTCGTGCAGGGGGCGCTCGGGACCACGGCCCTGGTCGCCGGGTTCACCCTGGCGACGCTGACCATGGGCTGGCCGGTCGCGGCGTCGCAGTCGGGACGGTTGTATCTGCGCGTCGGGTTCCGGGTGACCGCGCTGATCGGCGCGGTACCGGCGATCTGCGGCACGGCCCTGCTGACGCGGCTCGACGTGCACTCGCAGATCTGGCACGTCGCGGCGTGCTGTGTGCTCATCGGTCTCGGGATGGGACTGATCGCCAGCCCCTCGCTGATCGCGGCGCAGGCGAGCGTCGGGTGGTCCGAGCGCGGCGTCGCGACCGGGGCGAACGCGTTCGCGCGCGGACTGGGCAGTGCCGTCGGGGTCGCGGTGTTCGGGGCGTTGGCCAACGCGGCGGCCGGGGGTACGGATGCCCCGGATGCCGGGCAGGTCGCCGCGTCGATCGATCCGGTGTTCTCCGCGGTGCTGATCGCGACGATCGCGCTGGCCGTCGCGGCGGCGACGATCCCGGGCCGCCCCGCCGACGCATCCTGACGCCGCAGCCCCACACGACCGGCGGTCGTGCGGGGCTGCATCGCCGTGGGTGGGAAGCGATCAGCAGGTGATGTCGCCGTCCGGCACGGTCAGGTCGACGAGGTACGAGACGACCGGGGTGTCGATGCACCACTGTCCGGTCAGCGCGACCCCGTGCTGGGTGCCGCGGTAGGTGACCAGGACACCGCCCAGCTGGTCCGCCAGATCGACGCCGGCCTGGTAGGGCGTCGCGGGGTCCTCCGTGGTGGACACCACCAGCACCGGTGCCAGTCCCGACACCTCGACGGTGTGCGGGGTGCTCGTCGGCGGCACCGGCCAGAACGCGCATGTGTCGAGCGGTGCCTGACCGGAACCGTAACCGTCGTCGAGGAACGGTGCGGCCTCGCGCAGGCGGGTGTCGAGTTCACCGAGCGCCGCCCGGTCGGTCGAGGCCGGATCGTCGACGCACCGCACGGCGGTCATCGCCTCGGCCGAGTTCGAGTAGGCGCCATCGGCGGATCGCCCCTCGTACAGGTCGGCGAGCATGAGCAGCGTGTCGCCGTTGCCCGCAGCCAGCTCGTCGAGCCCCGCCATCAGCGGCTCCCACATGTTCGGCGAATACAGACCCGCGATCACGCCCGTCATCGCATCCGAGTAGCTGAGGCCACGCGGATCCGCAGTCGCCGCCGGGCTGTCGACGAGGGGGTCGACGAGTTCCCGGAACCGCTGCACCGCCCCGGCGGGATCGTCCCCGAGCGGGCACCCGGCGAGTGTCGTGCAGCGCGTTGCGAACTCGTCGAACGCCTGCTGGAATCCGGCCATCTGGTTCAGCACCTGTTCGTCGGAATTCTGCTGGGGATCGAGGGCGCCGTCGAGGACCATCGCGCGCACGTTCTGCGGGAACTGCTCCGCGTAGGCGGTGCCGAGCCGGGTGCCGTACGAGTAGCCGAGGTAGGTGAGCTGCCGGTCGCCGAGCACCGCGCGGATGACGTCCATGTCCCGGGCGACATCCCGTGTGCCGACGTTCGCGAGCACGTCCGTGCCGGTTCGTTCGGCGCACTGTGCCGCGAACTCCTGCGCCTCCTGTTCTGCCTCGGCAATAGCCTCCGGGCTGCGGTCGAGATCGGCCTCGGCCCTGTCCTCGTCCTTCTCCTCGGGGGACAGGCACACGATCTGCGGGGTCGACGCTCCGATGCCGCGCGGATCGAACCCGATGACGTCGAAGTGCTCGGCCAGCGGCGTTCCGGTCCCCACCACTGCCATGCCGAGCCCGGAGGCACCGGGGCCACCGGGATTGACGAGCAGGGAACCGACCTTCTCACCGGTCGCCGCCATGCGGGACACCGCGATCTGCGCGGTCTGTCCCTGCGGATCGCCGTAGTCGACGGGAACGTTCACCTTCGCGCACTCGAGCGTGCTGAGGTCGGATCCGTCGGTGCTGAACCCGTCGCACGAACCCCACTCGATCTGCTGGGTGTAGAAGTCGTCCAGGCCGTCCGGGATCTCCCCGGCATCCGAGCGCACGTCGGGATCCGCCGCGGCGTACGGCGCCGTGACGACACCGGCGGTCAGGAACGCCGCGGTCGTCAGGATCGCCGCTGCAGCGGCCCGCCGTCGCGGACGCACCTCGGAGAACTGTGAAGCCACCATGCGATTCGCCTGCCCTTCAAGAGGTTCGGGCGGACCTGCCCGAAGGCCCGAAGCGGAGTCTTCGGGTCCTTCGAGCGTCGCGGCGAAGGGTGGGGCGAACCAGCAGCCCTGGGCGGAGACAGCGGTACCCTCTGCGTTACCGGGGAATCCCGGAACGTGAGACGGTCAGGAACGCGTGAGCAGCGTGCACCACTGGTCGAGATCGGGAGCGGACGCCAGCGACACGAAATCGATGTCGGCTCCGGCACCGCGCCAGTGTTCGACGAGCGCCATCAGACGCACCGAGTCGAGACCCTGGTCGACCAGGCTCGCCGTCGGGTCCAGCTCGTCGGGCTCCACCTCGAGAATCCGGGCGGTGTCGGCGAGAATCGTTCCCCGATCCAGCATGCTTCTCCTTCTGCTACGAATGCGCCGGCGCTGCCGTCACCGGCCCCCGACACCCGAGATATTTCGGTTAGGCTAACCGAAATCGAATACGGGTCAAAGCTCCCGTTCGCCCGACTCGACCCGGGCGAATGCGGTTCGACACCGACCCCGACGTGGCAGCACCAAAGGTTAGCCTAACCGTATATGTTCTTGTGTGGTCGTGTGCCCCACGCGATCGTCCACTTCACCGCTACCGAGAGGTGTGCGTCATGCAGGCACCGGCCCCCGCCGCGCAGGTCACCGGCACGGCCCCCTTCGCCCTGTCCCGCCCCCACGGCACGGTCGTCGCCGACGGCGTCGCCGAATCCTGGTCCCGCGTCGACGATGCCGCCGCGGCCCTGCGCGCGGGAACGGTCCGCGCCGTCGTCGGCGCACTGCCGTTCGACCCGGACCACCCGGCAGCCCTGACCGCCCCGCACACACTGACGCACACGCCCGCACCGATCTCCAGCCCTGCCGAGGCACTCCCCGCCATCGTCATCGACGCGGCACTGCCGTCCGAACGCGAACACCTCGACCGGCTCGCGACCGCCCTGACACGGCTGCGGTCGGACGACGAGCTCGCCAAGGTCGTTCTCGCCCGCGCCCTCGTCCTGCGTGCCGAACGTCCGGTCACCGCCGGGCAACTGCTGCACCGGCTGGCCGCAAACGACCCGAACGGCAACGGTTTCGCCGTCGACCTGAGCCCGGCGGGCGGAAGCCGGCGCGGACGGTACCTGGTCGGTGCCAGCCCCGAGGTCCTCATCCGCCGCCGCGGCGACCGCGTCACCGCGCATCCCCTCGCCGGGTCCGCGCCACGCCATTCCGATCCCGAGATCGACCGCAGAACCGGCGAGGCACTCGCCGCCTCCGCCAAGAACCTCGCCGAGCACGCACACGTCGTCGCGGACCTGCGCGCGAGCCTCGAACCCCTGTGCATCGACCTCGACATCCCGGAACGGCCGCAGCTGACCAGCACCCGGCAGCTGTGGCACCTCGGCACCCCCGTGTCCGGGCGCCTGCGCGACTCGTCCGTCACGGCCCTCGACCTGGCCGTCGCAGTGCACCCGACCCCCGCGATCTGCGGCACCCCCACGGTCGCCGCGCGCGAGGTGATCCGCGAACTCGAGGGTGACCGCGGCTTCTACGCCGGCGCGATCGGCTGGTGCGACGCCGACGGCGACGGCGAATGGATGGTCGCGATCCGGTGCGCCGTGCTGGACGCCGACGGCCGCACGATCACCGCGCACGCCGGTGGCGGCATCGTCGCCGCGTCCGATCCTCAGGACGAACTCGACGAAACCACAACCAAATTCGGAACCGTTCTCGATGCATTGGGGGTACACCGGTGAGCACACCCGTCAGTCTCGTCGTCGGCGCCGCGCAGGGCATAGGCCGCGCGACCGCCCTCACGCTCGCCGGGGCGGGGCATCGCGTCGTGCTCGCCGACCGCGACCCCGAAGGTCTGCGCAAGACCGCGGCGATGCTCGACGAACCCGCCCCCACCTTCCCCGTCGACATCCGCGACGCCGACGCCGTCGACTTCGCGATCGACACCGTCGAATCCGAGCACGGCCCCATCACGAAACTCGCACACGTCGCCGGTGTGTTCTCCACCGCCTCGATCCTCGACGGCGACCCGGACGAATGGCAGCGCATCTACGACGTCAACGTCACCGGCCTGGTGTCGGTGCTGCGCGCCGTCGGCCGGCGGATGCGCGACCGCCGAGATGGGTCGATCGTCGTGGTCGGCTCGAACTCGGCGGGTGTGCCCCGAATCGGCATGGGGGCCTACGGATCGTCGAAGGCCGCGGTGTCGATGATCGCGCGGGTCCTCGGACTCGAACTCGCCGAATTCGGAATCCGCGCCAACATCGTCGCGCCCGGATCCACCGACACCGCGATGCAGCGGTCGCTGTGGGCCGACCCGGACGACGACGCGGGCGCGCTCGGCGCGATCGCCGGTGACCCCGCCCAGTTCAAGGTCGGTATCCCGCTCGGCCGGATCGCCGAACCCGGCGACATCGCCGACGCGATCGAGTTCCTGCTCTCCGACCGCGCCCGGCACATCACCATGCAAGCCCTGTACGTCGACGGTGGCGCGACCCTGCGCGCCTGAGCATCCCCGAAAGGATCGTTTCGTGACATCCGGCCTGCGGCGCACCGCGCTCGCCGAAACCGCCCGCTACCCCGACGAATTCGCGGAGCTGTATCGAGGAGCGGGGTACTGGACCCCCGAGACGTTCGCGCAGTTCCTGCCGGCGCGTGCCGTTGAGTTCGGCGACCGGGTCGCCGTCACCGGACTCGATGCGCGCGGCGAACAGCGACGCCTGACCTACCGTGAGCTGGACGAGTCCGCGGCCCGGATCGCTTCGGGGCTCGCGGAACTCGGCGTGCACGCGGGGGACCGCGTGGTCGTGCAACTGCCGAACATCGTCGAGTACACCGAGGTACTGTTCGCGGTCTTCCGTCGGGGTGCGCTGCCGGTGTTCGCGCTGCCCGCGCACCGCGCCGCCGAGATCGGCTACTTCTGCCGGTTCGCCGACGCCGCCGCGTACGTCGTGGCGGCGGAGAACGGCGGATTCGACTACCGGAACCTCGCCCGCGAGGTGTGCGCGAGCCTGGACAATCCCCCGGCGGTCGTGGTCGCCGGTGACGCCGCGGAGTTCGCCGCACTCGACGCGCTGCGCGCGCACGAGCCGGCCCCGGCGGCGGAACTCGACCCCGAATCGGTTGCCTTCCTTCAGCTCTCCGGTGGCACGACCGGAACTCCGAAGCTGATTCCGCGGACCCATTCCGACTACCTGTACTCGGTGCGCGAATCGGCCCGCATCTGCGGGGTCGACGCCGACACGCGCATGCTCGTGGCACTGCCTGCCGCCCACAACTTCCCGATGAGCTCCCCCGGCATCCTCGGCGTGCTGCACACCGGCGGCACGGTGGTGCTGGCCCCGGATCCCAGCCCCGACACCGCGTTCGCGCTGATCGAACGCGAGGCGATCACGATGGCCTCGTTGGTGCCGCCTCTCGCCATGGCGTGGCTGTCGGCGCGGGCCCGTAGCGAGCGCGACCTGTCGTCCCTGCAGGTTCTGCAGGTCGGCGGCGCGAAGTTCCCCGCCGAAGCCGCCAAACGAGTGCGGCCCGAACTCGGCTGCACGCTCCAGCAGGTGTTCGGAATGGCGGAGGGACTGGTGAACTACACGCGTCTCGACGACGACGAGGACACGATCGTCACCACGCAGGGGCGGCCGATCAGCGTGCACGACGAGATCCGCATCCTCGACGACGACGACGTTCCCGTTCCCGTCGGCGCCACCGGGCACCTGCTCACCCGCGGCCCGTACACCATCCGCGGCTATTACAATGCCCCCGAACACAACTCGACGGCGTTCACCCCGGACGGCTTCTACCGCACCGGCGACATCGTCCGTCTCACCGAATGCGGCTACATCGTCGTCGAAGGCCGTGCCAAGGACCAGATCAACCGCGGTGGCGAGAAGATCGCCGCCGAGGAGGTCGAGAACCATCTGATCGCCCATCCCGCGGTGCTCGACGCCGCCGTCGTGGCGATGCCCGACCGGTACCTCGGCGAACGCACGTGCGCATTCGTTGTGACCGAAGGGGAAGCTCCGAAAGCACTCGAGCTCAAGGCTTTCCTGCGTGAACGCGGCCTGGCCGGATACAAGATCCCGGACAAGGTGCGTTTCGTCGACGCCTTCCCCGTGACCGGCGTCGGCAAGATCAGCCGGAACGAACTGCGGCGCGCACTGGCCGCGACCTTCGAGAACTGAACGCCCAACCCGAGAAAGCGACGCTCATGGCCCTTCCCGAGTCCGTGTCCTATCCGCTGCCCGAAGAACAGCCGACGAACAGGGTGGCCTGGACGATCGACCCCGAGCGTGCGGTGCTGCTCGTGCACGACATGCAGGAGTACTTCGTGCGCTCGTTCGACCGCTCCGCCGACCCCCTCGCCACGGTGGTACCGAACATCGACGGGATCCGCGACTCCGCGCACGCGGCGGGCGTTCCGGTCGTCTACACCGCACAACCCGGCAACCAGGATCCCGCCGATCGCGCTCTGCTGCTCGACTTCTGGGGTCCGGGTCTGACGGCCGATCCGGCCGAGACCGCGATCATCGACGACCTGGCTCCGCACGAGGACGACGTCCTGCTCACCAAGTGGCGCTACAGCGCGTTCATCCGCACCGACCTGCTCGAGCGGATGCGCGCGTGGGGCCGCGACCAGCTGATCATCACCGGGGTCTACGCGCACATCGGCTGCCTGACCACCGCGCTCGACGGATTCATGAACGACATCCAGGTCTTCTTCGTCTCCGACGGCACCGCCGACTTCTCGCGGCGCGAGCACACCGATGCGCTGAACTACGTGGCCTCGCGCTGCGCGGTCGTGCTGCCCACCGCCGACGTCGTCGACGCGCTGGCGTCGGCGAACGTCGCCGGGGACATGGCCGCCTCGCGGGCCTGACCTACGCGACTGCGGTGACGCATTCGTCGCGGCGCATCGCAAGCTCGGCGTAGCGGCCGTCGCGGGCGAGAAGTTCGTCGTGGCTGCCCAATTCGACGATCCGGCCGCGGTCGAGCACCGCGATCGCGTCGGCCGCCCGCACCGTCGAGAGCCGGTGGGCGACGGTGATGGTGGTGCGGCCGCGGCGCGCGGCGTCGAGTGCCTGCTGCACGGCCCGTTCGGTTTCGTTGTCGAGCGCGCTGGTCGCCTCGTCGAGCACCAGGATGCGCGGGTCCCGCAACAGCGTCCGGGCAATCGCGAGGCGCTGCTTCTCACCACCGGAGAAGCGGTGCCCGCGGGCGCCGACGAGCGTGTCGTATCCGTCGGGCAGCGACACGATCAGATCGTGGATCTGCGCGGCGCGCGCGGCGTCCTCGATCTCCGCGTCGGTGGCGTCGGGCTTGGCGTAGCGCAGGTTCTCGCGCACGGTCGCGTGCAGCAGGTAGGTCTCCTGCGAGACGACGCCGACGAGTGCGGCGACGTCGGAGAGCGGAAGGTCGCGCAGATCGACACCGTCGATCGTGACGCGTCCGGTCGTCGGGTCGTGGAGGCGAGCGACGAGCGAGCCGAGTGTGGTCTTGCCGGAACCGGTCTCACCGACGAGGGCGATCTGCGCGCCGGCCGGCACGTCGAGATCGATGTGGTCGAGCGCGGGACGGTCGGCACCCGGGTAGTACAAGCTCACGTCCTCGAAGCGCACCGCTCCGGCGACCCGGTCGAGGTCGAGCCGGACCGGATCGGCGGGTTCGTCGATCTCCACGATCAGGTCCAGGTATTCGAAGATCCGGCTGAACAGGGCCAGCGACGCGGTGACGGACACGCCCACGTCCAGCAGGCTCATGAGGGGGCGGAAGAGCGCGGCCTGCAGGCCGGTGAAGGCGACCAGGGTGCCGATGGTCATGCCGCCGGAGGTCGCGGGCAGGCCGGCCACGAGGTACAACACCGCGGGGATCGCCGCGAACACGATGTTCATGGTGGCCATGCGCCACCGGCCCGACAGCTGCGCGTGCACCTCGAGATCCGCGAGTTCGGCGGAGGTGTCCGCGAAGCGGCGGGACATGGACGGTCCGGTGCCGAGCGTCTTGGACAGGAGCACACCGCTGATGGACAGGACCTCTTCGATCTGGGTCTGCATGTCGGCGAGGCGGCGCTGCTGACGCGCGGTGACCTCGCGGCGCATCAGCGCGACCTTGCGGGTCAGCCAGATCGCGGGCGGCAGCACCACGAGCGAGAGCAGCGACAGCCGCCAGCTCAGTACGGCCATCGCGACGGCGGTGCCGACGACGGTGGTGATGTTGGCGGCGATCGACGTGGCCGTGGAGGTCACGACGTTCTGCATTCCGCCGATGTCGTTGGTCAGCCGGGACTGGATCTCACCGCCGCGGGTGCGGGTGAAGAAACTCAGGGACTGACGCTGCAGGTGGGCGAAGACGCGGGTGCGCAGGCCGTGCATGATGCGCTGGCCCACCGTGGTGGAGATCCAGGTCTGGGCGACGCCGAGCACCGAGGAGGCGACGGTCACCGCGAGCATGCCGGCGACGACCCACAGCAGCAGCGAGACGTTCTGTTCGGGGATGGCGTGGTCGATGGCCGCGCGGACGAGGAAGGGGCTGGCGAGGGAGATCACGGACGAGGTGACGATGAGCGCCACCACGAGTGCGATCTGCCAGCGGTAGGGCGCGAAGAGGGCACCGATGCGGCGCAGGCTGACGGGTGAGTCCTGAAGCTGGCGTCGATCGAGGGGGTCGACCTTGCCCCGTCGTCCGGGGCCGGGACCGCCGCCCGGGGGGAGGTGCATCATGTACACCACCTCCTTCTGAGTCGATGTAACGTATTGAGGTTGCCTCACTAAGAGGTAAACGTCAAATGCGGTACTCTTCATTCCATGGCCGATTCACCCGCAACGTTGCGTGATCTGCTGATCACGGCCACCCGCACGCTGCGACGACGCTGGCACGAGACCCTCGAACCGTGGCATTTGTCACCTCACGAGCACCGTGCCCTGCGCGTCGTCGGCGGCTCCGACGGATCCCCGCTGCGGCTCGGCGAGGTCGCCAAGGCGCTGCGGATCGTGCCGCGCTCGGCCACCGAGGTGATCGACCGGCTCGAGGCCCGCGGACTCACCGAGCGGATCCCCGACCCCGCCGACCGCCGCGCGGTGTGCGTGCAACTGACCGACGCGGGACGCGACCTCGCCCGGCAACTCGACGCGGCGCGCGACGCCGAAGCCGGCGAGTTCTTCGCCCCGCTCGACGACCACGACCGCGCCGAGCTCGCACGGATCCTGCGCAAGCTCGTCGAGCCCTGACGGGAGTTCGAGGTTCCCGCAATCCGGATGGACAACAGCGCGCGGTCGGCAGCGCGCCGCTGTCGTCCCGTTCGGCGGCTTGCGACGCCATGACCAGTGCCACACCCGTAATGGTTCATTTGGAGGACGAGGCCGGATCCCGAACCCCGGTACCCTGCGATTGTTCGATGGCTCGTGGTCTCAGGAGGTTCGGCATGGTCGGCTCACCCGAATCGGTTCGTCGCGGCTTCGGCCTGGTCATAGCGGCCCTCGCGATCACCACGATGTCCGCCCTCCTGACGTCGCCGGCCGCCGGCGCGGCACCGGACGAAACCGGCTCCTGCCCAGAACGTTTCGTGCTCGCGGTGGACGGCACCAAGAACGTCGATTCCATCGATTCCCTGGACCCGGAGTCGCCGCTGGCGCAGATCTCGGAGCGCTACCGGCAGCCGGGCACGATCGTCGAACACATCCGCTATCCCGCGGTGGTCGTGCCGGTGCCGGACTCCGGTTCCAGCAAGGGCTCGGACGGCATCGCCTACGACGAGTCGAAAGCAATCGGCAAGAGCCGGTTGCGCGAGGCGATCACGCGGGAGCACGCGGTGTGCCCGAACTCGGAGCTCGTCGTTCTCGGTTACTCGCAGGGGGCCGCGGTCGCGGGCGATGTCCTGGCCGAGATCGCGCACGACGGTTCGGTTCCCCCGGACCGCATCCGGGGTGTGCTCTACGCGGATCCGCGCGACGAGAACGGCGTCGAGTCCCAGTTCCCCGGACAGGTGGCCCCGGGCATCACGCTCACGGGCGGACGCCACGATTTCGGTGACATCCGGGTGGACCGCGTCTGCCTCGCGGGCGATGCGGTGTGCGACGCCCGGACACCGGAGGACAGCGAGCACTGGCTCATCGAGGACCTCGCCGGATACCTGCTCCTGCACACCGAATATCCCGACTACGTGCGCTGACGGCCTACATTCGCCGCACCAGGGAACCGCCCCGGCGGCGATCGTAGGTGATGCCGCACCGGTCGACGACCTGACCGAGCGTCACGTGGCAGTCGTCGCTGTCGAAGGCCCGCGAGAAGCGGCCGTCGGGACGCACCCACACGCGAATCGCAGGCGCCGTCCCCGAGGAGGCTAGCAGGTATTCGTCGCAGCCGTCGGCGGCCACGGACACCCCGCGCACGGCACCCTGGGCAAACGCGAGTTCGATGAGGTCGTCGATCATGCGATTAGGCTAGCCTAATCTAATCCCCGGTGGGGGTGCTACGTCGACGACGACAGATCGAGCCTCACAAGTTCGTGCACTAACTGTTGGTATCCTCGACGAGATGAGTTCCGACGCCGCCGCTCCGTTCACACCGACCCGCGCGGACGATCCCTTGGCCCTCGACCGTCAGGTGTGCTTCGCGCTCGCCGTGGCCAATCGCGCAGTACTCGCGGTCTACCGGCCGATCCTGGAGCCGCTGGGACTGACCCATCCGCAGTATCTGGTGATGCTCGTCCTGTGGGAGCAGGCACCGCTGTCCGTCAAGGAGATCGGGCGGGTCCTGCAGCTCGACTCGCCCACCTTGTCGCCTCTGCTCAAGCGTCTGCAGGCGCTCGGCCTGATCACGCGCACCCGCAGCACCGCCGACGAACGGCAGCTCGTCGTCGACCTCACCGACGAGGGTCGCGCGCTGCGGAGCCGCGCCGAGGCCGTGCCCGGTACCGTCGTCGACACGCTCGGTGTGGACATCTCCGAACTCGAGGAGCTGCACGCCGTCCTGAGCCGCGTCAACGCGGCAGCGTTGAAAGCCGGTGCGCTGCAACACAAGTGATGCCCACCCGGTAGGCAGTGGCGCAAACCACCGAACGGCCGGTCGCGCGCGGCCGGCTGCGCGCGACCGTTCGACGGTTCGGTGCCTACGAGTCAGGCGGTGCGGAGCGCGACGGACGCCTCGCCCGTGTAGACGAGGAACGTCAGCGATTCCTGGAAGTACAGCTGCACGGTCTCGGCGTCGTGCGACAGATACCCGATGGACAGGTCCTGACCGATCTGCAGGTCGAAGTCGCCGCCGCGGGTGCTGAGCACGAACGCGCCGTCGATCGCGGGAGCCCAGATGATGTCGCCGTCGATGAGCCGGCGGATCTGCTCCCGGATCGGGTAGCCGTGATCGGCCGTCTCGCTGACCTTCGTGAACTCGTCGGCACCGAGCAGCACCGAGTACGGGCCGCCGACACCGGCGAGACGCAACTGCGACAAGGCCTGGCTGATCGCCTCGGGAATGTCGCGCGGATCCTCCGGCAGGTTCAGCGCCGGATTCGACGAACTCGCGCGGATCCCTTCGATCCCGGCCGCCGCGTAGCCCTCGAAGATCGCGCGGTCCTCCGCGAACGCGATCTTCTTCGCAGCCTCCTTCACCGGATCCCAGTCGGAGTCCTGCGCGCCGCGCTCGACGTTGTCGATCTCCTCGCGGGATAGCGTGAACGGCACCCGCAGCTCGACGAGCGGCGCGACCCGGTGCCGCCGCGACTGCACACCCTCGGCGGGAGCAGCGATCGTCTCGGTGCGCCCCAGCCCGACCGCGGCGAAATCGACGCCGTGCGGGCCGGAGAAGTCCACGACCGTGCGGCCGGCGACGTGCCGCTTGAAGGTGCGGATCGCCTCCTCCTCGATCGACGCCCACGCGGCATCGGTGATCGGGGCGAGATCGCGGTAGAGGTTGTTCATCGCGTCGAACTCCTTCTGAGAGTGCCTATTCCGAGTGATCCGTCGCCCGGTGTGGTCGAACGCCCGTCGACGGGCTCCGGACCCGCTTCGGCGTTCACGGTGCGGCGCGGTGCGGGAAGATCCTCCAGGAACTCGGCGGACGGGCAGAAGAACAATCCGCCGGTGACCGCCGTGGAGAAGTCGAGAATCCGATCGTGGTTGCCCGGCGGATTGCCGAGGAACATGTTGCGCAGCATCTGCTCGGTGACGTCCGGCGTGGCCGCGTATCCGATGAAGTAGGTGCCGAATTCGCCGCTGCCGATGCTCCCGAACGCCATGTTGGCGCGCACGATCTGTCGTTCGTTGCCGTCCGCATCGGTGACGTTGTTGAGCGCGACGTGCGAGTTCGACGGCTTGACGTCGTCGTCGAGTTCGATGTCGTCGAGTTTGGTCCGGCCGATCACGCGTTCCTGCTCCTCGACCGGCAACGCGTTCCAGGCCTCGAGGTTGTGCAGGTACTTCTGCACGATCACGTAGCTACCACCGGCGAACTCGGCGTCCTCGTCGCCGACGAGAGCCGCGGCGACCGCGTCCTCGTCCTCGGGGTTCTCGGTGCCGTCGACGAAACCGAGCAGGTCGCGACGATCGAAGTAGCGGAAGCCGTGCACCTCGTCGACGAAGGTCGCCACCGGGCGCAACCTGTCGTCGATCTTGGCGGCGAGCTCGAAGCACAGGTCCTGAGAGGAGGCCCGGATGTGGAAGAGCAGGTCGCCGGGTGTGGACGGGGCACGGTGCACTCCCCCGTCGAGTTCGACGAACTCGTGAAGCTCGGCCGGCCGCGGGCCGTCGAACAGCCGGTCCCACAGTCGGGAGCCGATGCCCACGACGCAGGACAGACCACCCTCGGGGATCCGGAATCCCACCGCGCGGCGCAGAGCCGCGAGGTCTTCGAGCAGGTCACGAACGTCGGATTCGCCACCCTCGTCGACGGTCGCGACGAGGAAGATCGCCGCCTCGGTGAGCGGCGTCAGGATCGGTTGCGCACGGGCCACAAGAGCACCGTAGATCACCGGGTCGGACAAATCCCGTCGCAACCCGCCGTCCGGTCGACCCGACGGTGCCGCCGCTACCGCGACAGAGCGTCGCGGATCGCGGCGGCAGTACCGTCGAGCACGGTCCGGTTCGGACTGCGGGGTACCGCACGCAGACCGAACCCGTCACCGTGCCTTCGCGGAATGACGTGCAGGTGGACGTGGAAGACCTCCTGCCCCGCGGCGGTGCCGTCGGCCAGGAAGAGGTTCACGCCGTCGACGGGCAGGTCGCCGGAACGCAGCGCGATGGCGATGCGCCGGCCCGCATCGAAGATGCGCGCCCCGTCCTCGGGGTCGAGTTCTGCCAGACCCGATGCGTGACGCTTCGGAACGACCAGCAGATGTCCGGCCGTGAACGGCCGGATGTCCATGAACGCGATCACGTCCGGCTCGTCGAGCACGACGCTTGCCGGAGCCTCACCTGCGACGATTGCGCAGAAGACGCACGAGGTCATTACCGCGTATCCACGACCGGTGGAGCCGGCAGGCTCACAACAGTCGACGAGAAATCTGATACTCCGTCATACTCTCCGATTCTTCCTGTTGCCTTGCTGCGTGTCCCGGAAAGAGCGGGATCGGCACGCACCGCAGGGCCGGTCACCGCATC
>NZ_JBSFRH010000076.1:0-21934 GCF_053589135.1 Rhodococcus sp. NPDC003382
TGCGGGTCGCACCGCCTCATCTTTTGCCCCCCTCCCCCGATTGCGCGGTGTCACCTGCCTAGCCGAGAGCCGCAAGCAGCTTCTTCAGGGCAACACCGTTGTCCGCGAGTTCGTCCCGTGAGGGGCGGACCCCCCGCGCGAGTGCCGACCGCACCGCCACGAAATCTGCTGGTGCATTGACACATTCCGCGGCGATCAGCGCGTCCTCCGCGAAATACAGTGTGACGCGTCGCTGGGGTTTGCCGATGTCGCTGCGGATCACGACGTCGGCGTTCTCGTCGACGCGCCCGACGATCTGGAGTTTCCACGATCCCTGATCGGACCAGAACCACGGTGCCGGCCGCTGGGGAACGTCGTGGCCGAGTATCGTCGCCGCGGCCGCATTCGCCTGCTCGATCGCGTTGTCGACCGATTCGAGCCTGACCCTGCCACCGCCGCGGGACACCTGGACCGTGCAGTCACCGATCGCGAGCGTGCGACCGTCCGATGCCAGACACTGTTCGTCGACGACGACACCGCGGTCGCATTCGAGCCCCAATTGTTCGGCCAGCTCGGTACGCGGCTCCGCCCCGACACCGACAAGCACGGTCGCAGCAGGAATTTCACGACCGTCGGCGAGCCGCACCCCCCGGATGCGGTCGCCGGCGACGACGATCTCCGTCGGTTCCGCAGCGAGGGCGATGTCGACACCCATCTCCGCGTGAGCGGCGAGCAGGAAATCGGCTGTCCCCGAGCCGACTGCCCGCCCCATCGGGCGGGGTCCGGCCTCGACCACGGTGACCTCCGCGCCGAGGCCGCGGAGGGTCGCCGCGACCTCGAGACCGATGAAGCCTCCGCCGATCACCACGACCGGTCCACAGCCGATCCGCTCCGCCAGCCGCCGAGCGTCGTCGAGCTCGCGGAGGACCAATACGTCACGGTGGTCGGAACCGGGTATCGCCAACCGGCGCGCGCGGGCGCCGGTGGCGAGGACCAGACGGTCGAAGCTGCGTGTCTCCCGGGACCCGTCGGCGCGGCGCAATTGCAGGGTCACGCCGTCGCCGTCCCGATCCGCCCTCTCCGCAACGGTGCCAGACAGGAGCTCGATCCCGTTGTCCGCGTAGTGGTTCTCGGCCCGTAGTACCAGCGAGGTGGCCGATCCGTCGCCCTTCAGCCACGCCTTCGACAACGGTGGCCGTTGATACGGCAGGTGAGGCTCGCCGCCGATCAGGGTCAGCGGGCCCGTGTAACCGCCGGCGCGCAACCGGTCGGCGAGGTGCACAGCCGCGTGCGAGGCGCCGACGACCGCCACGCCGAGTGGCGGGTCGCCGGTGCCCCGACCGTTGTCGTCACGCCTGCTCATCGGGCACCGTCACGTGGACGTCGACACCCTCGCGGAGGATCAGCTGACACGACAACCGCGAGGTGTCCTCGCGATCGCTCGCCGTGCAGTCCAGCATGTCGTCCTCGTCCTCCGTCGGAGGATCGAAGTACTTCAGGTCGTCCTCGGCGAGGTAGACGTGGCAGGTCGCGCACGAGAGCGTGCCACCGCACTGACCCACGATGCCCGTCACACCGTTGGTGACAGCCGTCGACATGACGGAATCACCTGCAGCTGCGTCGATCACACGCTCCGAGCCGTCGGGTTGGGTATAGAAGACCTTCGGCATGTCGAGGTCCCTACCACGTCACCGGGACGTCGACGACCGGCTCGGTGAGGTTGTTCTTGTCCACTTTCGGCTCGCCGACCAGGGCGAGGCCCGGCAGTCGCTTGAACAGCTCCGTGATGGCCACCTGCATCTCCATCCGTGCGAGCGGCGCACCCAGGCAGTGGTGGAGCCCGTAGCTCAGGGTCAGGTGCGGATTTCCCTCGCGTCGCACGTCGAACTTCTCACCGTCCGTGACCGCGACCCCGTCGTGGTTCGCCGACGCCGGGTCCACCAGCACGGCCTCACCCGCGGCGATGACGTGCCCGTCGATCTCGACGTCCTCGGTTGCGACGAACGGCACCAGACCGCCGCCTCCGGTGACGGTGTCACCGAACGCCATTCGCCCGTGCCGCAGGATCTCCTCGACCGCGGTCGGGGCGACGCCTTCGACGTCCTCGAGCAGGATCTTCAGCTGTTCCGGGTTCTTCAGCAACGAGAGCACACCGAAGCAGATGAAGTTCGCTGTGTTGTCGAAGCCGCCGATGATCAACACCAGGGCGATCGGCAGAATCTCGGCGTCGGTGAGGGTGTCGTCCTTGTGCTGGGCGTTCGTCAGGTCGCTGAGCAGATCCTCCCGGGGATTCTTCCGCCGCTCGTCGATCAGGGCCATCATGTAACCGACGAGTTCGGTCATGTTGGCGACGACCTCCTCCTCGGGCATGTTCGCCACCGCGAGGGTCGCCGAGCTCCACTTCTGGAACTTCGGGCGGTCCTCCGGCGGCACCCCGAGAAGGTTGGCCAGCATCTGGATCGGCAGAGCCACAGCGTAGTCGTGCACCAGGTTCGCCGGGGACCCCTTGGCGACCATCTCGTCGATCAGGTGGTTTGCGAACTCCACTGCCGATTCCCGCATGGCGCGTACGCGTTTCGGCGAGATGGACTTCTGGACGAGCTTGCGCAGCTTCGTGTGCTGCGGCGGATCCTCGAATTGCAGTGTGGTCTTCAGGAACTCGGGAAACTCGACGAAGTAGGGCACTACCCGCTCACCGGTGCGGAACGGTTCGCGCACGAAGCGGGGATCGCCGAGCATCTGCCGCGCGGCAGCGTTTCGGTGGATGACCCAGACGTCACCGCCGAACGGCATCGTCATTTTGGTCATCGGCCGATCGGCGGCGATGGCGGCGTACCTTCGCGATGCTTCGTTCACACTCACCGGACCGAAGGGGTAGGCCGTGTCCTCGGTCTCGGTGGTGGTCGTGGGGGCTTCGGTAGAGCTCACTGTGCTTCTCCTGGGGCTGAGCCGATGTCGTGGAAGTTCCGGTCAGGACGTCGCCGGGACCTGTGCCGGAGCCACGATCTGGGGGATGGCATCGGGGGTGATCGCCATGATGTCGTCGAACCGCTCGGCGACGGTCTCGATCGTCAGAGCGGGATCGTGGATCCCGACGGTGTTGAGGATAGCGAGGCGGTTGACGATACCGCCGGCGACGTTGAAGACCTCACCGGTGACGGTGCACGTCGGGTGCACGAGGTACGCAGCGACGGGGGCGACGTGCTCGGGCCGCAGCTGGGTACGCATGTACTCCATCACCTCGGGGGACAGGGTGTCCGCGGCCGCCTCTGCCATACGGGTGCCCGCACCCGGGGCGATGGCGTTGACCTTCACGCCCGACTTCAGGCCTTCCAGCGCCAGATTGCGGGTCAGACCGAACAGTGCGCCCTTCGACCCTCCGTAGTGCGACATGTCCGGATTACCCAGCATCGCTTGGGAAATGGTGTTCACCACCCGCCCGGCCGGCGACTTCAGCAGGTGCGGCCAGGCGGCCCGGCAGACGCGGAGTGCACCGAAGTAGTGCACGTCCAGATGTCGCTGGTACTCCTCGTACGGAACCTCGTCGAACGGCGCGGTGCGCACGATGCCCGCGTTGTTGATCACAGCATCGAGCTGCCCGAACGCCGACAGGGCGGTGTCGACGAGTTCGACGGCACCGTCCTCGGTGGAGATGTCGGCCGAGCAGGCGACGGCTTTGCCGCCGGCTGCGGTGATCGCGTCCACGACCTCGCGGGCCGGATCGTCGCCGTCGACTCCGGAACCGTCGATGGCCGACCCGAGGTCGCCGACCACGACCGCGGCACCACGTGACGCGAGCAGTTCGGCGTGTGCTCGACCGATGCCGCGTCCCGCGCCGGTGACGACGACCACGCGGTCGGTGAAATCCAGTGCTGTCATGAATGTTCCTCGAATCGTGTCGTGTCGGTGGGTGTCAGGGGCGGGTGTCGCCGCCGTGGGACGAAACGTCGGCAACCCAGATGGTGCCCAGCGCCTCGCGTGCAGACTTGTCGAAATCGAAAACCTCGACACCGACGGTCATGTAGAGGGTCGTGCGGTCGGGACCGCCGAGCAGGCAGGCCGAGGCGACGCCGTTCTCGAGCGGCACGGGAATGGCATCCGTCATCCCCTCCTCGGTGAAACGAGCCACGTAACCGCTGCCGGGCATCGCCGCCCACACGCCGCCCTCCTCGTCGAGCCCGATGCCGTCCGGCAGGAACGGGCAGGATGCGAACAGCCGCGGATTCGACAGCGATCCGTCGGCGGCACGATCGATCACGGTGAGCTTCTGTGCCATCACCTCGGCCGTGTAGACCTTCGTGCCGTCCGAGCTGATTGCGATCCCGTTGGCGCACAGCAGCGGTCCGACTTCATCGGCGGTGTGCGCGGAACCGTCGGGTTCGACGACGATGATCGGAGAGGGCACCGGCTCCTCGCCGGCGAACAGGTCGAATCCGAGCTGCGTCACGTATGCGCGTCCCTCGGCGTCGACGACCATGTCGTTGATAGCCGCCTGCGAGAAGGCGGACAGGTCGGCGAGGACTTCGAGGTCGTCGGGTCCGTTCCCGCCGTGGACGAGGACGAGCTTTTCGTGCATCGAGACGACGATCAGCCGGCCGTCCGGGAGCCAGCCGAATCCGCCCAGGACGATCGGCACCTCGGTTCCGGCGCGGCGGCCGGTCGCATCCACGACCACCGCCACATTTCCCTCGGCATCAACGGTTTTCAGGGTCGCGGTGTACATGTCGGAGAACCAGAGGATGCCGTCGTGCCAGCGCGGGCACTCCGGCCATGAGAAGCCGTCCGCGATCTTGCGGGGTTCGATGACACGCGCACCAGCCGCGGCGACGGCGGCGGCGGTATCGGCAACTACGTCGGTCATGTCGGTCCTTCCGGTAAGGGCGTGCGGGCGCAGGGTCCACGAGCAGTAACGCCGGCCCGATGAATACGGGCCCGGGCCGTGAACTGCGTCACATCAACTTTCATCACGGACGATAGGGTCAGGAAATGTGCGGCGGATGAGTGCCTCCCGCTGAATGGTCACCATCCTCGATGCCGACTCCGGGTCGAGGCCCGACCATGGGATCGGGCTTCTCAGATCCCGGCGTGCGGGCGGGACGACGACCCGAGATAGGCACGTTCGATCCGGTCGGGTTCGGTTCGGAGCGCCTCCGCCGAATCGGTCAGTGCCACGGTGCCGTGCACCAGCACAGCGGCACGGTCGGCGACACCGAGAGCAAGGTGGACGTGCTGCTCGACGAGTACCACCGACATTCCCTCCTCGGTGGCCAGCCTGCGAAGCACCGCCAGGATTTCGTCGACGACGACGGGCGCCAACCCCATGCTCAGCTCGTCGATGAGCAGTACCTTCGGACGCTGCAGGATCGCGCGTCCGATTGCGAGCATCTGCTGCTCGCCGCCCGACAGCCGGCCGGCAGCGACTCCGAGCCGCTTCTCCAGGGCCGGGAAGTACTCGAGCACCTCGTCGAGTGCTCGGCGTCGACGTCGCCGATCGCGGACCGCCAGACGCAGGTTGTCGGTTGTCGTCAATCCCCGGAACAGCGCACGGTCGTCGGAGACCAGAACCAGCCCCGACAGCACCGCCTCGCGTGGGCGACCGCCGCCGACGGTCAGGTCGTCGACGACGACCTCGCCATCGAATCGGGGCAACAGACCGGCCAGGGACAGCAGCAGCGTGGTCTTGCCTGCGCCGTTCGGGCCGAGCAGGCTCAGGATCTGCCCACGGTCCACCTCCAGGCTCACGTCCCGGACGCAGGGACGGCCGGAAACGTAACCGGTCGACAGATTCCTGATCGTCAATCCGTTCACGAGTTCGCCTCCTGTGTTTCGTCGATGCGTGCGGCAGCGAGCTCGGGGACAGCTTCGAGAGCGGGATCCACGTCGCGGGCAGGGGCGCCGAGGTATGCGCTGATCACCCGCTCGTCGGACCGAATCTCGTCCGGTGGCCCACATGCCACGACCCTTCCCAGGTCGAGGACGACGACGCGGTCACAGATGGTGAGCACCAATTCCATGTCGTGTTCGACGAGCAGGATCGATGTTCCGGCATTGCGGGCATCGACAAGCCGTTCACCGAGCCGACGGCTCTCCGCGCCGTCGAGCCCCGCTGCCGGTTCGTCGAGCAACGCGACCTTCGGCGACGAGACGAGGACACGCGCGACAGAGACGAGCTGACGCTGTCCCTGAGAGAGGGTCGATACCTCGGCGTCTGCGACGTCTCCGAGTCCGACCGTGTCCAGGACTGCCCGTACTCGGTCCGCTGTGTCGTGGTCGGATCCCGATCTGGCCGCGCCCACCGTCACGTTCTCGGCGACGGACAGGTCGTCGTACAGTTCCACGTCCTGGAAACTGCGGCCGAGTCCCAGCCTGCTGCGCCGATGCGGCCGCAGGCCCCCGATGTCCGTGCCGTCCAGAACGACCGTGCCGCTCGCAGGCGCGAAACCGGTGATCGCGTCGACGACGGTGGTTTTCCCCGCGCCGTTCGGACCTATGAGACCGACGATCTCCCCTGCACAAACGTCGAAGGTCACGTCCGATGCCGCTTGCACCGCCCCGTAGTGCACGCTCAGATCCCGTACCGACAGAATCGGTTCGCCCACGACGGGCGAGGACGACCGCACCGCTGCGGTGGCTGTTCCCTCTACGGGGACCGGGCCCGAGGACGACTTCCTCAGGGTGGGCAGCGGGATCCGGGGCAATTTGCCTGCGATCCCGTCCGGATTGAACATGATGGTGACGATGAGCAGGATGCCGCTGATCACCGCGTAGTACTCGCCGAGGTTCAGGAACCGGTCGACGAAAAGGTACAGAACGCCGCCCGGCGCAATGAGTCCGGCGAGGACGGCACCGGTGACGGAGGTGATCCCCGCGATGTACATGACGGCGAACAAGGTGATACCGAGGAAGACGGTGAACGGTTCCGGTGTCGCCAACGTCTGCTGGTACGCCATGAGAGAACCGGCGAGGCCGGCGAGGAACGCACCGATCGCGAAGGCCGCCAGTTTGGTGCGCGGAACGTTGATCCCCGACGCCGCCGCGGAACGCTCGTTCGCCCGGACCGCCAGCATGTCGGTCCCGAGCCTGCTGCGCCGAACCCACGCGACGCCGAGGGCGGCCGCAACGAGCACGGACAGGCACATCAGACCGAATGCGAGACGCGGATAGTCTTCTCCCGCACCGATTCCGAGGTCGAATCCGAACAGTCGGGGGGTGTCGACCGGAGCACCTGCGACACCGCCGTTGAGTTGCGGGTTCCGGAACCAGAATGCTTCGAGGAACACTGCCAGCGCCAGGGTGACGACGGTCAGCGGCAGTCCCCGTACCCGCAGGGCCGGCAGACCGATCACAATGCCGATGACCGTCGCGAACAGTGCGCCGATCAGCGGCGCGAAGGGGAACGGTATTCCGAGGTGGTTGTTCAGAACGCTGATCGAGTAGGCGCCGACGCCCGCGAGTGTCAATTGCGCCAGGGAGACCTGTCCCGTGTACCCGGTGACGACGACCTGGGACAGAGCGATCACCGCGAAGATGATGCTGCTGACGATCGCGGCGCGATAGCTGCCGCCGGTGACCAGCATCGCGACCACGGCGACCGCGACGGCCGGAATCGCCGGCGCGAGAATCCGATCGGGGCGTGGGGCGTGGCCGAGTCGCTGCCGGACGACGCTGCCGCGGTCGGGTAGGGGCCGCCCCTTGACGACCAGGAATACGAGAATCAACAGCAGCGGGATGGCCTCGGCCATACCCGCGTGCGGAAACCAGTCGAAGGTGACCTGCAGGTTCGTCATTTCCGCCTGCAACGAGCCGATCGCGATGCCCGCTGCGACGGTCAGCCAGATCGAGCTGAAGTTCCCGACGAGCGTCGCCGCGAGTGCGGGGACGATGAACATCGAGTAGGCAACGGGATTCAGTGCAACGATCGGAGCTATGAGAATTCCGCCGAGGCCGGCGACGACCGACGACAGCGCCCAGTTGCTGAACGCGATCCGATCCGGCGACAACCCCGTCAGGTAGGCACCCTTCTCCGACTCGGCCGCCGCCTCCGTCGCGATTCCGAAGCGGGTGAAGCGGAACACCAGCGCAGCCAGAACCGCGATCGCGACGACTGCGACGGCAAGCCAGATCCGGTCCGTCGGAGCTTGACGAGAACCGATCGTAATGCTGTCGAGCGCGAATATCGGTTCGACGGCGACGATCTCGGTGCCCACCCGAAGCGCGATCACAGCCTGGAGCACGATCATCAGTCCGATGGATGCCACCGCTTTGGCGATCACCGGTGCCGTGCGCATCGGCCGGAAGATCAATGCGTAGAACAGAACCCCCAGCAGAGCCGCGACTGCCAACGACACGGCCATGGCCGGTGCCACCCCGAGCGGTCGACCGAGGTCGATCGTTCGGGGTAGCCCCGGGATCGGGACCATCAGCTCACCCGTGCGCAGCAGCGCGTACGTATAGGCGGTGTAGAGGGCCACGGCTCCGGTGGCGAAGTTGACGACGCCGGAACTCTTGAACGTCATCACGAGTGCCAGTCCGATTGCGGCGTACACGGCTCCGTTGCCGAGACCCAGCACGAGATAGGCGAGATGGTCGGTCATGAAATTTCCTTCTGGGGATACGGATCCGTCAGCCGGTGACCGTGAGGTTCACGGGGATGCCCTGATCGTTGATCTCACCGATCAGCATCTGTCCGGAGCAGATCGACGGCATCATCGGGAACGCAGTTCCGTTGCATGTAAAGGTGATTCCGCCACCGGCAGGCATCTCGACGTTCGCAGCGGTACGCAGAGCCTCCTGGATCGACGCAGCGTTCACCTCACCCGAGATGCTGGATGCTGCGCCGGCGAGGGCCATCACCGTCTGGTAGCCGGTCGAGCCGTAGCCGGTCGGCGACAGGTCGGGGGCGTACTCGGCGAAGATCGACCGGAACAGCACCGTATCGGGCCGGTCGGACAACGCATCCGTGGCGGTGATGCCGATGTTGCCTTCGACCGTGTCGATACCGATCGCCTTGACGACATTTTCGTCGAGGCAGGTCGGGATCAGCACCTTCTTCACCGTCGGCGCGGTCGTCTGAACTGCCTTGAGCACCGAGGTACAGGTGGCTGCATCGCCGATGAAGCTCACGCCGTCGGGGTTGCTCGTCAGTCCGGCCGCGACGACAGGCGTGGGATCCGGTGTACCGAGCGGTACCGGTACCACCTCGAGTTCGACCCCGAACCCCTGGAAGATCGGCTTGCCCATCTGGTCGATCATGCCTGCGATGCCACCGCCGTCACTGGCGAACATCGTGAACTTCGACATGCCCTCCTGCTGCGCCGCGGTCGCGGCCGCCGTCAACGTTCCGGGCAGACCTGCGGACAGCGCCGCGACCTCCGGCGACATAAGTTCGACGGCCGAGACGCCGTTGAGAGTCACGTACGGGATCCCCGCACCGATGACGATCGGAACGATCGCCGGCCCCTGGGAGGTTCCGGGAGAAAGGACCGCGGCAACCTTCTGCTCGACGAACTGGTTCGCGCAAGCGGTCGCCGACGTCGGCTCTTCCTGCTGCTTGCACACCACGAGCTCGATCGGACGACCCGCGAGCCCACCGCCGTTGTTGTTGAGATATTCGACCGCGGCCTCCGCACCTTCGCGCATCTCCGGCAGCGACACCGCCGCACCACCCTCGGTGGAGACGAACCCGATCTTCACCGGCTCTCCGGTCGCCGGATTGCTCGGCAGCGCGGACGTCGAACCGGCCGCTGCGCTCCCTCCGTCCGATTCGTCGCCGGCACATGCAGCAGTGCCCAGCATTCCGGCAAGCAGTAGAGCGCTCGCACCGGCAACGGTCCGCAACCGCCGATTCCGACCGCGTGGATTCATAATGTGACTCCTTCACCGAGGATGACTATGGAGGCGAGCGTGGTACCGGGCATATCGAGTGCTGAAAGTGAGGTACATCACGTCGCATCCGGGTGCTGAATTATGTGAGTGCGAAGCTCTCCGGCGGAGGGGGGTCTCCCATTGAACGGGATACTCGATCAGAGGGGACCGAGAGCTTCGCCGATGACCGAGAGAGATAGGCACACCGCGATATTCGCGGACACCCCGGAGGGCACCCTTTCGAGACCCCAGCACCATCGCACCACGAAAGATGTTTCCTTATAAAGAATCTCGCGGTGACCATCGCTGTCATAACCGGGAGTGTGCGAAATCCACTGCCGTGGACAGCACCGAATCGCGGAGCCTCACAACGACGTACGTTGCAGAACTCCGCGATTCGGTGGAGTCGCGTTGGATCGGCTCTCCTATCTCCGTGCAGCGCTCATCCCGGCGCGACGCCCGAAGAAGCTACCGTCACCCAGACTGGCGCCACTGGCGTAACCACCGGCACATACGCCGGCGGTGCATCGTCCGGCGGCGAAGAGCCCGGGAATGGGCTCCCCCGAAACATGGAGTACTTCCGAGTCGACACTGGTCTTCAAACCTCCCAAGGGAAATCCCGACGTCATTCCACGCAGATCGAATGCCGCAATCGGCGTTCGGATGGGCCGTACCCACTTCGCATCCTTGGAGAACAACGGATCGGACCCGTCCGCCGCATGGGCGTTGTAGACGTTCACTGTCGAGGTCAAGGCACCAGCCGGCAGTCCCATTTCCTCCTCGAGCTCATCGGCGGATTCGCATACCCAGGTCGGTTCCGGCCGCCTCGCAGTACCTGTTGCGTCCGGCCCCAGCACTTCGTCGTACGCCTGCTGATCGATGATCAGGAAGGCCTCGTTGTTCTGATGGAACAGCATCGCCTGCCCGATCCTGCCCGGGTAGGTGTCCTCCGCGATGAATCTCTGCCCGTGTGCGTTGACGAGGATCCCCCGGACCATCAACTGCGGTGCGGCGTGAACAGCAACCTCCGCAGCGTCCATGTGTACCGTGGCGGCGCCCAATGCCTGCCCTATCCGGATGGCCCGACCGTCGTGGGCCTCGATCGCAGAGCCCGGCCGCCCCACGAGGACAGGTGCGTGATCGCGCACCATCGCCTCGTCGAAAGCGAAACTTCCCATGGCCAGGACGACGCCGCGACGGGCACGAACGGTGATCGTCCGGCCGTACCGTCGCGCGACCACACCTGTGACCGCCCCACCCTCGTCCACGACCACGGTCTGGACCCGGACGTCGTATTCGGCTTTCACACCCAGCTTCTCGGCCGTCTCGACCAGCGGCTTCATCAGCATGTACCCACCGCCACGTTCCCCGGTCTTCTTGTTGTCCATCCGGGGAAGATGCCCGCGCGGTGCCGGAGGAATCAGGTCCCTGAACGGTGCCGCGTTCTCTCCCCCGGAGTACATCAGCCCTTCGTCGTGCGCCGGCTCCCATCCGGGCTCGCCCCAGAACTCCTCCTTGAACGGAACGCCCGCGTCGACCAGCCAGTTGTAGTGTTCGACGCTGCCTTCGCAGTAGGCATCGATCTTCTCGTCATCGGTGGCCGGACCGAGTGCGGCCTTCATGAACGCCTTCATGTTCTCGACCGTGTCGTCGAACCCGCACGCCTTCTGAAGCGGTGTCCCACCACCGAGATAGATGAATCCGCCTGCCATCGAGGCGGCACCGCCCCAGCCTCCCGACCGTTCGAGCACGAGCACCTCGGCTCCCGCACGGGCGGCCTCGATCGCGGCTGCGGCACCCGCGATTCCGTATCCTGCGACGACGACGTCGGCCTCGAGATCCCACTCTGCGATCTCGGATTCGAGGACGGGACGAACCGTTTCGGCAAGCATCTGAATCTCCTCGGGTCTCACGGACACTGCGGCCGCACGGTCTCACCGCCCCGACACCCGACGGGAGCATTCCTCCCACTGAGTGGTCCAAACCGGCAGCGATCGAGGCAACGACCGCAGACACTCGCCCCGGCACATGATTCGCACCTCGTGTGTGTGACCGATCACAACAGCTTCGCCGTGTCGGGCGGCGAAGCCGTATTCACCTCATCCCAGGAGAACAATCGATGTCAGATCCCTCACTCCGGTTGCCGACCGGTCCGATCGACGGTTCCGCAGTATCGAGATCGACGGCCCTGATCATCACCGCGCTCGTCCTCGCGGAATGCTTGAGTGCCTTCGAGGCCGGCATGATCTTCATCGCACTGCCACGGTTCAGCGAGATCTTCGAGGCGCCTGCGTCCACGACCGGGTGGGCCGTGACCGCCTACATGCTCGTGGCGGCAACGGCCGCTCTTGTCGGTGGCCGGCTCGGAGACATGTACGGGCGGAAGAAGGTTCTCATCCTCGTGATGCTGGTGTCCACCCTCGGTTCGGTGATCAGCGTCTTCGGTGACTCGGTGGGAGCGATCATCGTCGGCCGCGGTGTGCAGGGTGCCGCCGGCGCGATTCTTCCGCTCTGCTACGGCATCGCCCGTGAAGCGCTGCCGGCCGGCAAGGTCTCTCTCGCGGTCGGATTCATCAGCGGTGCCGCGCTTCTCGCGGGATCGGGGGGTTCGCTGATCGCAGGGCTCCTGCTCGACGTGGCGGATTGGCACATGATCTTCGTCTTCGCGGCGGTTCTCGCCGTTGTGGCCTCCATCGTCGCTGCGTTCGCGCTTCCGGGCTCCCACACTCCTGCCGAGCTACCGAGCTTCGACTACATCGGCGCTGCTCTGCTGACGCCGGGTCTCACCGCTCTCCTTTTCGGCATCACGCAAGGACCGAAGTGGGGCTGGACGAGTATCGGGGTCGTCGGACTGATCGTCATCGGCATCGGTGTTCTCGCGGTGTGGACCGTCTGGGAGATGCGCCGGCGCGAACCCCTCGTCGATCTGCGGGTGCTGACGAACAGGCAGATGTCGCTGAACCTGATCGGACTCTCGGTGCTGGCTCTCGGTCCCGTCGGGGCGGTGCAGATCGTCACGCCGATGATCCTGCAGTCTCCGACGTCGCTGCCCGTCGGACTCGGCATGTCGGCAACCGTGACGGGGCTCGTGGCCGGCATCGGCGCGATTGTGGGATTCGGCGCCTCTCCGATAGCCGGGGTGGTCGCCGGTCGATGAGGCGGTAGGACCGCCTTCTTCATCGGCGCCGTCCTGTTCGCCGTCGCCAACCTGATGATCTACTTCGGCCACAAGTCGTTGCCGGTGATGATGGGTGTTTTCGCCGTCGCCGCCGTCGCAACGGCATTCGCCTACACCGGATACCCGAAGATCGTCATCGAATCCGTCCCCGAGGAGGTCACGAGCGTCACGACAGGAGTCTTGTCCACTGCGCGGCAAGCGTTCTCCGCCGTGGGGGTGGCCATCGTGTCGGTCATGCTCTCCCTGTGGACCGTGCCGGGAACGACCGCGCCCGCCCTGTCGGCGTTCGATCTGGCTGTGGGGTGGTTCATCGCGTGCTCGCTCGTCGTGGCCGTCGTCTGCCTGTTCATCGCTCGGCCGGAGCAGACGGGTGGTGCCGAGGAAACTGCACCCGAAAACGCCGAGCCCTCGGCCACTTCCGCTTGATGCACCTCCCCCACGTCCCCGAACCTTGACGATCGTACGGCCGAGGATCTCGATGCTCGAGTAAATATGTTGCACAGCAGTCGAAGTCACAAGGGGACGCGGCTTCCACGCGGAGGGCGGGACACGCACGGAATTCGGTGCGTGCCCCGCCCTCCGCCTACGGAACTTCTCCCGCGAAGTGGGAGAAGGCCCTCCCCGGCGCTTTCGACGGCCGTAGCGTCCGCGGTATGGCAGACGAGACGATATACGTGATCGACCGAGTGGTCACCAAACCAGGATGTGCGCGACGATTTGTGGAGGCGTATGTCGCAGAGTACGTTCCGGGTGGCCGCCGACGCGGTATGACACTCGACCGGATTCTCGTCAGCCCGCCGGTGTGGTTCGACGACGATTCCAATACCGTCACCATCACCTGGACCGTCGACGGTGTCCACTCGTGGTGGGAGATGACCCGTCAGAGCCGCCGCGACCCCGGCCTCGGCGAGTGGTGGTCGGGCATGGACGAACTGATCGTGGAGCGCTCCCGGACCATGGCTGCCCACGCCGACGACGTCGAGGGATTGAACGATGTATAACGTGACTCGCGTCGTCCACTTCGACGCCACCGCCGATTTCTCGGATCGCGCCGAGTACACCGAGAACGTCCGGCTCGCAGTGAAGGAACTCGGGGCACTGCGCCGGCTCGTGTCCCCGACCCTGCCGGGTGTGATCAACGGCGGAGATCTGCTCGTTCATCTCCGGTTTGCGTCGGCGGACGAGGCGGCCGGTGCGATCGAGACCCTGGACGCGACCCTCGGCTCACCCGTCGTCGCGCGACTGGACGGCGTGCAGTACCACCCGGGTCGGGCCCAGTCGCGTCCGGACGCATCTCGGACCGTCTACCGCGCGCTACTGCTGCGCGTCGCTCCCGGCACACCGGAAGCGACCATCGAGCGATTCGAGCGCGACCTGCTGAAGATGCCCGGGTACATCGAGTCGATAGTCTCCTGGCGCCTCAGTCGTGTGGAGGATTCGGTGGGTCCCACCGCCTGGACCCATGTATGGGAGCAGGAGTTCTCCGACCACGCCTCTCTCATGGGCCAATATCTCGACCATCCGATCCATTGGGGCGTGGTGGACCGCTGGTTCGACCCCGAGTGCACGGAGGTCGTGGTACGCGATCGCGTGTGTCACACGTTCTGCGCCCTCGACGGCGCCGTCCTCGATCCGGGAAGCGACGGCGGCCCGAGCGACTAGAGGTGGCGGCCGCCGTCGGATACTCCACCCGACCCAGATCAGTGACCTGCTTCACAACGCCGATTTCGTGTGGCACTATTCCTAATCGAAACACCCACGTAGAAGCGTCAGCAGCGCCTCGGCTGTAGGAGTATCCATGGCGATCCAGGTCGGAGCCGACCATACGACCCCCAGCGCAGTACTCGACCGCGTCGGCCTCTTGCTCGACGCGTTCGACGGTGCCGGTCGTCTCACACTCACCCAGATCGTGCATCGAACGGGCCTACCCCGCTCGTCGGCCCATCGCATGCTCGAACGGCTGGTTTCGATGCGATGGCTCCACCGCGAGGGACGCGACTACACCCTGGGATTGCGGTTGATGGAACTCGGCTCGCTGGCCGTCCACCAGGACCGGCTGCACGCCATCGCTCTACCTCATCTGCAGGAACTGCAACGCCTCACCGGTTTCGTCGTACACCTCGCCGTCCTCGACGGCGACGATGTCGTCTACATCGAAAAGCTCGGTGGACGGCTGGTGTCCGCCGTTCCCACGCGCATCGGCGGTCGACGACCGGCGCACAGCACAGCGCTCGGCAAGGCACTACTCGCCTACACAGGCACCCCCGGTCACGACTACGACGACATTCGCGAGAACGGGGTCGCCTTCGAAAAAGAAGAATCCCTCACGGGATTCGGGTGCATCGCGGTTCCGATCGGCCCGATCGGCTCCGCGGTTGCCGCGGTGTCGGTGTGTGGCCCGTTGCCTCATCTGCGCTTCGACCATCGGCTGACCTCCCCCGTCCGGATGACGGCCACCGCCATCTGGCGCACGCTCGACCGGAATCACGTCACTCCGACGCTTCAGCGTCGCCGGCATCTGCATCCGACTGCCGATGCGCGCCAACCGCAGTACGCCTGACCGCGCCTATTCTTCGTCGGAGACGGCCTCGCCGCGCTCGACCGCGGCGAGGCCGTCCGACATCCCTCTCCAGCTACCGGGCGTCCGCGGGCGAGGTATCCCGAACCCGTCGACGTCGCTGCTCGCGAAACGTGCTGCCGCGGCGTCGATGTCGTCGAGGAGCTGTCGAGACAGATCGATCTCGGCCCGGAAGTAGCGCTCTGCCCACCGCAGGCTCATCTGCGAGAATGCCCAGCCCGGTTCACGATCGGAGTGATCCGCGTGCTCACCGGCTCGGCGCAACTTGTCTTCGAGATTCACGATATGGTCGCGCACGATGGCCTTCAGCTGCTCCGGATCGTTCAGATGTCCCATGTACATCCGGAGCATGACGCCGTGCTTGAGCACGGGAATCTCCACCGGCGCCTCACGCGACCACGTCCGCACCGCTCCGATGCCGGCCTCGGTGATCGAGTAGACACGCCGGCCTCGGGTTCCGGGTTCGCTCACCACACGGGATTGCACGAATCCGAGCGTTTCGAGCTTCTTGAGTTCCGCATAGACCTGACTGACCGAAGGGCTCCAGTAGTAGAAGCCGATACTCCAATCCGCCCACTTCTTCAGATCATTGCCGGTCAGTTCCTCCCCGAACGAGAGCATCCCGAGCACCGCCCAGCTCGTCGCGGGTAATGCGGGATATCGCTCGGCATCGGTATCGGACACCACGAAAGCGTAACAACGACGATGGACGACGTCGGGCCGCAATCTCCCGCTGCGTGGGAAGGGGACCGTTCATCCAGGACCGCCCCGGATAGCGTCGGCAAATCCATCCCATCCTCGCGACGTCACAGGAGCAATCATGACAACTTCCGAGGCAGCCGACCTGACGGAGCGCATTCGTGCGACCGTGAATGCCTATCTCGCAGCGGTGGCTTCCGGCCGCGCCGCCGAGGTCGCCGCGCTGTACGCCGACGACGCCGTCCTCGAGGACCCGGTAGGCAGCGAGCCGCGCGTCGGACGTGCAGCGATCACCGACTTCTACAAGGGCATCGAGAGCACCGAGAACACGACCGAACTGCTCACCCTCCGGATCAGCGGACCGAATGCCGCGTTCCATTTCCGCGTCACCACGAAGGCCGGCGCCCGGACGTACGAAATCGAGCCGATCGACGTGATGACATTCGACGATCGCGGTCGGATCACCGGCATGCGCGCCTTCTGGGCGCCGACCGACATGGTTCAGCGCTGATCTGCAACGAGCCAGCGCAGTTGTCCCGCCGCCGACCGCTCGACCAGGAGTCCCCATGACCACCCGTGACATCCCCGACGTGCTCGCGCCCGCGACGTTGGGTCCGATCACGCTGCGCAATCGCATCATCAAGGCAGCCACGTTCGAAGCCGCCACGCCCGGCGCGCTCGTCTCCGACGATCTCATCGAGTACCACCGCCGACCCGCAGCGGGCGGCGTCGGTATGACCACGGTTGCGTACTGCGCCGTGGCACCGGAAGGCCGAACGGAGGCGAACCAGATCTGGATGCGCCCGGACGCGGTGCCCGGACTGCGGCGCCTGACCGATGCGATCCATGCCGAGGGCGCTGCCGCCTCGGCCCAGATCGGCCACGCCGGTCCCGTGGCCAACGAGGCCAGCAACGGACTGCCCGCGCTCGGGCCGTCGAGGCAGTTCAATCCGCTCGGGATGCGCACCGTCCACGCGGCGACACTCGGCGACATCGAACGGATCCGTCTGGCCCACGGGAATGCGGCCCGCCTCGCCGTCGAATCCGGCTTCGACGCAGTCGAAATCCACTTCGGCCACAACTATTTCGCAAGTTCGTTCCTGAGTCCGAAGATCAACCGGAGAGACGACGCGTACGGCGGGTCGCTGGCGAACCGCGCCCGCCTGGTGCGGGAGACGGCCCGTACGGTGCGGGACGCAGTCGGCGGGAAGATCGCCATCCTGGCGAAGCTGAACATGGACGACGGTGTTCCGGGCGGGTTCTGGCTCGATGAAGCCGTCCAGGTGGCGCAGTGGCTCGAGGAGGACGGCTCGCTCGATGCCGTCGAGCTCACCGTGGGCAGCTCCTTGTTGAACTCGATGTATCTGTTCAAGGGTGACGTTCCCCTGCGCGAATTCGCGGCGGCGATGCGCGAGCCTGTGCGTACCGGCATGAAGCTGGTCGGCAAACACTTCCTCAAGTCCTATCCCTACCGGGACCTGTTCATGCTGGAACAGGCACGACAGGTCCGCGCAGCGGTGAAACTGCCGCTCGTGTTGCTCGGCGGGGTCACCGACCGGGCCGGAATGGACACGGCCATGGCCGAAGGCTTCGAGTTCGTCGCGATGGCACGGGCGTTGCTCCGCGAACCGGACCTGGTCAATCGGATCGCCGCCGAACCGGAGCATCGATCACTCTGCATCCACTGCAACAAGTGCATGCCCACCATCTTCACCGGTACCCGGTGTGTCCTGGACGGGTCCGTACCCGTGCACTGACCCGAGCCCGTTCGGGGCCGGAGAATTCGAATCTCCGGCCCCGGACGGCTTCACAGCCGCCCGCAATGCAATGACACCTCTCGGTCACCGAGAGCCCTGTTCGTCGCGGGTGAGGAAGACCGAACTGCGTCACGGGGTGCTGTCGTGACCCCCGTGCCGTTTCATGGGGGCCACGAATGCGGCTCGGCTGTACATCCGCCGAGCGCTCTCCAGCATCGCCGGGTCGGTGGCCTGCCGCCACCGTTCCTCGACGAGTTCGTCGGTGATGAGCGAACGGTCGTAGACCATCGAGTGCAGGCAGGTGATGAGGCGTTCGGGAATACGAGGATGTGGGTGCGGAAGTGCTGCGCAAGCCGACGGTGGCACAGCGCTCCACCGCCGGTGAAGGCGACCTCCCGCGTAGCGGGACGCGAGACCGGTCCGGCAGAAAGTGTTCCGCGTGGCGGGACGATCCCTGTTTCGCCGTTCCCGCGGTCACCCACCATGACCGGCATCACTCCCATCCGGTCCGGAGGTCACCATGACGCAGACCAGCACCACCCCCGACGACGAGATCCGCTCGATCGAGGCCGACGCCGCGCCCGACCGCTACGCCCGCGGCTGGCACTGCCTCGGCCTGGCACGCACCTACCGCGACGGTAAGCCGCACCAGGTCGACGCGTTCGGTACCAGCCTCGTCGTGTTCGCCGACAGCGCGGGCGAACTGAAGGTCCTCGACGCCTACTGCCGGCACATGGGCGGCAATCTCGCACAGGGCGAGATCAAGGGCGATTCCGTCGCATGCCCGTTCCACGACTGGCGCTGGGGCGGCAACGGTCGCTGCACCGGGATCCCGTACGCGCGCCGCGTCCCGCCGCTCGCCAAGACCCGCGCGTGGATCACGCTCGAGCGCAATCAGCAGCTGTTCGTGTGGCACGACCCCGAGGGCAACCCGCCGCCGGAGCACGTCACCATCCCCGAGATCGAGGGCGCCGGCACCGACGAATGGTCGGACTGGTCGTGGAACTCGGTACTCATCGAGGGCTCGCACTGCCGCGAGATCATCGACAACGTCGTGGACATGGCGCACTTCTTCTACGTCCACCTGAGTGTGCCGCGCTCGTTCGAGAACATCTTCGAAGGCCACATCGCCACGCAGAACATGTCGTTCACGCAGCGCCACGACGTCGAGCTCGACCTCGACTTCGGTGCTTCCGACAATGTGTCGCGGTCGGAGGCGTCGTACTACGGCCCGTCCTACATGATCGACAAGCTGTGGAGCGAGACCGAGGCAGGAACCGTCGAGACGGTGCTGATCAACTGCCACTACCCGGTCACCCCGAACTCGTTCGTGCTGCAGTACGGCGTCATGGTCAAGCGCCTGCCCGGCATGTCCGCCGAGGAGGCGAACGGCATGGCCGCGTACTTCGGCAGCGGCACGGAGAAGACGTTCGAGCAGGACGTCGAGATCTGGAAGAACAAGGCCAAGATCGACAACCCGCTGCTGTGCGACGAGGACGGCCCGGTCTACCAGCTGCGCCGCTGGTACCAGCAGTTCTACGTCGACGTCGCCGATGTCACCGAGGACATGACCAACCGGTTCGAATTCGTCATCGACACCACCAGGTCGGCAGTCCACTGGGAGAAGGAGATGGCCGAGAACATCTCTGCCCGATCCGATTCCCTCAACGAGCCGGTCGCCTGAACGGCCGGCCCCGATACCCGAACCCGAGGAATACGACCATGAGTTACGAAGTACGCAAGCAGATCGACGCGATGGCGGACGAGCTGTTCACCGAGGGCATCGAAGCCGATCGTATCGGGCGTCTGGCCGACGGCACCGCGAAGCGGATGAAGGAGGCCGGCTCGATTCGCATGCTGCAACCGAAGGAGCACGGCGGCTTCGAATCCCACCCGCGCGAGTTCGCCGAGACCGTCATGCGCACCGCGGCGCTCAATCCGTCCGCGGGATGGATCCACGGCATCGTCGGTGTGCATCCGTGGCAGCTGGCGTTCGCGGATCCCCGCGTGCAGCAGGAGGTCTGGGGCGAGGACCAGGACACGTGGATGGCCTCGCCGTACATGCCGGCCGGCATGTGCATCCCGGTCGACGGAGGGTACAAGTTCTCCGGCCGCTGGCAGTTCTCCTCCGGCACCGACCACTGCGACTGGGCGTTCCTCGGCGCGATGGCATGCAACGCGGACGGCAGCGTGGAGATGCCGCCCCGCATGCTGCACGTGATCATCCCCCGCAGCGACTACGAGATCGTCGAGGACTCGTGGGACGTGGTGGGCCTGCGCGGAACCGGCTCGAAGGACGTGGTGGTGCAGGACGCGTTCGTCCCCGACTACCGGGTGATGGACTGCGACGAGGTCATCGACGGCACCGCGGCCCGCAACTACGGCCGCACCGAGACGCTGTACCTGATGCCGTGGTCGAACATGTTCCCGCTCGGCATCACGTCCGCCACCATCGGCATCTGCGAGGGCCTGGTGCTGCACGCCGACGAATACCAGTCGGCCCGGATCAACCCGCAGGGCACGGCCGTCAAGGACGACCCGTACACACTGTTCGCGATCGGCGAGGCCGTCGCCGACCTGCGCGCCGCACGGGACACCTTGCTGGCCAACGTCGATCGCATGTGGGATCTCGTCGACTCGGGGAAGACCCCGACGTTCGAGCAGCGTGCCGCGGGACGGCAGACGCAGGTGCAGGCGGCATGGCGGGCCGTGAACGCGATCGACCGCATCTACCCGCGGTGCGGCGGCAATGCGTTGCGCATGGACAAGCCGATGCAGCGGTTCTGGCGCGACGCACACGCCGGCCTGCACCACGCGATTCACGTGCCCGGCACCGTGTTCCACGCCGCCTCGCTGAGCCGTCTCGGGGTCGAGCCCGAGGGCCCGCTGCGGGCGATGATCTGACCACACGAGAAGCATTCGGAGAGAAGATGAGCGATATCAGAGCGCTGGGCTACGTCAAGATCCGGACGAACGACATGGACCGCTGGCGCACGTTCGCCTTCGACGTCCTGGGGTTCGCCGAGGGCAGCGGCCCCGACCCGGAGGCGCTGTATCTGCGCACCGACGAACGCCGGGCGCGGCTCGTCGTGGTGCCGGGTGAGACCGATCGGATCGTCGACATCGGCTGGGAGGTCCGCGATCACGCGGCGCTGCTGCGGGTGCAGAGCGCTGTCGAGGCCGCCGGTATCGCGGTGAAGCCGCTGTCGGTGGAGGAGGCGGACGCCCGCAGCGTGGAGGAGGTCATCGCGTTCCAGGATCCGTCGGGTGTGTCCGTCGAGGTGTTCCACGGCGCGGTGCTCGACCACAGCCCGGTGGTCACCCCGCACGGTGCCCGATTCGTCACCGGCGCAATGGGTCTCGGTCACGTGGTGCTTCCCGTGACGGCACCGGACGCGACGTTCGAGTTCTACACCGAGGTGCTCGGGTTCCTGCCGCGCGGCGCGTTCCGGCTGCCGGCGCCCCCGGAGTTCGGCCCGATGCGCATCCGGTTCCTCGGCGTGAACGAGCGGCACCACAGCCTCGCGCTCATGCCCGTGCCCGCCGGCAAGGATCCCGGTCTCATCCACATCATGGTGGAGGTGGACACCCTCGACGCGGTCGGCCAGGCTCTCGACCGGGTGATGCGTGACGGCTACTCGGTGTCGTCGACGCTGGGCCGGCACACCAACGACAAGATGGTCTCGTTCTACGTGCGGGCCCCCGGCGGCTGGGACATCGAGTTCGGCACCGACGGAATGCGTGTCGACGAGCGGTTCTACACCGCCGAGGAGATCACCGCCGACAGTTACTGGGGTCACGACTGGTCCGGGAGCGAACCGCTCGGCGTGATGTCCTGACACCCGATCCGGCGCCGCTCCGCACGACCTCGTGCGGAGC
>NZ_JBSFRH010000077.1:0-20591 GCF_053589135.1 Rhodococcus sp. NPDC003382
TCGTCGCTACATCATCTGGCGGAACAAGCACGCAGTCGACGAGAAACTACGCGAGATCGTCGACAGGGCAAACGTTGCGTGATGCGGCACTAGCGCAAGACGATACGAGCCGAGAACAGCTACATCGCTGACCTGACTCATCTCTCGTTCTGTGACGGGACTGTCGAGGGTTCGGGCACGATCGAGGTTTAGCTTCACTACCTCTGCGTCGAGTGCTCGACCGTCACGGAACGTAACATCGTCCCGCAATGTCAGGAATAGGGTCGATCCATCGCTACTGTAGGAATGCTCGCGCACGAGTCGCCCGTGGACCTGGCCTCGAGCGTCGACGGTGAAGAGGCGGTCGTAGACCGAAGGGAGACCGTAGCGAAACCAGACGGCTTCGCTGGTGGCCATGTGCGGATCCAGGTTCGCGGGTCCGACAGCCCAGGCGAACCGCAAGGTACCATCAGGGTCGACGGTGAGGTCGGTTCCGGCGCCGCCAACCGAGGTTCCTTGACCACAGGCGGTGGAAACCAAAGCTGCGCCGGCCAGCACGCTGCCGAAAAGAAAGTCCCTGCGTTTCATATTGTCTCCTGTGCGATCGAGGCCTTTGGAATACGATGCCGAAAAGTGAAGCGCGCGAACGATTCACGCAGGTCAGTCGCGAAGGGCTCGCAACAACGGTTCGTAGACGGCGTTGTCCGACGGTTTCGCAGAAGGCCAGTTGTCGGTACGCACGATGAGGTTGCATCCATCGTTGATCCACTTGGATCGCCAGCGTGCGACGATTCGAGGAAGCGGGCCGACCAGCCAGCATTCGTCGATGTATTCGTCCGGGATAGCAGCTTCGGCCTCAGCGATGAAACCGGCCTGGTAAAGCTCGACGACCCGATCTGCGACTTCGGAATAACCGCGCCAGCACATCAGGTCGTGGAGACCGCCCTTACCGCCATAGCCAGGGCCCCGGCAAAGTCGCATAGCTGCATGTCAGGCGGCATGAAGTAGATCGATCGGCCGGTGTGGGTCACGGCTGTGGTGCCGTAATCCCACGGCGATGCTGGTGTGGCCGGCCAGTCGCAGGATGCTGATGGCAGTGTTTCGGATGGCAGCCATGACCTGTGGGCCGGTGCCGGTGCGGATGGTGGAGCGGTCCTCGTCGAAGGTGACGTCCCGGACCCAGTGGAGCCGGTTCTCGATGCCCCAATGTCCACGGATCCAGGTCGCGATCTGCGTCGGAGCTGCGGCAGTCATGGGCATCGAGGTGATCAGGTAGACGATCTCGACGCTCTTGCGGCCGTTCCGGGTGACGGTGCGGCGGACCTGCAACACCTGCGTCGCGTGCGGGAATCCAAGTCCGGCACCGACTTCGGTGGCCTTGACCGTGCGACGTTCGAGTCGCCCGTGACCAGCTCCTGCGATCGACGAGGAGACCGGAATTTCATTCCAGGGCAACGCTTTCAACAGGTTCCGTAGAGCACGCTGGTTGTTCTTCACCGTGAACACGTAATGCCCGCCGCGGCCCACGATGTACTCGGCGGTCGCTCGCTGACAGTGCAAGGCATCCGCGGTGACCACCACATCGGTGAGGTCCAGCATGCCGAGCAGGTCGGTGATCAGCGGGATCTCGTTGGTCTTCGCGCCGACCTCGACCTGCCCGAGCACGACTCCGCTGCCGTGGTCGAGCGCCGCGAGCAGATGGGTGAGATGTCCGGCAGTGTCCTTCGCCCCGCGCAGGGTTTTGCCGTCGACGGCGATCACCCGGCGGCCGTCGACCACCCGGGTCCGCAACCATGCCCACACGCCGATGACCTGGTCCAACACGGCTGCATCGACACGTCCGAGTGTGCGGCGGATCGTCGACTCAGATGGCACCGGGGCGGCCACCCCGAGTCTCCCGAGGGCTTCGGCCGGCGCGTCGGCCCATTCGGCGATCGCGGTGAACGATCTCGCACCGGCGCACACCGCAGCCAGTGTCACGGCCAGGATTGCGGTGAGCCGGTGCCGGACCCCGCGCCGGGCTCGTGGATCGGGTACCTGACCGAGTACCTCGAGGATCCCGGTGTCGGACACTCGGGTGGGCATGGGAGAAGATGGGACTGCGGGCACGACTCGTTCCTGGTTGTGGTGCTGGTGTAGGAACTTGAATCATCGCCGAGACGGTCGTGCCCGCCCTGATCTGCGCCCCTCGATCCGGCGTCATCCCACCCGAAACCGCAGCTCATCGCGCATCACTCACGACTTTGCCGGGGCCCTGCCGCCATAGCCCCCGACGTAGCGGGCGGCATATTCCTTGAATTCGGCGAACCCGCCCTTGATATCGTCGGTCACCAGGACATCGACGTGGGCCCAGATCGGAACGTTCTCGATTGTCATCGGAGTTTTCCGTTTGGCGAATCCTTTTTCGAGCATGGGTCGGTAGACGTCCATCACTCCTGGTGCCCAACTCCCGTTCGTGAGCAGACCGTCGGCGATATCTGCGGCGTGCGTGAGCATCAGTTCGGTACCACCGCCGAACAGGATGGGAATGCCGGGATCGGTTTCAAGGAGGGGCCTGCTCGGGGGTACTTCGGCTCTTCACCGGGTGCTCGGTACGGGATCGCGATGGCTCTGCCTTCGTGTTCGACCGATTCACCGTGAAACGCTTTCCGCATGATGGCCACGTAGTCGCGCATACGCCAGTACGGTGCATCCCACGGGCGCCCATGCCAGCCTTCGGTCTGGATGGGATTGGAGTTTCCGAGGCCTGCGATGATCTCTCGATCCGGCCCGGCCATGGGAACCGTTGCAGCAGCACTCGATGGAAGGCCTCGACCAATCGAAGAGAAATCGATTCCGGTCACCGTTGTCGTCCGCGAATCTGCACAATCAGACCTCGGCGCTCGGAGGAATGCCACACTTCAGTGAACATCCACCAATTCCGGAACTACTGAAGTTCCCAAAATGCCTGCAGCTGTATCAGTTCGACTCCTCAACCGACAGGAAAGTCTCCCAGGTTCCACGTACCTTCGGTCCCCCGCGACCAGCCCGACGCAGCCCACGTTCCACCATCCACGGGAAGAGTCGCACCCGTGATGTACGACGCGAGGGGTGAGCACAGGAATGCCACAGCCGCACCGCATTCGGAGATGTCTCCTTCGCGTCCGACCGGAATGTACCGGTCCATCGCATCCTGAAGTGCCGGCTCCCGGACCAGGTAGGCGGCTTCGTCGATCGGTCCGGTGCGCTGCCCGTGGTTGCCGGGCGTCACGGTCTGATCGGGCGTGATCGCATTGACGCGGATACCGTCCGCGGCCAACTCCAACGCCATTGTGCGGGTGAAGCTGAGCATGCCCGCCTTGCACGCGGCATACACGGCGAAGTTCGGTGCGGCCCGGGTTCCCTCGATGCTGCTGACGTTGACGATCGAGCCGCCCGCGGCACCGCGCCTCATGAGCGGAACAGCGGCCGAGGTCGCTGCGAGCATGCTGACCAGGTTGATGTCGATGTGCCGCCGCCAACTGCGCTCGCTCTGCTCGGCGAACGCTCCACCGCGAACACCGCCGGCGTTGTTGACCAGGATGTCGAGGCGTCCGAATTCGCGGTCGGCACGTTCGACGGCACTACGGACCTGTTCGGTGTCCATCACGTCGGTCTGCACCGCCAGCACCTTGCGGTCGCGCTCACGGATCAGCCCGGCGGTCTGCTCTGCACGCTGTGGATCGACCTCGGCGAGGACGATGTCCGCCCCGGCCTCGGCGAGCGCCAGCGCGATCCCCCGCCCGATCCCGCCGCCACCGCCTGTCACCAGCGCGACCTGTCCGGTCAGGTCCACGGTCATACCAGCCATGTCCGCCTCTCCTTCGAAAGCCCGCGCCGCCCAACGGTTTCGGTGGGCGGCGCGGGCTCGATGCTACTTTGTCATTCGGTGATCGCAAGGTCACGAAGGTCGTACGGCCCCCAGGTCGTCGCGTAGTCCATGTCCGTACTGAAGTTGCCGACCTTGTCACTCATCACCCACGGGTAGGTGATCCACACGATCGGGACACCCCAGGCCTGCTCGGTGAGGTACTTGTTCAGCTCGACCTTGCTGGCAGTGCGCTCGTCCTCGGTGCGTCGCGAATCCGTCACGTCGGCGATCAATGCGTCGTACTCCGGGGTCGTGCCCGCCGGGTTCTGGGTCGGCCCGATTCGCGTATTGAGGCCGGCCGCGAAACTGATTCCTGCCGAGGAGAACCCGACGAGAAGCGGATAACGACCGGACGCGAACTGGGTGTACACCTCGACGCCGTCGAGCACACGGGGCTGGAACCGGACACCCACGGCAGCGAACTGCTCCTGCACGACGTCGACCAGGCCCGGTGTCGTCGCCGACGACACCGCGATCTCCCCGAGATCGATGCCGTCCGGATAACCAGCCTCCGCAAGCAGCGCCTTGGCCTTCTCGGGATCGTACGGGTAGATGTCCTCGAGGCTCTCGTCGAACCCGGACAGCCCTTGGGGCACGAATTGCCACCGCACGCGGGACCCCGGGTACAGAGCCTCTGTGATCGTCTCCCGATCGATCGCGTGATTGAGGGCCTGTCGCACCCGCAGGTCGTCGAGCGGCTTCGCATTGCGGTTGATGGCGAGTTCCATACCGACACCGTGCGCCACCGGAACCGTGACGAGGCCGTCCCGACCTTCCACTGCTGCGATGTTGCCCGGCTGGAACTGTCCGATGTCGATCTGACCACCGGCGACGGCGTTGGTGAATGCCTGGAAGTCCGGAATTGCCGTGTGTTCGATGCGAGCCGGCTTGGCGGCGTCGGCGTCCCAGTAGTCGTCGCGGTCGCGCACCAGGACAAGCTTCTCGTTCGGAGCCCACGATTCCACGCTGTAGGCGCCGGATCCGTCCGCCGTCGTACCGGGGTCACCGGCCTCGAACAGGGGTGGGTTCATGATCAGGCCGGCGGGCCCGGCGAGCAGGTACGGCATCTGGTCGGTGGGCTTCGCGAGAGTGACAGTGACCTCGTACGGCCCCGTAGCGGTCACCTCGGCGATCGCCGACAGCGAGCGCTTGACCACCGGCGACTCGAGAGTGCGCGCGCGATCGAGGTTCTTCTTCACGACGACGGCGTCGAGCGGCGTGCCGTCCCGGAACGATGCGTCCTCGCGGAGATGGAACACGAGCTGTGTGCCGTCGCCGTTGTAGGACCAGTCGGTGACCAGCATGCCCTTGGTTACACCGTCGTGATCGACGGTGAACAGCCGGTCGTAGACGTTGTTGAGTCCGAAACGGAACGATGCGATTTCGGAGGTGGCCATGTGCGGATCGAGCGTGCTGACCGCCTGCGTCCAGCCGACCGACAGGGTGGCGTTCGTGTCGACCGCTCCCTGCCCTGCATCGGAGGAGGCGCCGGAGCTACCACACGACGAAACCAGAGCGGCGACAGCCAAACACGCAACCGCGGTGACTGCCCAGCGACTTCGGAACATGGAATGTCCTTTCACGGATCGGGTTCGAACACCGGAGCACGGCTACTGCCTGACGGCGCGGAGAGGGACTGCAGGCAAAGACGACACCCGAGGGGATATGACCTACAACACGGACACTACTTTGTGGTGGCCCACATCACAATCTCGAGACTGCAATCTCGTCCGCCAACATTGTTTTCCTACAGTCGTTTTACGACTCTGCGAGAAACTCGGCCGAGCCGTCCACCACGACCGCGCCGGTAGAATCGACGAGTTCGAGACCGAGTTCGACACATGCGGTGTCCCCACTCCGCCGGATCCCACGGACTACAGCTCGCGCGGTGAGCACCTCACCGCGATAGACGACCTTGCGGAATCGAGTCCGGAATCGCCTCACCGTACGGACCCCGAAGAGCTCCGTGCAGTAGGCAGCCAGATATCCGGCACCGAGCATGCCGACACTGAACGACGCGGGATACCCCGCCGCCCGAGCCATTTCGTCGTCGTGGTGCATCGGGTTCAGATCCCCACTCGCACCCTGATACCGCACCACGTCCGTCATGGAAATGGGCCCGAACTTGCGTGGAGGAAAGGTCTGTCCTGGCTGGACACCCACACTCGAAGCAGTCACTCCCCACCTCCGATCGGATTGAGAAAGGCAGAAGTGTAATAACATTCAGCCCTGAGTCGACCATCCGTGTCGGTGAAGCTCACGGTGAAGTGCACCAGTGCCATCGATCCCGACCGCCCTTCCTTCAATTCGACGGAGTCGAGCCCCAGTTGCGTCGTCACCGTCTCACCGGCGTGGAGGATATCGCCGTGGAAGACGTACTCCTGCTCGAGCGACAGGAGTCGGCGGACATCGGGAACGACTCCGATTGCCGCGCATCCTGCACGGGTTTCGGGGAGATCGAAGACCCGCGACAGATTGTCCCAGAACACGACTGTGGCGAGGAAGGTCGGCGGTATCGGGGCGGACGGGTCGTCCAGGTACTCGGCGCGGGAGGCGCCCGTCGCCGCAGCGTACTCACGGATCTTGCCACGTTCGATCGGCATCACTGCCATGGTCGCCTACCCCACCGTCCGGCCGGCCGGCGCGGGCCGGAAGGTGCGAAGACTCGGATGAGCGGCCGGAATCGCCGACAACAGCGTGCGACTGTATTCGTGTGTGGGATCGGCGAACAGCGTGGCTGCGTCGTTGCACTCGATGATCTCGCCACGCTTCATGACCGCGATGCGATCCGCGATGACCCGCACGAGGGACATGTCGTGAGAGATGAACAGATAAGCGAGGTTTCGCTCTTTCTGCAGTTCGCGCAGCAGGTTGACGACGTGCGATCGGATGGACATGTCCAGCGCCGCGACCGGCTCGTCGCACACCACGATCTCCGGGTCGGTCACCAGCGCACGGGCGATGGCGACACGCTGGAGCTGACCACCCGACATCTCGTACGGATAGCGATCGAGGTGATGCGCGGTCAGCCCGACCCTGTCGAGCAGCGCGGCGACCCGCTTGTCGCGATCCGCGGCACTGTAACCCCCCTGCGAGAACATGGGCTCGGCGATCGAATACCGGATCGGTGCACGGGGATTGAGCGACTTGAACGGGTCCTGGAAGATCATCGTCGCCCGGCCCCGGACCTTGCGCAGATCCGACCGTCCCATTGCCGTGATGTCTTCGCCGAGCACTTTGATCGTCCCGGCGTCCGGCTCGATCAACCGCAGCGCGAGACGTCCCACCGTCGACTTGCCGGCACCGGACTCGCCGACGAGCGCGAGCGTCTCGCCGCGTCGAACCTCGAGGCTCACCCCACGCACCGCGTCGACGGTCTCGGTGACGCGTCCGATCAAATTGCGTCTTGCCGGATACGATTTGGTCAGACCCTCGATGATCAGAGCCGGATCGCCTGTGTTCTGCCGGGTGTCGGTACGTGCAGCAGTTGCGGTCGTGTCAGGCATAGAAAGCGTCCTCCAGCGAAATCTCGTCGGTGCGGACGCAGCGGACGAGATGGTCGGTTCCGACGGTCGACAACGGGATGTAACCCGACGTGCACTCCTCCCGGGCATACGGGCAGCGGGGCGCGAATCGGCAGGACTCCACGAATTCGTGCGGCGGTGGCACACGGCCCGGGATGACGCCCATCTTCTCGGCATGCCTGACCGGGTCGGGCATTGCGTGTAGTAGACCAGCGGTATAGGGATGACCCGGGTTGTCGAACAGTTCGAGGATCGGCGCGTCCTCGACGATCCGGCCCGCGTACATCACCGCGGCCCGGTCACACACCTCGGCGACAACGCTCAGATCGTGAGTGATCAGCAATACGCCGAGGCCCAGTTCGAGCTGCAGTTCGTGGATCAGGCCGAGCACCTGCCGCTGCACGGTCACATCCAGAGCCGTGGTGGGTTCGTCCGCGATGAGCACATCCGGATCGCACGACAGTGCCATCGCCAGCATGACACGCTGGCACATGCCCCCACTGAACTCGTGCGGATAGGCGTGTGCACGCTTCGCCGGCTCCGGAATCCCGACCCGGTCGAACAGTTCGACCGCGCGCGCCCACGCGTCCTTTCTCGAGCACTTGCGGTGCCGACGTACCGCCTCGGCGACCTGATCGCCCACTGTGAACGCCGGATTGAGACTGCGCCGCGGCTCCTGGAAGATCATCGCGACCTCGGAGCCTCGCACCTCGTCGAGCTGTTTCTCCGGCAACGCATTGAGATCCCGGTCATTGACGACGACAGAACCGGAGACGCGGGCATTACGCGCCAGCAGGTGCATGATGGCGAGGGACGTGACCGTCTTGCCGGACCCGGATTCACCGACCAGCCCCAATGTTTCGCCCTTGCGGACGCTGAAGGCGACGTTGTCGACGATGCGGGTCCACCCGTGGTCCGGGGTCTTGAAGTCGACACACAGGTCGTCGACCTTCAGGACGACGTCCTGCTCGAGTGCCTTTTCCGTGGTGATGGTCATGCCTTGCTCCCGCCCTGGCTTCCGACTGCATCCCGCAGACTGTCGCCGAACAGCGACAACATCAGGATCGTGACGACGATCACGACACTGGACGGAATGATGGTCCAGCCGTTGATTGCAAGATTGTCGAATCCTTCCTTCACCATCGACCCCCAACTGGCCGTCGGTGGTTGGACACCCAGCCCGAGGAAGCTCAGGCCGGACTCGGCGACGATCGCGACGGAGGCGCCGAAGGAGATCTGGATCAACAGCGGGGAGATGATGTTCGGTGCCACGTGACGCGTCATGATTCGGATCGGCCCGGCACCGCCCGAGCGGGCGGCTTCCACGTAGTCCTCGTTGACGATTTCCCGGGTGCTGACCCTCACCAGGCGGAAGAATCGAGGGGCGAGAAGCACGCCGATCGCGATCATTGCGTTCGTCAGACTCGGTCCGAGGGCTCCGACGATCGCCACTGCGAAGAGCAGCGGCGGCAGCGACAACAACACATCGGACACCCGGCTGGTGACGGAATCGAGCAGACCGCCGAGGTAGCCGGCCATCAGGCCCAGGCTCGCCCCGACGACGATGCCGATACCCACAGCGAGTGCGGCCGCGGCCAGGTCGACTCCGGTGGCGACCATGAGCCGACTCAGGATGTCGCGCCCGACCGCATCGGTACCGAGCCAGTATTCACTGCTGGGGCTTTCGAGTCGATTCAGCAGGCTCTGCGCCGCCGGATCCTTCGGCGTCCAGAATTGCGCCACAACGCCGACGAGCACCAGGAATGTCAGCCCGACGAGGCAGAACATCCCCACACGATCCTGCAGAAGCCGCTTCATCGTGCGGCCCGGAGTGTACGAGAACAGCGTCTTGACGCTTCTCGCGTTCGTCACTGTAGTGGTCATTTGTTTCGGATCCTCGGGTTCAGGTAGCCGTACGAGATGTCGACGAGCAGGGTGACGAGCAGGACGATCACGCCGCTGACCAGGACCACACCCTGCATGGTCGGGATGTCACGGTTGATGACCGCGGTGACGCCGAGCTGGCCGAATCCCTGGATGTTGAAGATTGCCTCGATGATCACCGCCGCGCCGACGACGCGGCCGACGTTCAGTCCCAGCACCGTGATGTACGGGACCGCTGCGTTCTTCGCAGCATGTTTGCAGACGAGTGCCATCTTGCTCAGACCCTTGGCTCGGGCCGTGCGGATGTAGTCCTGCTCGAGCGCGTCGATCATGGCGCCGCGCGCCTGCCGGGCGAGCTCGGCGAGGCTGATGGTGGCGATCGCGATCGCGGGGAGCGTCGCATACATCAACCACTCCCCCACACCGTCGCTGAGCGGGGCGTACCCGGTGGGCGGGAAGATCTGGAGGCCGCCGAGCGCGAACCATTTCACCAGGATCGCGGCGAGCACGAACGGCGGGACAGCGAGCAGGAATACCGAGGTCCCGGTGAGGATCCGGTCGAACAGGCTGTCGCGCTTGACCGCGGCGAGTATTCCGAGGGGAATACTCAGGATGACGACCATGAGCATCGCGAACAGACCGATCGACAGGGTCCTCGGGAGCCGGCGGGCAATCACCTCGGTGACCGGTTCGTTGGTGGCGAACGACGTCCCGAGATCACCTTGCAGTGCATTCCAGACGTAGGACAGGTACTGATGCCATACCGGTTGGTCGAGGCCGAGTCGCTGGCGCACCGCGGCGATCGCCTCGGGCGATGCGTCGGCGCCGGCGATGATCGCGGCAGGATCGCCGGGGGCGATTTCTACGAGCAGGAACACGATGACGGTCAGAATCAGAAGCATCGGCACAACTGTCAACAGTCGTGATGCCATGAACCGCAACATGGAAAACCCTTCGTTCGGCTGGGCATGCGGTGTGGACGCGTCCGGTGAGGCCGGGAAGAAGCGACAACCGACCGGGCCCGAGTACGGGCGTGCACGCCACGGTCCTGTTCATTGTGAGGCGCGCCACTTAGGTTGTCAACACTACTTAGTTAACTATGTGCACTTCATCTGCACGCGCAGCAGCCGGTGCTGCGGGCACCGGAGTGTCCGCAGCACCGGCTGCAGGCAGTGTGAGCTATTCGGCTGTGGTGCAGTCCGATTCAGTCGGTCACGGGACGGAACACGGGCAGCTTCCACCCATCGGAGATCGGCGAGAAGCACACCTCGACATCCATTCCGATCGCCACTTCGTCGGGGTCGACGTCCACGACATTGGTGACCAACCGGGCCGGGGCGGCACCTTCGAGGTCGATCACGGCGCCGACGACGGTGATGTCGGGCAATCCCGGGAAACCGTGGACGACGGCGAAGCTGTACACGGTGCCACGCCCGGAGAGCTCCGGCCACTTCTTCTCGGTGGACTGACATTCCGGACAGAAGGGGGTCGGAGGCATCCGGAAGTGCCCGCAATCTGCGCATTGGCACGCGACGAGTCGCTCCTCCTTGGCTGCCTGCCAGAAGGGTTCGGTGTGCGGATCGGTCGTGATCTGGACGGCGTCGCCGGGCAGCGGCGTTGCCACGATGTCGCTCATGCCGCACGTCCCAGGATCAGGCCACTGACGGGCAGCGACGCGGGACCGCCGGTCGCCAGGGCGAACTCGGCATCCTTCACCTGATTGATCGCAGTGCCTCGCATCTGCTCCACCGCCTCCATGATGTGTGTCATTCCGATGATGTAGGCCTCGGACAGCTGACCACCGTGGGTGTTCACCGGGATCGAGCCGCCGTCGTACCGGATCGCGCCACTCTCGACGAACGCGCCGCCCTCGCCGCGCTCACAGAAGCCGTAGTCCTCGAGCTGCATCAGAACCATGGGCGAGAAATGGTCGTAGAGCAGTGCGACATCGATATCCTTGGCAGTCAGCCCCGACTGCTCGTACAAACGCTTGGCGATCGGGGCGTTGCCCGCAGATGCGAAATACTCGTCGGGCATGCCGTACCACGCGAACGCGCGACCCCACTCACGACGGCCACCGTGTGCAACCGCCACCACGGGCACCGGCTTCTGCCGCAGATCCTTCGCACGGTCCGAACTCGTGGTGATCACCGCGACCGCACCTTCGGTCTCCATGCAGAAGTCGTACAGGCACAACGGGTCCGCGATCATGCGACCGTTGAAGTATTCCTCCCTGGTGAGAGGTGTCTTCTGAATGGCCTTGGGACGATTGAGTGCATTCTGCCGCTCGGAGATCGCGATCTCGGCGAATGCATCACGCGTTGTGCCGTACATGTGCATGTGACGACGTGCGAGCACCGACATCAGGTGGCCGGGGCCCGCGAGACCCGAAGGCTGCAGGAACGAACTCAGCGGATCCGGGGCCTTCGCCGCGAAAACGGTACCCAGACGCTGCTTCTGCTGCTGCAACGCCATGACGGTTACGACGGTCGTCGCCTGACCTGAAACGATTGCTGCGCGCGCAAGCCCGATGGAACCGGCAGATCCACCACCGCCGGAAGTCAGCGATGCCGTGAACGTGACCTCCGGGATGCCCAACGTCTCCATGAAGTCGGCGGTGTCCATCTTGTCGCCGTACCCCGCGCCGGCTCCGGAATAGTAGGCGAAGCCGTCGATCTCTTTCACCGAGATGCCCGCGTCCTCGCATGCTGCGAGGATTGCCTTGCCTGCGAGTTCGGTGATGGTCTGAGGCGCGGAACCTCCGCGCTTGTAATAGGGGGTGGCGCCGACACCGACTATGGCGACATCCCGCAGTCCGTTGCTCAAGACAGCTTCTCCGTTCGGTTATCCGGTCGGCCGACGTACTCCGGGGTCCCGCGATCGGGGCACCACCGGAGTCGTTACGGCTTCACGCTCGTGTCATGCGCGAATACCCACACATGACATGTATCACATAGTAATCTATGAAGACTTCATATACCAGGCGTTGCCCTGCTACTTGCCGAGCAGTTGCCGGGTGAGGTCCCGGAAGTGCTGCGAAGTCAACAGGTGGCCCTGCCGAGCACCGGCCTGGTCGAAGTTCTCCTCGTCCGGCCACGCCGCCCGGCGGGCAAGGGCGGCATAATCCCCCAACACCCGGCGATCGATGTACGACAGTGCCTCTACCCGGGCGAGAGCCGCCGTAAGAGCGTCGGGCTCACCGCTTTCGGCGAGACCGAGTTCGACTGCACGCTCGGCCGAGACACGCTCCTGCGTCGCGAGAAGTTGCCACAGTCGCTCGGGGGCGACGCGGTGCAACAGAGCGGTCCCTCCCGTGCCAGGAATCAATCCCGCCCGCGCCCAGCCCTGCATGAGGAAGCCCTTCGGACCCACGAATCGCATATCGCACGCCAGCGCCAGGTCCATTCCGAGACCGACAGCGGCACCGTCGACTGCGGCGATCGTGGGGACGGGGCAGTCGCGAAGGGCACGCACCATCGCCTGGACCCGACCGTAGATGGTTCGGTGGATCTCCTCCGGCGTCAAGGTCCGGCCCAGCTCCGCGAAGAAGGGGAGATCACCACCCGCGCAGAACTGGCCCTCGCCCGCGAGAACGAGTGCCCGGGCGGCCGATTCGGCCCCGGCTCCGGTGATGGCCTCGGCGACGAGATCGGCGTCGTCGGCGGAGAGGGCGTTGCGCTTGTCGGTCCAGCGCAGGGTGACGATCACTGCACCGTCTCGAATTTCGGTGGTTACCGGCATGGGATGGTCCTCGCTGTGATGAGTGGTCCGAGAACGGCACAACCCGCCAAGCGGAGCGACAGACACGCCCGGCGGGTTGGATCCGTTCGAAATGATGATCAGGCCTGGCCTGCGCGACGCCGTTCCGCACGAAGCTCACCGTTGCGCTTGAGCATCTTCGCGGCGACTCGCTCGAGCTCGGCCGGTGCCGTGGGCAGCACAGCGAGGCCGGTTTCCCTGCTCGGCAACGCGATCGTGGCGGTCGCGGGGCAGGTGACCTCGCCACGTTGGCTGGTACCACGCAGCTCGATGTCGATCAGATGACGATCGCCCTCGACACGCTTGCCGACGACCTCACCGGTGAAGGTGTGGGTGTCGCCCATGTAGTTGAACTTGCGCATCTGGCTCGACATGGATTCGAGCCAGCCGTCGTCGCCGATCCAGTCGGTGAGGAAGTGGGTCAGCCAGCAGTCGCGCATCATGCCGTAGTCGTATGCAGCCGGCAGGCCGATCGACCGGGCGTAGTCGCTGTCCCAGTGGATGCGCTGCGCGACATCGGGGATGCCCTGCTCGTTGGGGATGTAGAAGGGGGCGATGCGTTGACGGTTCTTGTAGCTCAGGCGGCTCGCCGACGGCGTGTAGGGCGCGAAACCGTATCCGCCCGAATGGAAGACGACCATGTCGGTGGTCGTCAGCGGTCCCTTGGCCATGGTCCCGAGGCTGTCGCCGACCTCGACGTCGTCCCAGTAGCGGGTGTTCGCGCCCCGAACCTGCTCTGCCGCGTAGATCTCGTCGATCTTCGCGATGTCCTCGGAAGTGTAGGACGCGGGCTCGATGGCGTCGTACTTCTTGCGCTTCTTCGACTCGTGACGCTCGGTGTGGATGGTGATCACCCGCTGCGTCTGCACGACCTCGGCGCGCTGGTTGAACTGGACGTGGATGCGGGTGACGATGAGCGAGCGGCCCGCGAACTCGGACTGCTTTTCCTCGACCTTGTCGAACCCCTGGAACGAGTAGAGAGTGTCGCCGTCGTACACCGGCCGGTACCAATTGGTGGTGGTTCCCGAAACGAAGACGTGAATGCCGCGGAACGACGGACGTCGCTGCTCGCGAGGCACCGGATCCGCGAGCAGTTCCTTGGTGAGCGCGATGTTGATCATCGGCGGGGCGATCTGCCCACCCCAGCGGGTGTCGAGACCGTACTCCTCGTCCACGAACAGCGGATTGTCATCGCCGTAGCTGCGAGCGAAGTTCCGCATGATGTCCGGGGTCGCCCGCGTGTACTGCTCTCGCTGTGTCACCGCATGGTAGACACCCACGAGATCCTTCGCCCGCTGGACGTCCTCGTCCTTGAAGGTGTAGATCTCGGGATTCTTCTCTGTCGTGTCAGACGTGCTCATGAAGTACCTCCAGGGTCTTTTCGGGGGCGCCGCGGGCGGCAGGCACTGGGAAGCGGCTGCATTTCTCGACACGGTCGTCCACCCCGCCTACTCCCCCACAGTAAGTGCACCTAGTGAGAGATGTAAAGCGGCAGATGCCATCTGTCGCGGAATGACGACCGGCGGGACGTAGGCTCGAGCGATGAGTACGCGCGCATTCTCATCCCTCGGGGCCATGTCGGGGTCGGTACGAATCCCCAAGACCGCCGAACTCGTTGCTGCGCGACTGCGCCGCGAGATCGTGCGCGGCGAACTCGCGACCGGTGACATGCTTCCTCCGGAAGCGACACTCATGGAGGATTTCGGCGTCTCCCGCGCCACATTGAGGGAAGCATTCCGCCTGCTCGAGGCCGAATCCCTCATCCAACGGAAACGGGGAGGCCACGGCGGTGCGGTCGTCTCGAGACCCGACATCTCCGTGGCGGCACGGAGCGTCGGATTGATTCTCCAGATGAACGGCACGACGCTCGAGGAGATCTACGCTGCCCGAATCGTCTTCGAACCGGTCTGCGCACGTCTGTTCGCCGAACGTCGCACCGACGAGGACGTCGCGGAACTCCGCTCGTGCCTCGCGAGCATGCGCGCTGTGACCGAGAAGGATCTGAGCACCAGCAGAGGGCCCCGACACTGGGCCGACCTGACCATCCGTTTCCAGTCCACGATCACGGACCGGTGCGGCAACAAGGCCCTGAGCGTCCAGGCGGGGGTGCTTCGGGACATCGTCGCGACCCACCAGGCGACCGCCATTGCCCAGGGCAACCATCTCCCCGGGGTGTGGCGGCATTTTCTCCGAAATATCCGCTCGTACGAGAAGCTCGTCGATCTCCTCGAAGCCGACGACGGAGCGGGCGCCGAGGCGCACTGGGCGGCGCATCTGACCGCAGTGCGCAAGCTCGTCCTCGGAAACGACGCCGGCCGGACCGCGGTCGTCGACATGTTCGAGTAGAGCGCCGCCCCTCACGAATACGACGGTCCGGCCGGTGGGCACCGGCCGGACCGCCGCTTTCGTTCTCAGACGCTTGCAGCGTCCTCCGAGTTCTCGAGACGTGCAACCACGTGCCTGCGCACGAGCTTGCCGGTCTCGGTTCGGGGAAGTTCGTCCCAGAACACGATCCTCTCGGGAGTTTTACTGCTGCGCAACGACTCTCGCACGAAGTTCCGGAGCTCCTCGACGTCGACGGTGGCTCCGGGGTCCAGGACGACGGCGGCTTCGATCCGCTGGCCCCACTCCTCGTCCGGAATGCCGACGACCGCGACGTCCATCACGGCGGGGTGCCTGAGCATGACATCCTCGATCTCGGCCGGCGCGATGTTCTCTGCTCCACGAATGATCGTGTCGTCGACACGCCCGCCCACGAAGAGGAATCCGTCCTCGTCGAGGTAGCCCTTGTCGCGCGTATCGAAGAACCCGCGGTCGTCGACCATGCGGCCGATGCCTGCGTATTCCGCTGACACCTGCTCGCCTCGCACACAGATCCGTCCGGTTACCCCGGGAGGCACAGGAGTGTCGTCGACGTCGCGGATCTCGAGATCGACGCCGGGAACCACGCGCCCCACGGATCCGAGCCGCGCCCGGACCTTCTCGTCGTCGCTCGCGAGCGCCGCGCGATGATCCTCGGGACCGAGGACAGCGACGGTCGAACTGGTTTCCGTGAGCCCGTAGGCGTTGACGAAGCCCGTGTCAGGCCACAGCCGCAGCGCACGTTCGAGGACCCGCGCCGGCATCGGCGCGCCACCGTATGCGAGTCCGCGCAGGCTCGGAACGTCCTTGTCGGCCTCCGATTCGATGATTCGCGCAAGCATGGTGGGGACCACCAGTGCGTTCGTGATCTCCTCACGCCGGACAGTGTCGAGCCACTGCTCCGGTGTGAACTGCTCGAGCACCATGGTGCGCCGCCCCGCATACAGGTTCGTGATGACGTTCGCGACTGCTGCAATGTGATAAGGGGGAACGCTCACCAACGCGGCATCGGCCTCCTCTGCAGAAGCGAATTCGACAGAGCCCAGCACATACGACGTGAGGTTCTCGTGGCGGAGCAAGACCCCCTTGGGGGCGGACGTGGTACCGGAGGTGTAGATGACGACAGCCGGGCTGTCGACGTCGACCACATTGTCCTCCGCGTCCGTGACCGGTGACGTCGCGAGTTCCTGCAGCCACTGCCGGGGCGTCCGGACCGGCAGGCCCGCCCGCTCGAGAGCTTCGGTCTGGCCCGGGTCGGCGATGCCGAGCGCCCTCGGATGATTGGCGAGCAACGCATCGAGTTGCTCGCGGCCGAGCCGGTAGTTCACCGGCACGAGCGGCACGCCCGCGCGTGCTGCCGAGAACATGGCCACGGGAAACGCGGGGCCGTTGACCGCGAGGTATACGACGGCGTCGGCACCGGCATCCTCGATCGCGGCAGCCCCCGCGATCGAGAGCTCCTGCAGCCGCGACGCAGAGATCCCGGCATCACGAGTCCCGATCACGATTCGGTCTCCGAAGCCGTCGACGGCCATGTCCAGCAACATCGTCAGATTCATCAATTACTCCAGTCGAGGAATCGGGTCGGCGAACGCGCGTCAGTCCGAGGACGGCAACGGCTTGGCGGCCTTCAGCGGCAATGCGCGTCCGTCCAGGTCCAGTCGGCCTGTACCGGGCTTCGTGCACAGAATTTCGAGCCCCACCTCGTCGTCCGCGTAGCGCTTGCCGAGTTGTGCGCCGCCGACGAAGGCGGGATCGATGGCGGAACCGTCGCCCTCGCCCTTCTTCCCGACCACCATTTCCACACCGCCGCACGTCAGCGACACGTCTGCCCGGGGCGCCCGGACCACCATCACGGTGGTGCTGTCGACAGAGCTGGCCAACGACTGACCGACCTTGAGAATCACGATTCCTCCACTTCGAGCAAGTTCCACGGGGCCACTCCGACGACCCGGACTCCGAGTCCTGATCCCGGACGACTCCGCGTCACCACAGTAGCGCGCATCACATAGTTAAGATAGTACTATAAGTGATCTAAGAACAAGCGGTCGACGACGGGGAACCCAGGAACGCTGTGGCCCTCGAGCGACCCGTCCACCCAGCATCAGGAGCAGAGATGAACATCAGCGGCAAGAAGGCCATCGTGGTCGGGGGTGCCTCCGGCATGGGAAAGGCAACCGCACAGGCGCTCGTCGCGCAGGGGGCTCAGGTCGCGATTCTCGATCGCGAGAGCAGTAGCGGCGCAGAGGTCGCGGCCGAGATCGGTGCGGTCTTCCATCCGGCCGACATCACCGACTTCACCGGCGTCGAGGAGACCTTGAACAAGGCCGTCACCGACCTCGGTGGCCTGCACATCATCGTCACCACTGCCGGTGGAGGATCTGCGAAGAAGACCCTCGGCCGCAGCGGTCCCCACGACCTCGAAACCTTCCGCGCCATCGTCGATCTGAACCTGATCGCGACATTCAACCTCAACCGCCTCGCCGCTGCGCATATGGCCCTCAACGAGCCCGAGGACGAGGAGCGCGGCGTCATCATCAACACCTCGTCGATCGCCGCCTTCGAGGGTCAGATCGGTCAGGTCGCCTACACGGCCGCCAAGGCCGGCATCGCCGGAATGGCCCTGACGATGGCACGCGACCTCGGTCCGAACGGCATCCGTGTCCTCGCGATCGCACCGAGTCTGTTCGCCACCGGCGCGACCGCCGGAATCCCGGACGACCGCGTCGCTCCCCTGGTCGAGGACGCCGCTTTCCCGAAGCGGATGGGCCGGCCCGAGGAATATGCCAAACTCGCCCTCGCAATCGTCGACAACGCCATGCTCAACGGCCAGTGCCTGCGTCTGGATGCCGGCCAGCGGTTCGCTCCGCGCTGATCGAGAACCACTCGACAACTCACAAGGAAGAACGCTCATGCCACTCGCGATCACCGACGACCACCGCGACATCGCGGACGCCGTCCGATCATTCCTCTCGGGCCACGACGCCGCCGCCCTCGCGCGGCGGGTGGTCGACGACCCGAACACCGATACCTCGACTCTCTGGAAGCAGTTTGCCGACCTCGGCTGGCTCGGGTTGCACCTGCCGACACGATTCGGCGGCGCAGATGTCGCCCTCCCCGAAGTCGCGATCGTCGCCGAGGAACTCGGCCGGCAACTCGTCCCGGTACCGTTTCTCGCGTCGGTCGCCACGTCGGCGGCACTTGTTGCCGCCGGCGACGAGCAGCAGCAGACGGATTGGCTCCCCGGATTCGCCGACGGCAGCACGATCGCGGGCCTAGGAGTCGCCGGCACCGCGACCCTGTCCGGCACCACCGTTTCCGGTGACGCGGGCCTCGTTGTGGGCGCCCTCGGTGCGACCGTGCTCGCCCTGGTCACCGGGGACGACCTCGTTCTCGTCTCACCCGACGATCAGGCCGTCACCCTCGTCCCTGCACCCGACTTCGACCCGGGCCTGCGCCTCGCCCGAGTCGTGCTCGAGAACGCGAGCGTTCGGGCAGTCGTCGCGGGGGGAGCACGGATCGCCCGGCATACCGCGCGCGTGATCGCGGCCGCCGAGGCCGCAGGTGGTACCCAGGCGACTCTCGAGACGGCACTCGCGTACGCGAAGGTCCGCGAGCAGTTCGGCCGGGCCATCGGCTCGTTCCAGGCGATCAAGCACCACCTCGCGAACATGCTGGCGACGAGCGAACTCGCGATCGCGGTGGCGTGGGATGCGGCGCGTGCCGGAACCGACGGCGACCAGGCAAAGCTCGCGCTCGACGCCGCGCGTGTGATCGCCTTCGACTCGTACGTCACCAACGCGGAGAAGAGCATTCAGATCCACGGTGGCGTCGGTTTCACATGGGAACACGACTGCCACCTGTTCCTGCGTCGCGCCCACGCCCTGCGGTCGCTGTTCGGCGATGTCGACGGTGCACTTGACTCGATCGTCGAATCGGGTACCTCCGGGGTCCGGCGGCACTACGCGGTCGATCTGCCCGCGGAGGCAGAGATCTACCGCACTCAGGCCCGCGAATTCGTGCAGAAGTACAACGCGGCGGCGGAGGCCGAGCGGCGGGCGCTTCTCGTCGATTCCGGTTACCTCATGCCGCACTGGTCGGAGCCGTTCGGGCGCGCCGCGTCCCCGGTCGAACAGCTCGTGATCGATGAGGAGTTCTCCGGCGTAGAGCTGCCGAACCTCGGGATCGGTGCCTGGATCCTCCTCACCCTCACCCAGCACGGCACCCCCGAGCAGATCGAGCGGTGGATCCGGCCGGGCCTCATGGGGGATCTGGTCTGGTGCCAGCTCTTCTCCGAGCCCGGCGCCGGTTCCGACGCCGCCGCCGTCGCCACGCGCGGAGTGAAGGTCGAGGGCGGCTGGCGCATCACGGGCCAGAAAGTATGGACGTCCAACGCGCAGAACTGCAACCGCGGTCTGGCAACAATCCGCACCAACCGCGACGTGCCGAAGCACAAGGGCATCACCGCGGTCGTCGTCGATCTGACGGCGCCCGGGGTGACGGTGCGGCCGCTGCGCGAGATCACCGGCGACGCGGTCTTCAACGAGGTCTTCTTCGACGATGTGTTCGTCCCGGATGCCGACGTCGTGGGCGCCGTCGACAACGGCTGGACCGTGGCACGGGCAACGCTCGGCAACGAGCGTGTCTCCATCGGCGGCGGAAGCACCGGTGGCGACGAGCGATCGGCGTACTCGTTGCTCCCGGTGGCGTCGAAGTACGCCCCCGGGGACGTGACGGTTACTCGCGCGATCGCCGGACTCGCTGCCCGCGAACAGGCGATGGGCGTGCTCAACGTCCGGCACGTCGTGCGTGCGGTGACAGGAAGCGATCCCGGCCCGGAAGGCAGCATCACGAAGATGCTCGCTGCGGAGCACTCCCAGCACGTCGGTGAACTCGCACTGCGCATCGCCGGACCCGCGGTGGTGGCCGGCGACGAGCCGCAGCTCGCATACAACTACCTGATCTCGCGTGCGATGACCATTGCCGGTGGCACGTCCGAGATCAACCGCAACGTCATCGCGGAGCGGCTGCTGGGTCTGCCCCGCGAGCAGATCGCCAACTGAGGCACTGCCCTCGACTACGGAATACCGGGGGCCGGACACAGTGAGGTTTTCTCACCAGGAGTTCGCTGACGGCGGCCGGGGACATTCGGGCGGTGTGGCGTGAGATGAGGACGTGGGGTCCTACCTGGTAGA
>NZ_JBSFRH010000078.1:0-20217 GCF_053589135.1 Rhodococcus sp. NPDC003382
AATCGGACGGAGGGAGCGCAGCGGCCGGTTCGACGTCCGCGCTGCCGAGCAATCCGGCGACCGGCCGAAACCACGCACGGGTCAGGGGATCACGGGGGCTGCGGCGCCGACGAACGCCACCATCTCGTAGCCACCCGGATTCGTCTGGATCGGGATCTGCTTCCAGTTGTTGGTCACCCACACGTTGCCCGCCTGATCGATCGCGACGGCGGTACTACGGGTCAATCCGTCGAACCCGTAGCCGGTTCCGTCCGGCGAAATGGGCGCGCCGGTGGTCGTGCCCGGCCGGCACGCCACGACCCGCACACCGCAGAACTGTGACAGCGCCTGCCCGCCGAAGTTCGCGACCCACACGTTGTCGATGCCGTCGACGGCGATGCCCCACGGGATACGCAGGCCACCACCGGACAGCGGCGTCGGGGTCAGCAGTTCGCCGCGCGCCCCGATCCGGGTCAACGTCCCGTCCAGATCCACAGGCCCTTCCGGGGTCGGGCACGGGATACCGATCGTGCGGGAGTTCGAGACCCAGGCGGTCCCGGCACTGTCGGTCGCGACCCCGAGCGGTTTGTCCAGTCCACCCCCGGCGACCGGCGGCACGATCGGGGTGCCGTCAGGCCCGAGCACGGCGACCGTATCGCTCCCGTTCCCGGTGACGAAGACCGTGCCGCCGGTGCCCTCGGCGAGACCGAACGGTTTGACGATCCCGAGGTCGGTGAGCTGCCGCGCCGACCCGGGATCCCCTCCGGGGTAGACGGTCACACTGTCGTTGCCGCAGTTGGCGAACCACACGTCGCCGCTGCCGTGGACGATGGTGCCCTGCGGCCAGCTGATCCCGCCCTGCGTGAAACCTTCGTCGGGCGAGAGCGCGACGCCGTCGGACGAGAACAGCGACACGCTGTTGTGCGGCGGCTGATCCTGTTCGGGACAGTCCGGAACCGGCGCTGCGAAGCCGAAGTTCGCGACCCACACGTTCCCGTCGTCGTCGATGTCGATGCCGAACCCGGCACCACTGAGCCCACCGCCGGTGTACGGCGCCCCGGGGAAGTTCTGCCCCGTCGGGGTCAGCCTGATCAGGTTGTTCGCCCCGCACACCGGGGTCTGCGCGCTGGGCGCGTACTGGTAGTTGTTGGTCACCCAGATGTTGCCGTCGTCGTCGACGGCGATGTTGCCGGGACCGTCGATGGAATGTCCGTCCCCGACGAACCGCAACGCGAGCGTCCATGCGCTCGGTGGCAGCACTCGATCCGGTTGGTACGGAGCAGGTCCCGCCTTCGACAGCGCGAACAGCGCCGGTACGTTCTGCCACGGGTGTCGGGCGGTGTTCACCATCGCCTGCCAGGTGTCGGCGGCCGTTCCCTGCCCGGGCTCACCAGCCAGATTCAGCAGTTGATCGCACACCACGGGGACCGCAACGCAATTGGCGATCATGTCGGCGAGAGAGCCGAAGGTGCCCAGGGTTTCGGTGTCCGGGCCGTTGGGCGAGGTCGCGAGCACGGCACCGACCTCCCCGCTGACGGGATCGACGAGATTGCGCGCCATACCCGCGGCGTTCGGCAGGCCCGGTGCACTACCGTCGATGCGCCCGCCGTTCGTGAACTGGGCGAGCGCGAACCCGGTGGCCACCGTCGTCCTCTCGTTGATCACGACGTCGCCGGGGAGCCCGCCCGCCCCGAGCACGCTCGCCAGCGTCACGCGGCGATCCCCCGGGTTCGTGGCGACCGCGTACACCACCGGCGTGCCCGCGGGCGCGGTGTAGTCGATCGTGAAGGCGCCGTCCGGACCGGACCGCGCGGTGCCGAGGGGTGCGGGAACGCCCGAGGCAAACAGGGCGACGTCGTAGCCGGCGAGCGGCGCGCCTGCCGTGAGCACCCGCCCGCGCAGCGTGCCGCCGTCGGCGGAGGCGGGGGACGCCGCCACCACGGACCAGAGGGCGGCCACGACCACCGTGACGACGATCGCGCACTGACGCCTGAAACCACTCGAACCACTCATGGGAAAGTTCCTGTCGGGGTGTCTGAGTGGTGCAATCGTGACACAGCCGACATCGCTTGCGTGCAGAATTCGGCGCCCCCTGCTCGCGATCGGCGGCACCGAGATTCTGTTCGCCCGACCCCACGAACCCCTCACCAGGGGTGCCGGGGCATACTGGGGACCTTGTGCCCTGAGCGAGGAGGAGTACCGGTGAGCGACGACCTGTCCGCCTACCGCCACGAGTTCGCCCGCATCGAGAAGAAGGTCGCCGGTGAATTCCGTGCCGGTCGCCGCCAGTGGGTGCTCTCCGGATGCGTGACGGTGCTGGTCGTCGCACTGTTGCTGCCCACGACCGAGAGTGCAGCGTCGTGGACCGTGCTCGCCGGTTGGTTCGGTGCGGACGCGCCCGTGACGGTTCCGATGCGTCTGTTCGTGACCCTGGCGACCGTGTTCGGGGTCGGGATCTCGACCGCTGCGCTGTGCCTGCGCCGGTGGCGCCTGGCCGTGCCGGCGATGCTCGGCTCGGGCCTGTCCTCGTTGTTCGGTCTGTTCGGATACTGGTCGCAGAACGGGATGGAAACGTCTGCGCCGCATTCGCCGTCGTTCGGGATGGTGCTCGCCTGGCTCGCGATGGTCGCGCTCACCTCACAGTGGCTGCCCGTCGTGCTGAGCAAGTCGCCCACCGATACCGGGCCGCGCCCGGCGGTCCTGTTCGCGCAGCGATAAATTCGGGTCAGGCTCGCCGCAGCAGGTAGGTGTCCATCACCCAGCCACGTGCGGCCTTCGACCGCGACCGCGCGGCCTCGATGTGCCCGAGGACTTCGGACAGACGTCCGGCGACGAGTTCCTCGTCGGACGTACCGAGGTTCGCGCCCCACCAGATGTCCCATTCCCCGGGCAGTTCCGTGCACGATAGATCGCTGTCGAGCATCACGACGAGGTTGTCGCCGCCCGCCGCGACCTCACGTGAAAGGCGGCGGCCGGTCGTGATCGTGACCGGACCGCCGATCCTGTTGAGCACCAGTCGATGCCGCGCGGCGAGCATCTGCACGCTGCTGACGCCGGGGATCACGTCGTATTCGAGGTCGACGACACCGCGGTCGCGGATCCGTTCGATCACGCGAATCGTGCTGTCGTACAGGCTCGGATCGCCCCACACGAGAAATCCGGCGGTCTCGCCGTCGCGGACCTGTTCGCGGAGGACCGTCTCGTAGACCTGCGCGCGGGCGGCATGCCAATCCCGCACCTCGTCGCCGTACCGTTCCGGTGCCCGATCACGGGGCGGGTCCGGGACGACGACGATCCGGTGGTCGCCGGTGATGTGACGTCGGCAGATCTCCTCGCGCACCGACACCAGATCGTCCACGCCGCGCTGCTTGTCCGCGACGAGGAACACGTCCACCTCGTTGAGCGCGTGCACGGCCGCGACCGTCAGATCGTCCGGTCCGCCGGGTCCGATCCCGATGAGGCGCACTCTCATCCGCGGTCCTCGAGGTCACCCTCGACGTCGAGGTAGGCCTGTTGCAGCGCCTGCATCGTCGACGGGTCCGGTTCGGCCCACAGCCCGCGATCGGCGGCCTCGCTGAGGCGTTCCACGATTCCCCGCAGCGCCCACGGGTTCGCCTCGCGCAGGAACTGCTGATTCTCCGGGTCGAGGGCGTAGGTCTGCGCCAGGGTCTCGTACATCCAGTCGGCGACGACGCCGGCGGTCGCGTCGTATCCGTAGAGGTAGTCGACGGTCGCTGCCAGTTCGAACGCGCCCTTGTAGCCGTGCCGGCGCATCGCCGCGAGCCATCGCGGATTGACCACGCGCGCCCGGAACACCCGCGCGGTCTCCTCCGACAGCGACCGGGTGCGCACGGCGTCCGGCGTCGTCGAATCACCGATGTACGCCTTGGGGTCGCTGCCGGTCAGCGCACGCACGGTCGCGACCATGCCGCCGTGGTACTGGAAGTAGTCGTCCGAGTCGGCGATGTCGTGTTCGCGGGTGTCGGTGTTCTTCGCCGCGACCGCGATGCGCCGGTAGTTGGCGCGCATGTCCCCGGCGGCGGGCTCGCCGTGCACGTTGCGGCCGTACGCGAATCCACCCCACGCGGTGTACACCTCGGCGAGGTCCTCGTCGGTACGCCAGTTGCCGGAGTCGACGAGCTGCAGGATGCCCGCGCCGTAGGACCCGGGTTTCGACCCGAAGATCCGCCGCACCGCCCGCTCCGGATCACCGTGCTCCGCCTCGTCCCGTTTGGCGTGGGCGCGAACATAGTTCAGGTCATCGGGCTCGTCGAGTGCCGCGACCATGCGGATCGCGTCGTCGAGCATCCCGATCACGTGTGGGAACGCGTCGCGGAAGAACCCGGAGATGCGGACGGTGACGTCGATGCGGGGACGGCCGAGTTCCTCGAGCGAAATCACGGTCAACTCGCGAACGCGGCGGGATTCGGCGTCCCATTCCGGCCGGACACCGATCAGCGCCAGGACTTCGGCGATGTCGTCGCCGGAGGTGCGCATCGCGGAGGTCCCCCACACCGACAGTCCCACCGACCGCGGGTAGCTCCCGGTATCCGCGAGATAGCGTTCGACCAGGGCGTTCGCGAGTGCGACGCCGGTGTCGTAGGCGAGGCGGCTCGGCACGGCCTTCGGGTCGACGGTGTAGAAATTGCGTCCCGTCGGCAGCACGTTCACCAAACCGCGCAGCGGTGAGCCGGACGGCCCGGCGGGGACATAGCCGCCGTCGAGAGCGTGGAGTACGGCGTCGAGTTCGCCGGTCGTCTGCGCGAGCCGCGGCACGACCTGCTCGGCGGCGAAGGCGAGCACCCGAGCGACCTCGGCACCGGTGTGCCCGAGCACGGATTCGACGGTGGACGAGGCGGTTTCGGGTACCCACCCGCCATCGTCCATCGCCTGGACGAGCGTCCGGGCCTGCGATTCGACGGCGTCGACCTCGGTCAGCGGCGCATCGGGCTTCAGACCCAGCGCAGCGCGCAGACCCGGCACGGCGTGCGATTTGCCACCCCACACCTGGGCGGCCCGCAGGATGGACAGCACCAGATTCACCCGCGCCTCGCCCACGGGGGCACCACCGAGCACGTGCAGTCCGTCGCGGATCTGCGCGTCCTTGACCTCGCACAGCCATCCGTCGACGTGCAGCAGGAAGTCGTCGAACTCGGCGTCGTGCGGCCGGCCGTCCAGGCCGAGATCGTGGTCGAGTTTCGCGGCCTGGATCAGCGTCCAGATCTGGGCGCGGATCGCCGGGAGTTTCGCCGGATCCATCGCCGCGATGTTCGAGTACTCGTCGAGCAGTTGCTCCAGACGTGCGATGTCGCCGTAGGATTCGGCGCGTGCCATGGGCGGGATCAGGTGGTCGACGATCGTCGCGTGCGCGCGTCTCTTGGCTTGCGCGCCCTCACCGGGGTCGTTGACGAGGAACGGGTAGATCAGCGGCAGGTTCCCGATCGCGGCATCGGTCGCGCACGCCGCCGACAGCCCCGCGTTCTTTCCGGGCAGCCACTCCATCGAACCGTGCTTGCCGAGGTGCACGACCGCGTCGGCCTCGAATCCGCGCTCCACCCAACGGTATGCGGCCAGGTAGTGATGGGAGGGCGCCATGTCCGGATCGTGGTAGATCGCGACCGGGTTCTCCCCGAATCCGCGGGGCGGCTGGATCATCAGCACCACGTTGCCGGCCTGCAGGGTCGCGAGGACGATGGCCTTGTCGTCGCCTTCGCCGTCGACGAACAACGACCCGGGTGCCTCACCCCACGCCTCGGTCATCGCGTCGGTCAGCTCCGCGGGCAGGTCCTTCGTCCACTCGCGATACCGCTCGGCGGTGACGCGCACCGGGTTACCGGACAGCTGGTCGGCCGTGAGCCATTCCTCGTCCTGACCACCGGCGTCGATGAGCGCGTGGATCAGGGCATTTCCGGCTTCCGCATCGTCCTCGAGATCCATGCCGGGGAAGCCCTCGCCCAGGTCGTAGCCCTGCTCGCGCATCGCCCGGAGCAGACGGATCGCCGAGACCGGCGTGTCCAGACCGACCGCGTTTCCCACGCGGGAATGTTTCGTCGGGTAGGCCGAGAGCATGATCGCGATGCGGCGCTGCGCCGCCGGCACGTGCCGCAATCGCGCGTGCGCGACCGCGATTCCCGCGACCCTGGCGCAACGCTCGGGATCGGTGACGTACCGCGGCAGGCCGTCGGCGTCGAACTCCTTGAACGAGAACGGAACCGTGATGATCCTGCCGTCGAATTCGGGAACCGCGATCTGGGTGGCCGAATCCAGCGGGGAGACACCGTCGTCCGAGTCTGCCCAGCTGTCGCGACTCCAGGTCAGGCACAGCGCCTGCAGGATCGGGATGTCGAGAGCGGCCAGTGCCGCGACGTCCCACGCCTCGTCCTCCCCGCCCGCGCCGACGGTCGCCGGCCGGGTGCCGCCGGCGGCGAGCACCGTCACCACCAGGGCGTCGAGGGTGCCGAGTTCGGCGAGCAGATCGTCGGGTGCACCGCGCAGCGAGGCGCAGTGGATCACCACGGCCTGCGCTCGGCCGGTCGCGTCGATCGCGTCCGCGAGATCGTGCGCGAACCGGACGTTTCCGCTGGTGTGGTGGGCGCGATAGAAGAGCACCCCCACCCTCGGTAACCCGCCGGTCGCAGGCGAAGGACGTTCCGCGACACCCCATTCGGGCAGCGCCGCAGGGGGTTCGAATCCATCGCCGCCGAGAAGCACGGTGTCCGACAGGAATGCATGCAGCTGAGCCAGATTCGCAGGTCCGCCGTAGGCCAGATACCGATGTGCTTCGGCCGCGGTCCCGATCGGCACGGTCGAGTAGCTCATCAGTTCGCCGTCGGGGGTTTGCTCCCCACCGAGGACGACGACCGGGACCCCTTGTGCGAGAACCCGGTCGAGCCCGTCCTGCCAGGAGCGCGCAGATCCGAGGATCCGCACGACCACCAGGTCGGAGCCCTCCAGCAGCGCTGGAATATCCGTCGGCTCCAGCCGGGACGGGTTACCGACGACCCAGTCGGCGCCGCCGGCCCGCGCCGACAGCAGGTCGGTGTCGGACGTCGACAGCAACGTCAGGTGCGCCACTGCGCGCCCCGGAACAGCACGAATACAGCCATGTTCAGTCTCCAAACCCTCGTGGACCTCGCGTGCCGTGGCCGGTCTCCTGGCTGACGGATCGACGCTGCTCGGCCGACCTTCCCGGAGGTGACTCCAGTGGTCTCCGCACCGGCGGACCGGCACGGACGAGGGCGAACAACTACCCGCTCACAGTGGCGAGGGCCGCGCCGGTTTCCCACCGGCTTCCCGAGCACCACGGCACGCCGAGCCTAGCGCACGATTTCGGCAGGTGTGCAACCATGTGCGCCCATGACGGACCATTCGGCCGACCATCTCCCTCCGGATCGATGCCCGGGCCTGCTGCGGCCGCACCTCGCCGCGGACGGTGCACTGGTGCGTGTGCGCGCCCCGGGCGGACGTCTTCCGTACGGGGGCCTGCGGCTTCTCGCGGCGGCCTCGCGCGCATTCGCGGACGGCGACGTGCACCTCACCTCGCGGGGAAACCTGCAGGTCAGAGGTGTCGTCGTCGACGAGTGCGGCGGCGTGCCCACCGGCTTGATCGAATCGATCGCGACGGCCGGGTTCCTCCCGTCCGCGAGCCACGAACGGGTCCGCAACATCGTCGCGTCCCCGCTGTCGGGACTCACCGGAGGGTTCGCGGATGTGCGCCCGATCATCGGTGCACTCGACGCTGCGCTGTGCCGCGAACCGGCGCTCGCCGACCTGCCGGGCCGGTTCCTGTTCGGTGTCGACGACGGCCGCGGCGACGTCGCCGGTCTCCGGTGCGATCTGTCCGCGACGGCGCTCGATTCGGATCGGATGCGGATCGGGATCGGCGCCCTGAGCGGACCGGTCGTCCCGACTGCGGACACGGTCCGGACACTGATCGACACCGCGCTGAGATTCGTCGCGATCCGCGAAACCCGCTGGAACGTGCGGCAACTACCCGGCAAGGGCCGCGAACTGGGCGGTACCGCACCGCTCCCCCGTCCGGAGCGGCACCGAATGCCGTACGGGGTTCTCGACGGCGCGGTGTCCGTCCGGGTGCCCCTGGGAATCCTGACGCCGTCGATGGTCGCGGCACTCCCGGACAGCGGTGTGATCGTCACGCCCTGGCGCGGACTCGTCCTTCCCGCCGATACCGACGTGGAGGCGCTCACGGTTGTGGGATTCGACGCTGCCGCGGATTCGCCGTGGTCTCGGGTGACCGCGTGTACCGGCGCACCCGGGTGTAGTCTCGCCCGCAGCGATACGCGAGAAGTGGCCCGACGAACCGTCGCGGAGCCGGCCCCTTCCCGGCATGTCCACATCGTCGGATGCGAACGTGCTTGCGGCGCACCACATTTTCCCCATACCCTCGTCGTCGCCAGGAGTTCCATGTGATCGAGACACCCCCACCCCGCCGGTACGAGTACGAAACCGACGGCGCCGAGATCTACGTTCGCTCGTTCGCAACGATCCGCGCCGAGTCCGACCTCTCGGGGATCCCGGCCGATGCGGAGAAGGTCGCGGTCCGGATGATCCACGCGAGCGGCCAGACCGACCTGACCCGCGATCTGGTCATCCATCCCGGACTGGTCGGGGCGGCACGGAACGCACTGAACTCCGGTGCCCCGATCCTCACCGACGCGAACATGGTCGCCTCCGGCGTGACCCGCAAGCGACTTCCGGCGGACAACCCCGTGCTGTGCCTGCTCGGCGATCCCCGGGTGCCGGGCCTCGCCGAACGGTGGGGTACCACCCGGTCCGCGGCGGCGGTGTCTTTGTGGGCCGAGCATCTCGAGAACGCGGTCGTCGCGATCGGCAACGCGCCCACCGCCCTGTTCCACCTGCTCGAGATGCTCGACGCGGGCGCCCCGCGGCCGGCCGCCATCGTCGGTGTGCCGGTCGGATTCATCGGTGCCGCGGAATCGAAGGAAGCCCTGATCGAACACGAACTGCAGATCCCGTTCCTCGCGGTCCGGGGACGACGTGGCGGGTCGGCGATGGCGTCGTCCGCACTCAATGCACTGGCGCAGGAGCAGGAATGAGCACCGGACGACTCTACGGCGTGGGTCTCGGCCCCGGCGATCCCGAACTGATCACCCGCAAGGCGGCGAGACTCATCGGCGAGGCCGACGTCATCGCGTACCACTCCGGCACGCACGGCCGATCCATCGCACGATCCATTGCCGCCGAACTCATCCCGGACGGCGCACTCGAGGAACCGCTGGTGTATCCGGTGACGACCGGCACCACCGACCACCCCGGCGGGTACGACGGCGCGATCGCCGACTTCTACGACGACTGCGCCGGACGGCTCGCGGCACACCTCGATGCCGGCCGGATCGTCGTCGTGCTCTGCGAGGGCGATCCGCTGTTCTACGGCTCCTACATGTACCTGCACGATCGACTCTCGGAACAGTATGCTGCCGAAGTCGTTCCGGGCGTGACGTCGTTCTCCGCCGCGGCCGCCGCAGCCGCGGAACCGCTCGTACGGCGCACCGACGTGCTCACGATCCTGCCCGGCACCCTGCCGGAACCGGAACTGGCGCGGCGCCTCGCCGACACGGACGGCGCCGTGATCATGAAGCTGGGCCGGACCTTTCCCGCCGTACGCAACGCCCTCGCCCAGGCCGGCCGACTCGACGACGCCGTCTACGTCGAACGCGCATCGATGGGCGGTCAGCGCATCGCACCGGCCGCTGAGGTGGATCCCGATGCGGTGCCGTACTTCTCGGTGATCCTGGCGCCCGGCGACCGGGCGCCGCGCAATCGTGACACCGCCGACCGCTCCCGCCCCGAGGTCGAACAGAATCCGGAACTGCCTGCGGCGCAGGAGCTGCTGGTGATCGGGCTGGGTCCCGCCGACGAACGGTGGCTGACCCCGGAGGCTTCCGCGGCGCTCGCCGACGTGGATCATGTGGTCGGGTACGGGCCTTATGTGGATCGGGTGCCGGTTCGTCCGGGGCTGCAACGTCATTCGAGCGGAAATACCGTCGAGGTGGACCGCGCGCGATTTGCTCTCGAGCTGGCACTGAGGGGCGAAAAGGTCGCGGTCGTGTCCGGCGGCGACGCGGGCGTGTTCGGCATGGCGTCGGCGGTGTTCGAGGCCGCGCAGGACGACCGCTACGCAGAGGTTCCGGTCCGGGTGATCCCGGGTGTGTCCGCGATCCAGGCTGTCGCCGCGCGCGTCGGCGCCCCCATCGGCGGCGACTTCGCGGTGATGAGCCTGTCCGACCGGCTCAAGCCGTGGCCGGTCATCGAGAAACGCCTCGTCGCGGTCGCGCAGGCGGACCTGGTCCTCGGCATCTACAACCCGGCGTCGCGGTCGCGCACGACGCAGGTCGCCGACGCCAAGACGGTGCTGCTGCGGCACCGTCCGGCCGACACCGTGGTCGTCGTCGGCCGGGACGTGGGCCGGCCCGGCGAGTCTCTCGAGGTCACCACGCTCGAAAAGTTGGATCCGGCGACGATCGACATGAAATGCCTCGTGATCGTCGGCGCCGCAGGTACTTCGGTAACGTCCTCGGGTGCCGTGTGGACGGCCCGATCCGTGCGGTGAGCGCCTGGAGAGGTCAGAGTGTCGGGTCGTCGATGATCGATTGAACGAGCACGCCGTAGGTCTCGATGAGGCGGTTGCTCTCGATCACGTCGGGGGTGACGAGTTCGAAGGTCCGCAGCCCGCTGGCCAGCCCGAGCAGCATCGTGACGATCAGCCGGGCACGAACCTGGGTCGGGCCGTCCTCACCGATGGCGGCCGCGATCCGCGGGACGAACCGCGCCGCCATCTTCTCCCGCGCTGCTTCCCGGTCGGGTGCCTCCTGCAGCAGGAACGGCGCCATCGCCCAGAATTCGAAGTCGCCGGAATCGCGGCGTTCGACGAGCGCCCGGGTCATCCGATGGCCGAGCGGTTCGGCGGGATGGTCGAGTTCGCCGACGTTGGGAGCGTCCGGGACGGCGGCCTCGAAGAGCTGAGCCTTGCTGCCGGTCAGTTTCATCACCAGCGCCGGTGAGACACCGGCGCGTTCGGCGATGTCGCGGATCGTCGTCGAGGTGAATCCGCGTTCGGTGAACAACTGCCGCGCGACATCGAGGATGACATCACGCGTCGTCCGGTCGGTCACGACCCTGCCCGGACGGATTCCGGGGTGGACACCTGTTCTGCGCGGGCACGGGTGGGCTTCGGAAGGAACACACCGGCCAGGGTAGCCAAGAGGGTCGCGGTGGCGGCGACGCCGAACATCGCGACGAACGCGCCGTGCCCGGGCAGGGTTTGTCCCGCGACGTCGACGGTGATTGCGGTCAGCAGCGCGGCGACGACCGCGCTCATGCCGGACGAGCCGATGGTGCGCAGCAGCCCGTTGACGCCGTTGGCGGCGGCGGTTTCGCTCAACGGCACCGAACTCATGATGAGCGCCGGCATGGTCGCGAAGGCCACGGCGTTGCCGATACTCCCCAGGACACTGCCCACGATGATGAGCGCGACGGTGTCGTCGAAGGTCATGCGGAAGGCGTAGGCGCAGGTCATCAGGACGGTCGCCGCCACGAGGGTCGCGCGGGCACCGAAGCGACCGGTGATCCGGGCCGAGAGCGGCGAGAAGATCATCATGGCCATGCCGCCGGGCACCATACACAGGCCCGCGGTCGCGGCGCTGAGCCCGAATCCGAATCCGGTGGCCTCGGGCAGCTGCAGCTGCTGGGTGGTTCCCAGGGTGTTGGCGTACGCGGCGAACGAGACGAACAGGCCCGCGATGTTCGTGAGGAGCACCGGGCGATACATCGAGACCCGCAGGTCGACCATCGGCGCCTTCACGCGCAGCTCGTACGGAACCCACACGGCGAGGACGACGACGGCGGCCGCGAGGCTCAGCAGGATGCGCGGGCTGGTCCAGCCCCAGGCCGGTCCCTTCGAGATGCCGAGCAGCAGCGCAATCAGGGCGAGCGAGAGCAGGACCGCGCCGACGACGTCGAACCGGCCGCGGGTACCGGTGACGCCGGCCGGAACGAGGATCAGGATGCCGGTCAGCAGCAGCGCACCTGCGGCCGCGGACACCCAGAACACCGAGGCCCAGCCCAGGTGGTCGAACAGCAGGCCCGCGGCCGGCAGCCCGAGGGCGCCGCCGATGCCCATCGTGGCGCTGACCAGGGCGACGGCGGCTGCCACCTTCTCGCGGGGGAGCACGTCGCGCAGGACGGCCATCGCGACCGGGATCAGCGCGGAGGAGAAGCCCTGGAAGCCGCGGCCGACGAGAACCGCGACGTAGGTGCCGCCGAGCGCGGCGATCAGGGAACCGAGCACCATCATCGACAGGGACAGGATCATCATCCGGCGTTTGCCGTACATGTCGGCCATGCGCGAGACGATGGGCGTCGTAACCGCGCCGGTGAGCAGCGTGATCGTGACGAGCCAGGTGGCGTCGCCGTCGCTGACGTTCAGGATGCCCGGCAGGTTCGGCAGCAGCGGGACCACGAGGGTGGTCTGCAGCGCGACGACGAGCCCTGCCAGGCTCAGCAGCGCGGTGACGGCGGTACCGGACCGTACCGGCGCGGGGGTGCCCGCCGAGGGGCTCGGATGATCTGGGGTCACGGTGTTCTCCATCGCTCGCAAGGGGTGAACGATGTTCACCGCGCCCCAGTGAACGTCGTTCACCCCTTGCCCGTCAAGAACGCTCCCGGTTCGAGGCGGGCCATGCAGGCAATTCCCACTCTCCAATAAGGAGAATGTGATTGACATCTCTTTCGAGCTGATGCTAAACAAGTGCTCAGCACACAGCGATCTCGACCGTCCAGCGTCCTTGTTCGTGCGAAGTCCGAGGTGACGAGTGAGCGTGACCCCCGCAGTTCCGTCCTGTTATGTCGGTACCCGCGTTCCACGCGTCGAGGACCCTCGGTTGCTCACAGGAGCCGGGTTGTTCGTCGACGACGTGACCCGCCCGGGCATGTTCCACGCGTGCTTCGTCCGCAGCCCGATTCCCCGCGGCAGAATCCTCTCGATCGACACCAGCGAGGCCGAGGCACTCGACGGCGTGCACGCGGTGTTCGTCGCGTCCGATCTCAACCCGCGCGTCCACGAGCAGAAGTACGCGCTGGACGGGCCGTTCATGCCGAGCCTGAACTGGCCGCCGCTCGCCGAGGACGAGGTCCGGTTCGTCGGCGACCCGGTCGCGCTGGTCATCGCCCGCGACCGCTACATCGCCGAGGACGCCGCCGAACTCGTCGCCGTCGACTACGACGCGCTGACCCCCGTCGTCGACTACGCCACCGCCGACACGAACGAGGAACTCGTCCACGCACAGTTCCCCGGCAACAACGCCGGCGGCATGGCGATCCCGCCGTCCGAGGACCTGCTGCGCATCTTCGACGAGGCCCCGCACGTCGTGAGCCGGACCATCCATCAGCAGGCCTACATCGCGGTGCCGATGGAGACGCGCGGCCTGGTCGCCGAGTGGACGAAATCGACCGGAGAGATGACGATCTGGGCGTCGACCCAGTCGCCGCACGAGGTCCGCGCGTTCTGCGCGAAGCTGCTCGGCATCGACGAACACCGGGTCCGCGTGCTCATGCGCGACACCGGCGGCGGATTCGGACAGAAGGTCGTGCCACAGCGCGAGGACATCTGCATCATGCTCGCGGCGACGATGTTGCCGTTCGCGGTCAAGTGGATCGAGGACCGGCAGGAACACATGATGTCCGCGGGCATGGCACGGCAGGAACACGGCGAGGCCCGCATGGCGTTCGACACCGACGGCAGGATCCTCGCCGCGACGCTCGACCACGTGCAGAACGTCGGCGCCTACCCGATCCCGTCCCCGATCACCGCCGCATCCGCCGTCGGCATGCTCTTCCCCGGCCCCTACCGCATCCCCGCCGCGACGTTCAGCCTGAAACTGCACTACACCAACACCGTCGGCCGCGTCGCCTACCGGGGTCCGTGGCAGTACGAGTCGATGGCACGAGAAGTGCTGCTGGACAGCGCAGCCCGGCGCATCGGCCTCGACCCCGTCGAACTCCGGCGCCGGAACATGTACAGCAGCGACGAATTCCCGGTCGCGGCACCGACCGGCATGCCGTTCAGCGACGTCACCCCGCGCGAGACCTTCGAGCAGGCACTGGCCATGCTCGACTACGACGCGTTCCGCCGCGAACAGGAGCAGGCCCGCGCCGAGGGCCGCTACATCGGCGTCGGCACCTGCACCTACCTCGAACCCACCGCCGGCGCCACCCCGTTCCACAGCACCGAGGGCGCGACCATCCGCATCGAACCGTCGGGCAAGGTCAACGTCTACGTCGCGGGCGGGTCGTCGGGCAACAGCCTCGAAACCACCGTCGTCCAGCTCACCGCCGACGCGCTCGGCGTCGCCCTCTCCGACGTCAACACCATCCAGGGCGACACCGCGGTCACGCCGTTCGGCGCCGGCACGGGCGGCAGCCGTTCGGGGGCGATGACCGCCGGCGCGGTCGGTGAGACCGCGTCGGTGCTGCGCGAACGTATCCTCGCGATCGCCGCGCATCGTCTGGAGGCCGCCCCGGAGGACATCGAACTCGCCGACAGCCGCGCCACCGTCCGCGGCGTCCCGGGGGCCGCGATCTCGCTGCAGGAGATCGCGGACATCGCGTACTTCCAGACCGAGACCCTGCCGCCCGGTGTGCCACCCGGGCTGGAGGCGAGCGGTCGCTACCGCGCCGAGAACATGATGATCTGGGCCAACGCGACGCACCTGTGCACGGTCGAAGTGGACATCGCGACCGGCGCGGTGAAGTTCCTGCGCTACATCGTCAGCGAGGACTGCGGCCCGATGATCAACCCCAACGTCGTGGAGGGCCAGATCTGGGGCGGCACGGTGCAGGGCATCGGCGGCGCCCTCTACGAGCACCTGGCCTACGACGAGACCGGCAACCCCGTGACCACCACGTTCATGGACTACCTGCTGCCGACCACCACGGAGGTCCCCGACATCGAACTCGGACACATCGAGACACCGAGCCCCGGCCCCGGCGGTCACAAGGGCGTCGGCGAGGGCGGCGCGATCGGATCGTCGCCCGCGGTCGTCAACGCGGTCGCAGATGCCCTCTCCCCCTTCGGTGTCGAGATCACCCGGCTGCCGCTGACACCGTCGACCATCGTGTCGATGATCGAGCAGGCCCGGACGGTGACGGCATGAAACCGGCAGCATTCGACTACCACGCGCCCGCTACCGCCGAGGAAGCCGTCGCACTGATCAGCGAACTCGGCGACGAAGCGAAGTTCATCGCCGGCGGACAGTCCCTGATGCCGATGCTCAACCTGCGGCTGGCCGTGTTCGAGCACCTCGTCGACCTGCGCCGCGTACAGACCTTGCGCGGCATCGAAGTTCGCGGCGATTCGGTGTGGATCGGCGCCGGCACCACGCACAGCACGGTCGGCCGGTCCGAGCAGATCCGGACTGCGGTGCCTCTGCTGTCGCGCGCGACCCCGCTGATCGGGCACTTCCAGATCCGCAACCGGGGCACGATCGGCGGGTCGATCGCCCACGCGGACGGCGCCGGCGAATATCCGGCCGTCGCGCTGACGCTCGACGCCGAGATCGAGACACTGTCGCCCGGCGGCACCCGCACGATCCCCGCGTCGCAGTTCTTCACCGGCATGTGGAGCACCGACCTCGCCGAGGACGAACTGATCACCGGTATCACCTTCCCGGTCGCGCCGGCCCGCAGCGGCTACGCGATCGAGGAGTTCACCCGTCGCAGCGGCGATTTCGCGGTCGCGGGTGCGCTGGTCGCGCTGACCCTCGCCGAGGACTCGACGATCGAACGGTGTGCGATCACCACGTTCGGGCTGGGTCCCACCGCGACCCGCGCGACCGTCGTCGAACAGGCTCTCACCGGCGGGGCTGTGGCCGAGCAGGATCCGGAGACGGTGGCCCGGGACGTTCTCGACGGTGTCGAGGTGATCTCCGAGGACCTGCACGGTCCGGCCGAGTACCGCAAACGTGTCGGCACAGCAATGGTGACGCGCGCATGGCAGCGCGCCGTGGAGGAGGCAACACATGGCTGACGTCGACATCGAGGTCCGGATCAACGGCACGAGCTATCGCCGCACCGTGCCTCCGCGACTGACCCTCGCCGACTTCCTGCGCGTCGACTGTGGTTTGACCGGAACGCATCTCGGGTGCGAGCATGGAGTGTGCGGCGCATGCACCGTGATGCTCGACGGGGAAGCGGTCCGCGCGTGCCTGGTGTTCGCGGTGCAGGCCGACGGCTCCGAGATCACGACCATCGAGGGGATCGCCGAACCCGACGGCACCCTGTCCCCGGTCCAGGCCGCGTTCCGCGACCACCACGGTCTCCAGTGCGGCTTCTGCACACCGGGATTCGTCGTCACCGCGAGCGCATTCCTGCGGGACAACCCGTCCCCGACGGACGACGAGATCCGGGAAGCGCTGTCCGGGAACATCTGCCGCTGCACCGGCTATCAGGGAATCATCGCGGCCGTGAAGGCGGCCGCGGGCACCGTCGCTGCCGACGACTGAACGAGGGGCCGAGGGCAGGGCCGGGATTTCTCTCCCGTTCTTCCGAGCGAACGGTACATTCAGTCGATCTGAGCGAGTGAGTGTACCGCTCGCTCGGGCGGAGGGGCAGGTCAGCGCACCCGGTCGCGCGCCGGATCGTAGAGATGTGAGCACGCGACGTCCGCCTGCTCGCGGATGCCGAGTGCCCGGCCGACGAGGATGACTGCGGTGTGCTTGAGTTCCGCCGCCTCGACGAGATCGGCGATGTCGGCGAGCGTGCCGCGCAGCACCACCTGATTCGGCCGGGACGCGAACGCCACGACCGCGGCCGGGCAGTCCGCCCCGTATTCTGCGCTCAACTCCTCCGCGAGCATGCGGATCCGCGTGATCGCCAGGTGCAGAACGAGACTCGCGTGAATCCCCGCGACCTTCGCGAGCGCCTCGGTGTCGGGCATCTTGGTGGAGCGGGCCTGCGTGCGGGTGAGCACGACGGTCTGCGCGAGTTCGGGCACGGTCAGTTCGGTTCCGAGGGTTGCGGCGGCCGCGGCGTACGCGGGTACCCCCGGTGTGACGTCCCAGGGCACACCCGCGGCGTCGAGTCGCCGGGTCTGTTCGGTGAGCGCCGAATACAGCGACGGGTCACCGGAACACAGCCGCACGGCGTCGAGTCCGCGTCGGTGCGCATCGACGAGATGCGCGGTGATCTCGTCGAGATCGAGGTTCCGGGTGTCGATCAGCTCGGCGCCGGCCGCGCAGTGCGACAGCACCTCCTCGTCCAGGTAGGTGCCCGCGTACAGCACCGTCGGCGCCTCGCGCAGCAGGGCAACCGCCCGCAGCGTCAGCAGGTCGGCGGCACCCGGGCCGGATCCCACGAAATGTACTGTCATTTTTCACCTTTCACGACACTCCACTGCACCACCGGACGCAGCGCCTGCCAGCCGGTGAACGTTCCGATCGCGGCGGCGTGTTCGACCGACAGCCGCGTGAGTTCTCCCCCGCGGCGCTTCCACCACTCGACCAGCACCGCCTCGGTCTCCAGCGTCACCGCGTGCGCGACGAGGCGGCCACCGGGGCGCAGCGCATCCCAGCAGGTGTCGAGCACTCCCGGCCGGCTGCCTCCGCCGCCGACGAAGATCGCGTCGGGCGTCTCGAGTCCGGTCAGCGCCGCGGGGGCGGCACCACGCACGACCTGCACCGCGGTCGGGACGCCGAGCCGGGCGGCGTTGCGTTCGATTGCGTCGGCGCGGGCGTCGTTGTGCTCGAGCGCGACGGTGCGGCAGCGCGGATCGGTGCGGGCCCACTCGATGCCCACCGACCCGGCACCGGCCCCGACGTCCCACAGCAGCTGACCCGGCTTCGGGGCCAGCGCGCACACCGCCGCGACGCGGATCGGACGTTTGCTGAGTTGCCCGTCGTGCTCGAAACAGTCGTCGGGCAGACCCGGCGTAGTCGAAAGCCCTTCAGCTCCGCAACATTCGATGCACAGCAGGTTCAGGTCGGCGGCCGGCATGTCGACGAACTCGGAGGCCCGCCCGTCGCGGCGCGTTTCGTCGGTGGGGTGTCCGAGGTTTGCGAGCACGGTGACGCGGGCGTCTGCGAAACCGGCGTCGACGAGCAGTCGCGCCACCTCCGCCGGACCGGAGGCGTCGGAGGTCAATACGACGAGGCGGCGGTCGCGTGTCAGATAGCGGCGCAATGTACCGACGTGGCGGCCCACCAGGGTGACGGTGTCGCAATCCTCTGCGGCCCAACCCATCCGGGCCCTGGCCAACGCAACGGAGGATACCGTCGGGATCACCCGCACGGCACCGGATCCGAGTCGGCGGATCAGCGTGGTGCCGATGCCCGACACCATCGGGTCACCGGACGCGACCACGACGACGTCGCTCCCGGCGTGCCGCGCCAGCAGGTCGTCGAGACCGGCGAGCAGCGGCGACGGCCACGGCTCCCGGAGAGCGGGCGTGTCCGGCAGCAGTGCGAGGTGCCGGCGTCCGCCGATGAGCACGTCGGCCTGCAGCACCTGCGCCTGCCCTTCGGAGGTGATGCTGCCCCAGCCGTCCGCACCGACGCCGACGACGGTGATCGAGGAACCCATGGCGGTGAACCATAACCGAGACTCTCCGGCTACACTCGGCGGCGGTAGTGACAATCGAGGTGCCCCTTCACAGGGGATAATCGGGAAGCCGGTGTGAATCCGGCACAGGCCCGCTGCGGTGACCCGGGAGTCGTCGATCACGCGCGAAAGCGCAGCCACTGGACCGTCGGTCCGGGAAGGCGATCGCACGGCGCTCGACCGGGAAGTCCGAATACCGGCCTCGATTCGGCTGCCGGACAGAACGTCCCAGCGGGAGCCTGTGGAGGATCTTGTGCACGTGTATCCGTTCAGCGCCGTCGTCGGCTCCGACGACCTGGCGCTGGCCTTGACCCTGTGTGCCGTCTCGCCGGCGATCGGCGGGGTGCTGGTGCGCGGCGAGAAGGGCACCGCGAAATCGACGATGGTGCGGGCGCAGGCGGCACTGTTGCCGCAGGTCACCGTGGTCACTGGCTGCCGTTTCGGGTGCGATCCGGACGCCCCGGATCCGGCCTGCGTCGACGGCCCGCACCCCGCCGGTGCCGCCGCGCACACCCGCCCGGCCCGGCTCGTGGAACTGCCGGTCGGCGCCACCGAGGACCGGGTCACCGGGTCGCTGCACCTGGGCAAGGCGCTGGCCGAGGGGACCGCGGAATACGAGCCCGGACTGCTCGCGCTCGCGCACCGCGGCGTGCTCTACGTCGACGAGGTGAATCTGCTGCACGACCATCTCGTCGATCTGCTGCTCGATGCCGCCGCGATGGGCCGTTCGACGGTCGAGCGTGACGGCGTCTCGGTCACGCACGCGGCCCGATTCGTCCTGGTGGGGACGATGAACCCGGAGGAGGGTGAACTCCGGCCGCAGCTGCTGGACCGGTTCGGGCTCACCGTCGAGGTCGCGGCGCCGCGTGATCCCGTGCACCGTGCGGAGATCGTCCGGCGTCGCCTGGCGTTCGATGCCGACCCGGACGGATTCGTCGCAAAGTGGTCCGACGCCGAGGCCGCGTTGTCGCGTCGCATCGCCGATGCCCGGCTCCGGCTCCCGCGCGTGCTCCTGCCCGATGCCGCGCTCGTCGCGATCGCCGAGGTGTGCGCGGCGTTCGACGTCGACGGGATGCGCGCCGACCTGGTGACCGCGAAGGCCGCGGTCGCGCACGCCGCGTGGTGCGGGCGTGACGAGGTGACCCGCGAGGACATCGCGGTCGCGGCGAAACTCGCGCTGCCGCACCGGCGTCGCCGCAACCCGTTCGACTCCCCCGGGATGGACGACCGGCTGCTCGACGACCTCCTCGCCGACGAGGACGGCGGACCCGACGATCCCGACGACGATCCGAGCGGTGGTTGCGAGGGTTCGGACGCCGCCGCACCGGATTCCCCCGGTCGGCCTGCGGAGACGACGGTGACGGCTCCCGCCGAGCCCTATCGTGCCCGCCTGCTGGCCGCGGACCGGACCGATCGCGGAGCGGCGGGGCGCAGATCGCGGGCGCGCACCACGATCGGCCGCACGGTCGGGGAGCACAACGGCGACTCCGGCCCGATCCACCTGCCCGCGACCATCCGCGCCACCGCCGCCCGCCCGTGTGGGGTTTTTGGGGGGGGTGCGCGCCCCAAGGGCACCGGGTGGGGGGGGGGCGGGAGGGGTTAGTAGTG
>NZ_JBSFRH010000079.1:0-17706 GCF_053589135.1 Rhodococcus sp. NPDC003382
CCGCCGCTTACCCCCCTCCCCCCCCCCCCCGCTCTCCCTACCCCGTCGGGGGGGGGCACCCCCCCCCTCCCCGTTTCTCCCACTCCGCTTCCCCCGTCGGGGGGGCCCACCTCACCGGCCCCCCCGCCGTTCCGTGTTCCGGGCATCGTCCCAGTTCTGTTGTGTTGCGGACCTTTTCCCCGGTCAACTGTTGACAATCTCTTTTATCATGCGCATGATAATCGTGATTTGGATCACGACTCTGTGATGTGCTCCAGGGATTCCCGAGGAACGGAGAGCAGTGCATGTCAACTTCGCGGAACGCGTGGCCGAGGACTGTCGGCGCAGTCGCCGCAATGTGTCTCGCCGGGGCGGTATTGGCAGGATGCGCCGAGTCGTCCTCCGCCACCGGCGCTGAGGGCGGGGACGGGCTCGCCTACGGCGCCACCAAGGAGGACTACGTCGCCGCGTTCGCCGACGTCGAACCGATTGTCCTGCACACACAGTCGCCCGCGCCCAAGGGGTCGCCCACGGGAGTGCCCGTCGAGAAGTACCTCGACACCGTGACCGAATGGTCCGGCGGCAAGATCACCTTCGACGTGGCCTACTCGAATGCGGTGGCGCCGCCGGCCGAGATCGACAATGCGCTGGTCGACGGCCGTCTGGACCTGGGACACATCATTCCGCAGTACGAGCCCGCCGAATATCCTGCCAGCACCGCGCTGACCGACTCGAGCTTCGTGTCCGTCCAGACACCCCTGCACGGGGCGCTGCAGTCCAACGCCTGGGCCAACCAGGTCGCGTTCGAGACGCCCGAGATCCTCGCCGAGTACGAGGACAAAGGTATGAAACTTCTTCTTCCCGAATACAATTCGGGATCCAACGGGCTCTTCTGCGCCAAGGATCGACGCGATCTCGCGGCTCTGCACGGGGCGCAGGTCACGGCATCGGGCCGTTCGATCACCGCCGAGGTGTCGGCGCTCGGCGCGAACCCCGTGTCGATCGCCTACACGGAGCTGTTCGAGGCGCTGCAGCGCGGTATCGCGGACTGCTCCGTCACGTCCTTCACCGTCGGCATGCTCGGCGGCTTCCTCGGCCAGACCCCGCAGGTGGTCATCGACCCCGACGCCGGCGTCGCGGTCGGGTGGGGTGGCATGGCGATGAGCAGTCAGGCATGGGATTCGCTGCCCCTGGTGGCGCAGCAGTTGCTGTGGGACAGCCTCACCGTGTATCTCGAGTCCAACATCGAGGACAAGATCCTGCCCAACACCGCAGAAGGAATGAAAGCCGTACTGGCGGCCGGTGGCTCGGTTCGTCCGTACGCAGACGACGCGCGGGCCGCACTCGACGCGGAGAACACGAAGCTTCTCGATGCACAACGCACCAACCCCGCGTTCGAGGACGGCGACGCGTTCGTCGAGCGCATCGGCAGCGCGACCGCCGAATGGGAGTCGGTCATCGGTGATCTCGGCTACGAGGACGTCTCGTACGACGACTTCGCCGCCTGGTACACGCCGGAGTCCGTCGATCTGAGCGACTACAGCACGAAGGTCTACGAGACGATCTTCCTTCCCCACCGTCCGTCCTGACCGCCACCACGGAACAAGGAGTAAAGCGATGACGCCCCGATCGGGATGTCCCGTCAGTCACACCGACTACACCCGCGAAAGCGAGATCTACGGCCACTACGCGCTTCTCGACCGCGAGCGTGAGGCGGAGCGGTTCCACTTCAACGACACCACCGAACGCGGATTCTGGATGCTCACCCGGTACGAGGACGTACTGGCGGGATTCCAGAACCACACCAACTGGACGACTTCGGTCCGTACCGCGCTGTTCCCCGGTAGCACGGTCGAGCTGCTTCCGCAGGATCTCAACGGTGAGGAGCACCAGAAGTTCCGCCGCATCCTCAATCCGTTCTTCTCACCGGCGGCGGTGCGCCGCATGGAGGATCTTGCTCACTCGCGCTGCGTCGAACTGCTCGAGGAACTCGCGCCGCAGGGTCACTGCAACTTCGTCGCCGAGTTCGCGATCCGTTACCCGACGGATCTGTTCCTGATCCTGATGGGGTTGCCGGTCGAGGACGGCGACTTCTTCCTGCCCTGGACCGAAGAGATGTTCGGATGCATGCTCCAGGGAGACCTGGACGGCGCCGCGGTACCGAAGGCGAAAATCCTCGCGTATTTCCAGGAGGCGGTCGACGAGCGCCGGGCGAATCCGCGTGATCCGGCGGAGGACATGGTCACTCGGCTCGTTCAGGCCGAACTCGACGGCGAACCGCTGTCGAACGACACGATTCTCACCACCTGCCTGTCGATCATGCTCGCCGGTCTCGACACGACACGCTCGGCGCTCGGATACATCTTCGCGCACCTCGCCCGCAACGACGCGGACCGGGCGATGCTCATCGAGGAGCCGGAACGGACCCGCGACGCCGTCGAAGAGTTCATCCGCATGTATCCGCTGGTGATCCAGGCCGGCCGCGAAGTGCAGGAGGCCGACGAATTCCGCGGCCTCGAGATGGCGCCCAAAGACGTGATCTGGCTCGGAATCGGTTCGGCCAACCGCGATCCGCGAAAGTACGAGGACCCGGACCGCTTCGTCCTGGGACGGCCGGGACTGAACCAGCACCTGGCGTTCGGCGCCGGACCGCACCGCTGCCTCGGCATGCACCTGGCCCGGCTCGAACTCGCGGTGGTGCTCGAGGAATGGCACAAGGTGATCCCGCACTACCGGATCAAGGAAGGTGCCGAGCTGATCGAGAGGGGCTCGCAGCTGACCCTCAAGGACCTCGAACTGGAATGGGATGTCTGAGATGACACTGTCTATCGCGCAAGGAAAGTGCATGGGCCACGGCCGCTGTTACGCGGTCGCGCCGGATCTGCTGTCCGACGACGAGCAGGGCTTCGTCGCCGAGGCCGGGCAGGATCTCGATGTCCCGGCGGAGCTGACCGGGCAGGCGCAGGACGCGGCCGGGGCGTGCCCCGAATACGCGATCACCTTCACGCAATCCTGAGTCTCCGGCACAGGCATCGGTGCGGGGGCGGATGTTCGACCGCTCCCGCACCGGCTCTTCCCGATTCAGCGCCGCCAGCCGCGTCCGAGGTCGGTGCCGTGGTGGACGGCGATGCGCAGCGAGTCGAACGCGGCGACACCGGATTCGACGCGGCACACCGCCCCGTAGGTGCCCCAGCCCAGCGCCGAGTCGGTGCCGCGTGCGATGTAGGAGAAGTAGCAGTCCAGTGCGACCCGGCCGTCGCCGGTGGACCGCACGTCGGGCTGGCACAGGAAGTGCCGCTTGTCGGAGTCGTCGGCCGCGCGGGCGGCTCGGAAGAACCCGGCGATCTCGTCGTGTCCGCGGTAGGAGGCGCGGGTCGTGTCGAGGGTGCCGTCGGCGGTGAACAGTCGTGCGAGCTCGTCCGGGTCGGGCTCGTCGAGTGCCGCGGCGTAGCGGTGCATCAGGCCGGATGCGGCGCGTTCGGCCTCCAGGGCGTCGATCCGTGCGCCGAGCGCGGTGATCGTCTCCAGCAGTCGGTCTTCCGGGTTCACGGTTCCTCCATCGCCGGTTCGGTTGTCCTCCGACAAATTGTGACATAGATTATGTTCACAATTATAAGTGATCTGACCCTCGGGGAGTTCCCCGATCGAGGCGAGGAGTAGCGATCATGGGACGGTTCGAAGGCCGCGTCGCGGTGGTGACCGGAGGCGCGAGCGGAATCGGGGAAGCGGTGGTCCGCGCCCTGCACGCCGAAGGTGCATCGGTCGTCGTCGCGGACCTGCAGGACGAACCGGGTCGCGCCCTGTGCGACGAACTCGGCGAGCGAAGCCGATTCGCGCACACCGACGTCACCGTCGAGGACGACGTCGCGGCCGCCGTCGACCGGGCCGTCGCAGACTTCGGCCGACTCGACCTGATGTTCAACAACGCCGGAGTGATGGGCACGCTCGGCCCCATCGACCGCACTCCGCTGGCGGACGCCGACCTGACCCTCGCGGTGAACCTGCGGGGCGTGCTGTGCGGGCTCAAACATGCTGCCCGCGTGATGAAGCCGAACCGATCGGGCGTCATCATCTCGACCTCCAGCCCCGCCGGTCTCCTCGGCGGGGTGGGACCCCACGTGTACAGCGCCGCCAAGTCCGCGGTGATCGGGCTGTCGAAATCCGTTGCCGCGGAACTGAGGCCGTACAACATCCGGGTCAACACCATCGTGCCGGGCGCGGTCGTCTCACCGATGACCGCGACCGTCGTGGCCGGTGACGCCGGCGACCTCGCCGGAGCGAACGCCGCGCTCGGCGCGAGCGCACTCATGGACCGCCCGCTGACCCCGGGAGACGTCGCGGCGGGTGTCCTGTACCTCGCGAGCGACGCCGCGGCCTATGTGACCGGCGTGACGCTGCCGGTCGACGCCGGCATGACCGGAATATCGGGTGCCTCGCCCTACACCACCGGACGGTACGAGCGGCCGATGACGCTGCTCGAAGCCGGACGCATCACCGTCTCGCCCGGCCGGGCGTGACCGACACACCACGTCGGCATCGGCCGACGGTGACACAGCGTCGGCGTCCACCGACGGAGAGGAAGTTCCACGCATGTTGACGGGTAAGAGAATTCTGGTGACCGGTGCCGCGCAGGGCATGGGGCGCGAAATCGCCGTCGAGGCGGCCCGTCAGGGCGCCGAGTTCGTGAGCGTCGCCGACCGCAACGTCGACGGCGCCGCCGACGCGGTCGCGGAGATCGAGGCCCTCGGTGTGCGGGCCCGTGCGATCGGCGTGGACCTCGCCGACAGCGCGCAGGTCGCCGAGATGATCGAGACGGCCGTCGAAGCCGGTGGCGGCCTCGACACGCTCGTCAACAATGCGGGTGTCATGGAGAACGCGTTCACCGAGAACACGACGTTCGAGGAACTCCCCGAGGACGTGTGGGACAAGGTGTACGCCATCAATGTCAAGTCGGTGTGGCTGGCCACCAAGCTCGCCGCACCCCATCTGCGGGCCTCCGGGCGCGGACCGTCGGTGATCAACGCCGCCTCGGTCGCCGGCATGGTCGGCTACGTGAGCACCGCGTACCCGTCGAGCAAGGCCGCGGTCATCCAGCTGACCCGCACCGCCGCGATCGCGCTGTCCCCGGACGTCCGAGTCAACGCATTCGCGCCGGGATCCATCGCCACTCCCATGAGCGAGGCGTACCTCGACGCCGCGCAGAGCCCCGAGATCCGCGAGACCCGGCAGCGTTCGATGGTCGGTGCCCACCTCATCCCGCGTTTCGGGACGAGCAGCGAGATCGCGAAGGTCGTCGCGTTCCTGGCATCCGACGACGCCTCGTTCCTCACCGGCATCGTCGTACCCGTCGACGGCGGGACGACGGCGTGGCGCGGGCTGCGCGCATGACGCCGGCCGCGATCGCAGGCGTCGGCGAGTCCGCTTTCGGACGGTCCCTCGACCGGCCGATCGCGCATCTGGTGACCGACGCGTGCCGGGCCGCCCTCGCCGACGCGGGAATCGCGCCCGCCGACGTCGACGGCATTGTGGCTGCGGCCGCCCATCCCGGTGCCGACGACGTCTGCGCAGCGCTGGGTGTCACGCGCACGTTCACCGGCGCGCCGGGCATCCCGGCAGGCGCCGGGCCGCTCGCTGCAGTCGAGATCGCCCGCTCAGCAGTCGAATCGGGACGGGCGACGACCGTGCTCGTGTACTACGGCTATGCCGGGTCGAAACCCGGTGGACCCTACGGATTCCACGCTCAGGACCCGGTCAAGGCGAGCTACGAGATGCCCTTCGGCTGGTACGGGCAGCCGGTGTACTTCGCGGCGTGGGCGCAACGGTATTGCCACATCTACGGCGTCGATCCCGACGACCTGGGCTCGGTCGCGGTGTCCAACCGGGCGTGGGCGTCGCTGACACCGGGCGCCCAGCGGCCGGCACCGTTGAGTGCTCGGCAGTATCTCGAATCCCCGATGATCGCCGAGCCCCTGCGCGCGGCCGACTGCTGTCTGATCACCGACGGTGCCGGCGCAGTCGTCGTCACCACGGTCGAGCGGGCCCGGGATCTGCCGGGCGCGCCGGTCGTCGTCGCCGGGTCGTCCACCGTCGCGGTGGGTCCCCCGATGACGTCGTTCTTCAGTCAGAACGAGGACCTGTGCTCGTTCGGCTCCGCGGTGTCGGGTCCGCGCGCCTTCGCCGAGGCGGGACTGGGTCCGGCGGACATCGACGTCGCCGAGATCTACGACTGTTTCTCGATCTCCCAGGCCATCCAGTTCGAGGATCTCGGGTTCTGTGGCAAGGGGGAGGCCTTCGCATTCCACGACGCCGGTCCCACGCGTCCCGGCGGCCGGTTGCCCGTGAACACTCACGGTGGGCACCTCGCCTACGCGTACATTCCCGGCATCGTCCACGTGATCGAAGCCGTCCGGCAACTGCGCGGCACCCGGGGTGCGGCACAGGTCGAGGGTGCGGCCACCGCCCTGGTCGCGGCGCTCGCCGGCGGCGAGCACTCGACCCTGATCCTGACCGAGGACCGGTGACACCGTGACCGACACACCCACCGAAACGCACGCCGGGGTACCGGACTACGCACCACCGACGGGCCCGGCCGAACTGCAGCCGTTCTGGGACGCGACCGCTCGCGGTGAACTCGCCTTCCCGCGTTGCCCGGACTGTGGACGCTGGCACTGGTATCCGGGTCCGGCGTGCCCGTGCGGCACCGCCTCCGAGCCGCAGTGGCACCCGGTCTCGGGGACCGGTGTGATCCACACCTTCAGCCGCGTCCACCGCGCGTTCCTGCCGTCCGGCTCGCCGGTGCCGTACGTCGTCGCGCTGGTCGACATCGACGACGCGCCCGGTGTCCGGCTCGTCACCAACCTGGTCGGCCCCGGCGCCGACGATCCCGTGATCGGGCAGCCGGTGGTGCTGTCGCCGACCGTCCTGCCCACCCACACCCTGCCGACCTTCACGATCGCGCAGGAGCGGATCACACGAGAAAGCGCACAGACATGAGATTTTCGCTCCGATACGACATGCGTGCCCCCGCGGTCGGGGCACCAGCCCCCGAACTGTATCTCGCAGCGGTGGAACAAGCCGGCTGGGCCGACACGGCCGGATTCGACACGATCTACCTGGCCGAGCATCACGGCGCCGAGGACGGATACTGCGCGTCCCCGATGATTCTCGGCGCCGCGATGCTCGGGCGCACCGAGCGCATCCACGTGCACTTCTCGGCGCTCGTCGCAGTTCTGCACCACCCGTTGCGTCTGGCCGAGGACCTGGCCACTCTCGACCTCGTGGGCGGTGGCGGTCGCGTCGAGATGACGATGGGGATCGGTTACCGGCCCGACGAATTCGCGATGTTCGACGTCCCGATGAAGCGCCGGGTCAGGATCCTCGAGGAGATCGTCGACACCCTCGACAAAGCGTGGACCGGTGAGCCCTTCGAGTTCCGGGGCACGACGGTGCGGGTACGCCCGACGCCGGTGGGACCGGACCGTCCGCCGATCTACATCGGCGGATCGGCGGATGCGTCGGCACTGCGCGCGGCGCGCCTGGGCGACAACTACATGCCGGCCGGATCCGAGAAGGAGCGGCTGTATGCGCTCTACGATGCCGAACGCGAACGGCTCGGTCTTCCGATTCCCCCGCGCCCGGCGTCGGCCGGACCGCTGTTCCTCCACGTCACCGACGATCCGGAGCGGGACTGGCCGGTCCTCGCCCCGCACCTGATGTACACGACGAACGCGAATGCGCAGTGGGCGAAGGAGCGCGGCGTCGGTACGACCGGCTACCCGTTCGTCGAGACCCTCGACGAACTGAAGCGACAGTCGCAGTTCGTCGTCGTCACTCCGGAGCAGTGCGTCGAATTCGCAGTCGAACGCGGTGACGACTCGGAACTGATGTTCCAGCCGCTCATGGGTGGTCTCGCCCCGGAGGTCGGCTGGCGCAGCCTCGAATTGTTCGCGGCGAAGGTCCTGCCCGAGCTGGGACGCAGGGGATTGACGGTGCCCACGGCGAACTGAACCGAGGAACGCCGAAATACGGTCGGGGACGACAACCGGAAGGAACAGCAATGACATCACGGACAACGGCACGGGGTGCGGCGGCGGTGGCCGCCGCGACCGCGGCGGCATTGATCCTCGCCTCGTGCGCGCAGTCCGCGGGCGGTGCACAGTCCGGCGGAGCCGGCGTCGACCACGGCGCGAGCATGGAGGACTACCGGGCTGCGTTCGAGGACGTGGAACCGATCGTGCTGCACGTCCAGTCCCCGGCCGCGAAGGGGGCCTCCGGTGGCCAGCACATCGAGAACTACGCCGGCGCGGTCTCCGAATGGTCGGGCGGCAAAGTCACGTTCGACATCGTGTACTCCAACGGAGTCGCGGCCCCGACGGACGCCGACAATGCGATCGAGGACGGCCGGCTCGACATCGCGCAGGTGATGGCACCGTACGAGCCGAAGGAGTATCCCGCGACCGCGGCGCTGAACACCGCGAGCGTGCTGTCGGACAACAGCGTGATCGTCGGCAGCCTGTCCTCCAACGCCTGGCCGGTCGACGTGGCGTTCGACACCCCGGAGATCGTGGCCGAATTCGAGGACCACGGGCTGAAGATGCTGCTGCCCTCGTTCAACTCCGGTTCGATCGCGCTGATCTGTTCGCAGCAGCGGGCAACCCTGAACGATCTGAAGGGCCAGTCCATCGCATCCGGATCGGCGACGCTCGGCGGTCAGGTGTCCGCGCTCGGCGCGAATCCGGTGTCCATCGGCTACACCGAGTACTTCGAGAGCCTGCAGCGCGGTGTCGCGGCCTGCGCCGCAACGACACTGACGGCCGGAATGATCGCGGGAATCATGGACATCGCACCGAACGCGGTGATCGACGCCGACGCCGGTTTCGCCAACACCTCGGGTGCGCTCGCGATGAGCGCGAGCACCTGGGACGCGCTGCCGCTGGTCGCGCAGCAGCTGCTCTGGGACCGGCTCGACGTGTTCGTCGAGGGCAGCCTGAACAAGATCTGGGAGGGCACGGTCGCCGCATCCGCGACGATTGCCGAGCGTGGCGGCACCGCAGGTGGTTTCGCCGACGACGCGCGGGACGCGCTGCGCGCGCAGAACGAGGTCATCCTCGCCGATCTCGAGGAGAATGCCCCGGGTGGAGCGGAGTTCGTCGAACGTTCCCGGCAGTCCGCCGAGCAGTGGAAGTCGACGGTGACCGGCCTCGGATACGAGAACGCGGTGGACTATGCGGGATTCGCGCAGTGGTATTCGCCGGAGAAGCTGGACGTGACCGCGTTCGTCGACACCCTGTTCGACGAGGTGCTGCTCGACCATCGTCCGTCCTGACCTGTACACGGCGAAACGGGCCGGAAAGCCGATGGCTTTCCGGCCCGTCCCGTGGGTGCGATCAGGGCCGGTGCGGGTCCGCCCGGGTGATCGGGGGAGCGGTCTTCCAGTCGGGCAGGCCCAGTTCGGGAGTGCCCACCACGGTCTTGCCGCCGGACAGGTGCGTCCACTGGGCGTGGTTGAGCTGGTGGATGGTGAAACACGCGTCGAGAGCGGAGGAGAAGCCCATGGCGTCCTGGCTCTGGTTGACCGATTCCTTGACCAGCAGGGCCGCCATCGACGGGACCTGCGCGATACGGCGGGCGAACGCGAGCGTGTTCTCGGTCAGGGTGTCCGCGGGGAAGACCTTGCTGACCATGCCGAGTGCGCGTGCGTCCTCGGCATCGAGGCTGTCGCCGGTCAGCAGCAGCTCCTTCGCCTTGCGCGGACCGAACTCCCAGGGGTGGCCGAAGTACTCGACGCCGCACATGCCCAGGCGGGTGGCGACGACATCGGCGAACTGGGTGCCCTCGGCGGCGACGATCAGATCGCATGCCCAGGTGAGCATGAGCGCGGCGGAGAAGACGTTGCCGTGGACCTCGGCGACGGTGATCTTGCGCAGGTTCCGCCAACGGCGGGTGTTGTCGTAGAAGTAGTGCCACTCCTGGTGGAATCGGGATTCGACCGCGTCCTTGGTGCCGCCGGTGCACGTGTAGGACCAGTGCTGGTCCGGGCCGGGGCCTCGCTCTGCGAGATAGTCGGGGCTGCCGAGGTCGTGGCCGGAGGAGAACACCGGTCCGTTGCCGGCGAGGATCACGACGCGGACGGTGTCGTCGGCCTCGGCACGCGCGAACGCCTCGTCGAGTTCGACGAGCAGGCCCCGGTTCTGGGCATTGCGGTACTTCACGCGGTCGAGGACGATGCGGGCGATGGTGCCCTCGTCGTGGGTCTCGTACTGCAGGTACTTGTATTCGGTGGCGGTGCGGGGATCGGTCATGCGGGTCGAGCCTTTCTGCGGCGGGTTCAGACGGACTGCGTGGAGATCGAGACGAGCGCGAGCGCCTGATCGAGAAGTGATTGGGAGACACCGTGGAAGCGCTGTCCGAGCGCGGCATCCGCTTTGCCGGCGCATGCTCGGGCGTGCGTTCCCTCGAGGATGATCGCGAGCCGGTAGCACGCGAGGACCTGGTACCAGTCGAATCCGGTCATGTCGCGGCCCGAGATGCTGCCGTAGCGTGCGATCAGTTCGTCGCGGCCGGGCAGGCCGTCGATCCGGTGTGCGAGCCCGACCGTGCGGGTCTCGTCGGGGTTCGGCCAGGTCGCCAGCAGGTGACCGAGGTCGAGCAGTGGGTCGCCGACGGTCGCGAGTTCCCAGTCGACGACGGCGGCCACCTCCGCGGTGTCGCGCCGGAACATCGCGTTCCCGAAGTGGTAGTCGCCGTGGATGATTCCCTTGGACCATTCGGCCGGCCGGTTCGCATCCAGCCACGCTCCGATTTCCTCCACGCCGTTCAGGTCGGGACCCGACCAGCCGTCGAGGTCGTGGTACGACTCGAGTTGCCTGCGCCACCGGCCCACCTGGCGCTCGATCCACCCGTCGGCGCGGGCAACCTGGTCGGCGCCGAGTCGAACCGGGTCGAGACGTCCGAGAGCGGCGACCGCGTCGACCATCGACAGCCCCATGGCGTGCTGCAGCTGCGGCGACGACACGTGCGGCTCGGGTATCTCGGTGGTGGCGGTGAATCCGTCGACGGATTCCATGACGAAGAAGAAGCATCCCATGACGTCGAGGTCCTCGCACGAGGCGACCAGGCGAGGGTGCGGGACATCGCTGCCGGCGAGGGCGCGCAGGACGTGTGCCTCACGCCGCATCGTCTCGTCGCTGTCGCTGCGCTTGTGCAGCGGCGGCCGCCGGAACACGTAGCTCTGCCCGGCACGGGTGAATCGGACCAGGATGTTCTGGGTTCCGCCGGTCAGGGGGAGCACATCGGTGACCGGCCCGTCGCCCACGTCGTTGTGGTCCAGCCAGGACGTCAGCACGTCGATGTCCACCATGTTCCGATCGTTCATCGGGCTACCTTCTGTCTACGTTCGTCGGCCGGGCGGTGCGCGGCGCAGTGATCCGCGACACTCGCTGACGGCACTGTACACATTGGTGGCAACTATTGTCATGATTTGCTTCACATTGAGTCGCATCGTTGTTACAGTTCGAGGGAAGCGCACGGTGACTCGTCCCCTCGACGATTCGAATCGTGCGCAGGCGTGAGCGCCCTCGCGACCACGCTCTCGAACTGACGCGATCGTTCTTCTCCAGGTGGTGCAATGGGTATCGAAATGGTTCTGGACATGGCGGCCTCGGTCGAGCCCGATCGGATCGCGATCGGCCGCCGCGACTCGGGCACGACCTATCAGCAGCTCGTGGACACGACCGCGCGGGGCGCGACGGTGCTGCGCGAGCACGGCGCCCGCCACGTGGTCTTCGTCGGTGTCAACGGTCCGATCCTGCCCGTCCTCACCTTCTCGGCCGCCCGCGCGGGGATCCCCATCGCACCGCTGAACTACCGCCTCGCGACCGATCAGCTCCGCGACCTCGTCGCGCAGCTCGACCGGCCGCTGATCGTCGCGGACCCCGCCTACCTCGACAAGCTCACCGGCGCGGCCGACACCGTCCTGCCCGGCGAGCAGTTCCTCGAAGCCGCAGGCGCGGCAGAACCGGCCGAGTGCGAACCCACCCCCGACGACGCGACCGCCGTCGTGCTGTTCACCTCGGGCACCACCTCCGCACCCAAGGGCGTGCTGCTGCGACATCACCACCTCACGTCGTATCTCTTCAACACCGTCGAATTCGGTTCGGCCACCGCGGAACACGCCACGCTCGTGAGTACGCCGCCGTACCACATCGCCGGAATGGGAGCGGTGCTGAGCAACGTCTACGCGGGCCGCCGAATGGTGTACCTGCCGGACTTCACGCCGCAGTCGTGGCTCGAGCTCGTCCGCACCGAAGGCGTCACCAGCGCGATGGTCGTACCCACCATGCTCGCCCGCGTCGTCGAGCACCTCGACGGTGCCCCCGCCGGCACCCCGGCCCTCGCGTCGCTCGCGTACGGAGGTGCCCGGATGCCGCAGCCCGTCCTCGAGAAGGCGCTCGTGGCGTTCCCCGACACCGGATTCGTCAACGCCTACGGACTGACCGAGACCAGCTCCACCATCGCGGTACTCGGACCCGACGACCACCGCGAGGCGCTCGCCGATCCGGCACTGCGCGGGCGCCTGTCGTCGGTCGGCCGGATCGTGCCCGGGATGGAGGCCCAGATCCGCGACGAGGACGACGTGACCGTGCTCGCCGACGGCGAGACCGGCCTGCTGTGGGTTCGCGGCGCCCAGGTCAGCGGCGAATACATGGGCAAGGGATCCGCCCTCGACGCCGACGGCTGGTTTCCCACCCGCGACCGCGCCCGGATCGAGGACGGATTCCTCTACATCGGGGGCCGCGCCGACGACACCATCATCCGAGGTGGCGAGAACGTCGCACCCGCCGAGATCGAGGACGTCCTGGTCCGCCACGACGACGTGCGCGAGGTCGCGGTGATCGGCCTCCCCGACGACGAGTGGGGCGAACGGATCTGCGCCGTCATCGTGCCCGCCCGCGACGATCACGCCGATCCCGAAGCCGTGCGTGCGTGGTGCCGCGAGCGCCTGCGCGGCTCGCGCACCCCCGACGACGTCGTGTTCGTCGACGAACTCCCCAAGACACCCACGGGCAAGCTCGTGCGTCGCGACCTGGTCTCGAGACTCACGCTGCCCGAGTCTGCCTGAAACCCCACAATTCCGAAGTCTTCCGATCGGAGAACCACATGCGAACAGCCGTGATCGTCGACCTCGTGCGATCCGGATCCGGCCGCGGCAAGGCCGGTGGTGCACTGTCCGGCGTGCACCCGATCGACCTGCTCGCCGATGTGCTCCGGGGACTGATGGCGCGCAACGACTTCGACCCGGCGCTCGTCGACGACGTCGTCGGCGGCTGCGTGAGCCAGGCCTCGGAACAGGCCGGCAACATCACCCGGTCCGCCGCCCTCGCGGCCGGCCTGCCCGAATCCGTGCCCGCCACCACCGTCACCCGCGCCTGCGGTTCGAGCCAGCAGGCCGTGCACTTCGCGGCACAGGGCGTGCAGGCCGGCGCGTACGACATCGTGATCGCGTGCGGCGTCGAATCGATGAGCCGAGTTCCGATGGGAACCGCGCCGATCGGTGCGGACCTGGTCGGCACCGCGCTCGGTGCGCGCTACCCGGAGGGCTGGATCGGTCAAGGACTCGCCGCCGAACTCGTTGCGCAGCACTGGAAGCTCACTCGCGACGATGTCGATGCCTACGCCTACGACTCGCATCGGCGAGCGGCAGCGGCAGCCGCGGACGGGCACTTCGATCGGGAGATCGTGCCCGTTTCCACCCCGAACGGACCGCACGTCACGGACGAGACGGTCCGCCCGTCCACGACGCTCGAGAGCCTCGGCGGTCTGCGCCCGTCCTTCCGCAGTGACGCCGCCGACGCCCGTTTCCCCGGCCTGGACTGGATGATCACGCCGGGCAACTCGTCGCCGCTCACCGATGCGGCTTCGGCCGCGCTGATCATGTCCGAGGACAAGGCCGTCGAACTCGGGCTCGCGCCCCGTGCACGCTTCGTGGACTTCGCCGTCGCCGGCGACGACCCGTTGATGATGCTCACCGCCCCGATCCCCGCCACCCGCAAGATCCTCGACCGTACCGGGCTGCGGATCGACGAGATCGACGCGTACGAGGTCAACGAGGCGTTCGCGTCGGTCCCGCTCGCGTGGTCCCGTGAATTCGCCGCCGACCCGGGACGGGTCAACCCGGACGGTGGTGCGATCGCGCTCGGGCATGCCATCGGCGCGTCGGGCGTCCGGTTGCTCACCACATTGGTCGGCAGGCTCGAACGCACCGGCGGACGCTACGGCCTGCAGACCATGTGCGAACACGGCGGGATGGCGAATGCGCTTCTCGTCGAACGAATGTGAGTGAGTGCCCTGCACTACTATCCGACACCGGCAGTGAGGAATCGAGCAGTGGAGACGAACGACATCGGCTGCGCCCCGCTCACGACTGCCACCACCGTGGCCGGTCGCGAGTGGCTGTTGCGGTCACGGCCCAAGGGCCGCCCGAAGACCACCGACGTCGAGCTCGTCGACGTCGTGGTCGGTGCTCCCGGCACAGGTCACGTGCGGGTCGAGAACCTGGTCATGTCGGTCGAGCCGTACATGCGCGGCCGGATGGGCGGCGAGGCGACGTACGCGGAGCCGTATCCGATCGGTGAGCCGATGCTCGCTCCCACGGTCGGCCGGGTCACCGCGTCGGCCGACGACACCGTGCCGGTCGGCGCGCTCGTGCTGCACGATCGCGGCTGGCGCGAGCACGCCCTGGTCCCCGCATCGGAGTGCCGGATCGTCGCTCACGACGACCTGCCACCGGTCGCGCATCTCGGATTGCTGGGCATCCCCGGGATGACGGCGTGGATCGGTGCGGAGCGGATCGCCCGTATCGAGACGGGCGATGTCGTATTCGTCTCCTCGGCTGCCGGCGCGGTCGGATCCACCGTCGTCCAGATCGCGAAACTGCGCGGGGCAACCGTGATTGCGAGTGCCGGATCCGCCGAAAAGGTCGCTCTGGCACGGGAACTGGGCGCAGATGTGGCGTTCGACTACCATGAGGGGCGTGTGACGGACCTGCTCCGGGACGCGCTCGCCCAGGTCGGCGCGAGCGGCCTGGACGTGTACTTCGACAACGTCGGAGGCGACCACCTCGAGGCCGCCATCCGGGTGATCAACGACCATGCGCGGATCGCGCTGTGCGGGATGATCAGCATCTACAACGCGGACGCTCCGCAGCCGGGGCCGAGCAACCTGATCAAACTGATCTGGCGTCGCGCGCGGATGGAAGGATTCCTCCTCCGCGACCATCTCGACGCCCGCGACGACTTCGAGTCGCAGATGGCGACGTGGATCCGGATGGGCGCGATCCGGCCCGTCCATACGGAATTCGCCGGTGGTGTCGCGGGGGCCTGGGACGCGTTCCTCGGCATGCTCGGCGGTACCGCGACGGGGAAGGCCGTTGTTCCCCTCGTGGCCGACGGCAGCGCACGTGAACACGGCGGGAGCATCTCGCCCGAGAAGGAGGTACAAGATGACCGATCAGGCACTTCCGCTGGAAGGTAAGGTCGCGCTCGTCACCGGCGGCAGCCGCGGTCTGGGGCGCGAGATGGTGCTGGCGTTCGCACGGGCGGGTGCCGACACCGTCATCGTCAGCCGCAAGATCGACAGTTGCGAGAAACTCGCCGCCGAGGTCGTCGAGACCACCGGGCGCCGGGCACTGCCTGTGGCCTGCCACGTCGGTGACTGGGATGCACTGGACGGACTCGTCGAGCGGACCTATGCGGAGTTCGGCAGGATCGACATCCTCGTGAACAATGCAGGTATGTCACCGCTGTACGACTCGCTCGGGAACATCTCCGAAGCACTGTGGGACAAGGTGTTCGATGTCAACCTCAAGAGCGCGTTCCGGCTGACGACCCTCGTCGCACCGAGGATGGTCGCGGCAGGCGGAGGCACCGTGATCAACATCAGCTCGATCGCCTCCGAGCGCCCCACCACCGTGGACCTGCCCTATGCGGCCGCCAAGGCGGGACTGAACATTCTGACCAAGGGCTTCGCGCAGGAATACGGACCGACGGTGCGGATCAACGCCATCATGGCCGGACCGTTCCTCACCGACATCAGCAAGTCCTGGGACATGGACGTCGTCGCGGAACGCTTCCACGCGCTGCCGCTCGAACGCGCCGGCAATCCCGACGAGATCGTCGGGGCGGCCCTGTACCTGGCCGGACCGGGCTCGACCTTCACCACCGGCGCGATCATCCCGGTCGACGGCGGCCGCACGGCGATGCGCTGAACAGTCACGACCTGCACGACTTTTCGAGAAAGGTAACCGCAGATGAGCTGGGGATTCGAAACCGACCCCGAGTACCAGAAGGTGCTCGACTGGGCCGAGGAATTCGTGACCACCGAGGTCGAGCCCGTGGACCAGGTGATCACCCACGCGTGGGATCTGCAGGATCCGCTGCGGCAGAAGCTGATCCCGCCGCTCCAGGACAAGGTGCGCGAACAAGGGCTCTGGGCCACCCACCTCGGTCCCGAACTGGGCGGCCAGGGTTTCGGTCAGCTCAAGCTCGCGCTGCTCAACGAGATCGTCGGACGCACCCACTCGGGTCCCATCGTCTTCGGCGCACAGGCACCGGACTCGGGCAACACCGAAATCCTCGCGCACTACGGCACCCCCGAACTCAAGGAGCGGTACCTGAAGCCGCTCATCGAGAACGAGATCGTCTCGTGCTACGCGATGACCGAGCCGCAAGGCGGTTCGAACCCGGTCGAATTCGAGACCACCGCGGTCCTCGACGGCGACGAATGGGTCATCAACGGCGAGAAATGGTTCGGCAGCAACGCGCGCTTCGCGTCGTTCTACATCATCATGGCGGTGACGGACCCGGACGCCGAGCCGCACCGCCGGCTGTCCCAGTTCATCGTCCCGGCCGACACCCCCGGAGTGGAGATCGTCCGGAACACCGGTGTCTGGGGCCACGACTACGAGGTCGGCACGCACGCCTACACCCGCTGGACGGACGTGCGTATCCCCAAGGACCACATCCTCGGTGAAGTCGGGCAGGGCTTCGAGGTCGCCCAGACCCGTCTCGGCGGCGGCCGCATCCACCACGCGATGCGGACGGTCGGGCTCGTGCGTGCCTCGCTGGACATGATGCTCGAGCGGGCGTCGTCGCGGACCACCCGCGGCAAGCGGCTCGGTGACCAGCAACTGGTGCAGGAGATGATCGCCGATTCGTGGCTGCAGATCGAGCAGTTCCGTCTGCTCGTGCTGCGCACGGCCTGGCGCATCGACCGGTACAAGGACTACCGCAAGGTCATCAGGGACATCGCCGCGGTGAAGGCCGCCATGCCCAAGGTGCTGCTCGACGTCACCTCGCGGGCGGTGCAACTACACGGTTCGCTCGGTGTGTCCAAGGAACTGCCGCTGGGCAAGTGGCTGTTCGAGAGCTACCACATGGGACTGGCCGACGGTGCCACCGAGATCCACAAGGTGAGCCTGGCACGTCAGCTCCTGCGTGACGCCGAGCCGCACGACGGACTGTTCCCGAGCTACCACGGTCCGGCGCTCGAGGAACTGGCGCGCAAGAAGTTCGCTGCGCAGCTCGCCGGACTCGAGAACTGAGTCGCCCGACGCGCGACACGGGCCCCGGAGCGGAAAGCTCCGGGGCCCGTTCGATTCGGTTACATAGCCAGGAGACAGCCGCGCGCGACCGGTCGCGCGCGGCCGAGCCGCCGGGGTGGGGGGTTGCA
>NZ_JBSFRH010000080.1:0-16396 GCF_053589135.1 Rhodococcus sp. NPDC003382
ATGTTCAGTTCACCGTCCGGGAACGACTCGCACTTCGTCGACCTCCCGTCGCCGCGGATGGGTGGTCGGCGGAGACGACGAACGCGGTCGATCCGGCCAGGCCGTTGGAGACGGTGACCACCGACCGCCGCGCACCGGAGATCTGACGCTCACCCGCCCGGCCGGTGACCTGGTACGCGGCCTCGGTCAACTGGGTCATGCCGTGGAGGCGGCCCTCGGCGAGGCAACCGCCCCCGGTGTTGAGCGGCAGGGAGCCTGTGGGGCGGGCGTTGCCGTCGTCGATGAACGCCGCTGCCTCGCCGGGTCCGCAGAAGCCGAGACCTTCGAGCCAGGTGTAGGTGAAGATCGAGAAACCGTCGTAGAGCTGCGCGATGTCGATGTCGGTCCGGCCGATTCCCGCTGCCGCCCAGAGGCGTTCGCCGGTGGCGCCGGCACCGGCACGGATGTCTTCGAGGGTCATCGGGACGCCGGTGGCCCCCACGTGATTGCTGGTGGCGTACCCCGAGATCAACGCCGGCGGGTTGCGCAGATCGCGTGCACGGTCGGTGCGGGTGAGGACGATCGCCACGGCACCGTCGACCGGAAGGTCGCAGTCGAGCATGGTGATGGGATCGGCGATCATCCGCGAGGTCAGGTACTCGTCCCGGGTCAAGGTCTTCCCGCGGAAGTAGGCGTTCGGATTGAGGTGCGCACGCTCGCGATTGTCGACGACGAAGTTCGCGAACGATTCCCGCTTCGCCCCGGACGTTTCGAGGTAGCGACGCGCGACCGTCCCGGCCCACGCCGCGGGAATGGAGAAGCCGTAGGGCGCGAAGAACTGGTCCTTGCCCGTCGCGTGGGCGGCGGTGAAATTCGAATAGCGCCCCTGCGGCATGTGCAGCGCGCGATAGAGCACGACGTGGGTGCACGCGCCGGCGACGAGGGCGTTGACGGCGTCGATGGCGGCGTGGGTGACCATCGGGGTGGTGTTGCCGAGCCAGGTGATCCGGTCCCGGATCTTCAGGGCCCCGGCCAGATAGGCGGGGGTGACGACGTCGATGCCGTCCTGGTTGCCTTTGTCGCCACCGTAGACCGGCATCGTCGGGGTGGTCGCGAGACCGTCGACGTCCGCGCGCGACAGTCCGGCGTCCGCCAGTGCGGCGTCGGTCGCTTCGACGGTGAGCGAGGCGAGTGTGCGCGGATTCCGGCGGATCAGTTCGGTGTAGCCGATTCCGGCGATCGCGACCTTGTCACGGTAGTCCCACATGGTCAGGCCTTCCTCGGGCGGAACTGCGGCACGACGGTGCCGGGGGCGAGTTCGTCGAACGTCACTTCCAGATCGAGGCCGATCCGGAGGTCGCCGGGGTCGGCGTCCACCACGTTCGTGGTGACGAGCAGTCCGGCCTGTTCCGCGAGTTCGACGACGCCGACGATGTACGGCAGGGAGTCGGCGAGGCCCGGTGCCGGAGCGTCGTGGACCACCGTGTACGAGTACAGCGTGCCGCGGCCGGAGACCGTGCGCCACTGCAGGTCGGTGGTGTCGCAGCAGGGGCAGGTGTCCACCGGCAGGTGCACGTGGCGTGCGCAACCGGGGCAGTACTGCACTGCCAGCCGCCCTGCGCGCGCCGCCTCCCAGTACCCGGAGGTGATGTCGTCCGGGAGGGGGAGTGGTTTGAGCGGCGTCTGGCTCATGTGGGCTCCTCGATCGGTGTCCCGTTGTCGGCAATGTAGATAATGGTAATCATCTATTGCTATTCTGTGACGACGGTCTCCCCCCGTCAAGTTGCCACCCGCAGGGTTGCACTGCGGAACGGCGACCCGAAGCATCGATCCGAGTTCAGCCAAATCATTCGCATGAAATCTTGACTTCACGGCCTATTCAAGCGAATGATATGCACATCGTGAGTGATGTGGATCACGACGGAATCACCCACATGTCCGGTTCGTCCGGGCAGAGCGGCAGGCGGAGAGAACATGCGCTGGACCACGAAGATCTGGAACAGGCTCGGCCGTAACGGATTCGGCCGGCTGTATCCGGCACTCACGGCGGCCGGTCAGCTCATTGCGACCTGAGACCGGACGCATCGAGACCGCACACCATCCCCTCACAATGCGGAGTTGACATGAGCGCATCCCCGAGCGCTTCGAGCAAGCGGACCCCACCGCTGTTGATGCTCATCGAAGTACCGGCAGTCATCGTTCTTTTCGTCATGATGATCCACGTGACCGCCAACGCGCTGCTGCGCGCGTTCGCCTCGCATCCGATCCCGAACACGCTCGAGATCACGCAGTACATCTACCTGCCGGTCATCGCGCTCCTCGGATTCATGGCGGCCCAGGCCCGGGGCGAGCACATCGTCGCCGACCTGGTGACCCACTACTTCCCGACATCGGTCCGCCGCGCGGTTCTGGCCGGCGGATACGCTCTCGCCGCGCTCGTGATGTTCGGCTTCGCCTGGTACGGCCTCGAGGAAGCGCTGCACGCCCGTGAGATCGGCAAGACCGCCGGTGTGTCCACCGTCGTGTCGTGGCCCGTGTTCTTCCTGATCCCGATCTCCTTCGGAGTCTTCGGAATCCAGCTGTGCTTCGCGACCGTGCGGGCACTGCGCGGAGCCGAGGACGACACCGACCCGATCGACGCCGAGGTCGCACGCATCAACGAGGAACTCGACGCCGAGCACGCCGTGCCCGCAACGACGTCCACCACGCCCGATTCGGAGGCGAAATGACCACCACCACCGCTGCCGAGACGCCGAATCCCGGCATGGCGCCACCCGAGGTCGGTCCCAGCAGGAAGGCGACGGTCCGATCGTGGACCGTGTTCGCGATCCTCATGGTGGCGCTCGTGGGCTCCGTCGTCGCGATCTTCCTGCCGCTCACACCGATCGCGATCGGTTGCGCCGCGCTCGTCATGATGATGGCGCTGCTGTGCCTGCGCGTACCCGTCGCACTGACGATGATCATCCCGTCGTTCGCCGGTCTGTACGCGATCCGCGGTGAGAAGACCGTCACCAGTGCCCTGACCGCGTTGCCGTACGACCAGGTCGCGAGCTGGACGCTCAGCGTCGTCCCGATGTTCGTGCTCATGAGTCTGCTGCTGTGGCGTTCGGGTCTGACCGACACGCTCTACACCGCGGCCCGCCACTGGCTGGGCTGGATGCCGGGTGGTCTCGCCGTCGGCACCAACATCGCGGGGTCGGGTCTGGCCGCGGTGAGCGGTTCGACCACCGGAACCGCATACGCTCTGGGCCGCATCGGTATTCCCGAGATGCTCAAGGCCGGATACGATCGCCGCCTCGCCGTCGGCGCGGTCATCGTCGCAGGTCTGCCCGGTCAGTTGATTCCGCCGAGCATTCTGCTGGTCCTCTACGCGGGTATCGCGGAGGTGCCGGTCGGCAAGGCACTGCTCGCGGGCATCGGCCCGGGCATCCTCGTCTCGGTCATGTTCACGATCGCGATCATCCTGTTCGCGGTCTTCGGCAAGGATCTCGCCGGAACCAAGGAGAGCCGCGTCGAGGCCGCGCACGTGAGCTGGAGTGTGCGGTTCAAGAGCCTCGCCGCCGCCTGGCCGGTGCCGGTTCTGATCGTCGTCATCATCGGCGGAATGTTCTCCGGTGTCTTCACCGCCACCGAGGCCGGCGCCGTCGCCGCGCTGTGCTCGGTCGGCATCGTCTTCCTGTGGAAGCGCAAGGACGGCGGGGCGTGGCGCGCACTCGTCGACGGATCCGTCGGCACGGTCTCGACGGTCGGCGCGGTGTTCCTGCTGCTCATCGGTGTCGAGGCGCTTTCCCGGATGATGACGCTGACGGGCATCAGCAACGGGTTCGCCGACCTGATCGCGAGCATGGACCTGAGCCGGGTCGAGTTCCTGCTGCTGATGCTCGTGGTCTACCTGATTCTCGGTGCGTTCATGGAACCGCTGCCGATGATGGTGCTCACCATCCCGATTCTGATCCCGACGCTCGAGGCGCTCGACATCTCGCTGCTGTGGTTCGGTGCCTTCACCGTGTTCATGGGCGAGCTCGCCATCCTGTCGCCGCCCGTCGGCATTCTCGCCATGGTGATCCATTCGATCACGAAGGATCCCGAGGTCAATCTCGGTAAGAACATTCCGCTCAAGGACGTGTTCGTCGCGTCCCTCTGGTTCCTGCCGATGGCCATCGTGGTCGTGCTGATCCTGATCTTCTTCCCGGAGATCTCCACCTTCCTGCCGGACCGCGCGAGCGGATAGGAGCGCCGGCGGCGCAGCGGAGAGGACAGCGTGCACGCGGCTCCACCCCGAGGGGGGTGGGGCCGCGTCTGCGTCGCACCGGCGTCCGCGGGGATATTCCTGATAATAAATCTCAACATAGTATTGACACCTGCCTGTGCCGCGCAGATACTTCCACTATGGCAACGTTCACGGAATTCCATTCGGAGGCAACCGAACCCACCGGACTCCCGCTGGACGGCGTGACCGTCGTCAGTCTCGAACAGGCCGTCGCGGCGCCCATCGCGAGTCGGCATCTCGCGGACCTCGGCGCCCGTGTGATCAAGGTGGAGCGCATCGGCGAAGGCGATTTCGCGCGCAACTACGACACCGCGGTGCACGGCCTCGCCTCGCACTTCGTATGGCTCAACCGCGGCAAGGAGTCGATCTGCGTCGACCTCAAGGCGCCCGAGGGGCTCGAGGCGATCCGGTCGCTCGTGGCAGGTGCCGACGTGTTCATCCAGAACTTCGCGCCCGGGGCCGCCGAGCGCCTCGGTCTCGGTGCGGACGAACTGCGCGCCGATCATCCCGGACTCGTCGTGGTGAACATGACCGGTTACGGCACGTCGGGGCCGTTCAAGGACCGCAAGGCCTACGACATGCTCGTCCAGGCCGAGACCGGATTGTGCTCGATCACCGGAACCCCGGACACCGCGACGAAGACCGGTGTTCCGGCGTCCGACATCGCGGCCGGCCTGTACGCGCTCACCGCGATCCAGGCCGCACTGTTCCGGCGCGAGCGGACCGGCGTCGGCGCGACCATCGACCTGTCGATGTTCGACGCGACGGTCGAGTGGCTCGGCCATTCGATGTACATGCAGATGTACCAGGACGTCCAGATCAAGCGGATGGGACTCTCGCACGCGTCGATCGCCCCGTACGACGCGTACCCGACGCAGGACGGCAAGATCCTGATCGGGGTCCAGAACGATCGCGGCTGGCGCACCTTGATGTCGGAGGTGTTCGCGCGGGACGACCTGGCCGCGAATCCGCGCTATGCGACCAACGTGCTGCGCGTGCAGCACCGGGCCGAGGTCGATGCGCTGGTGGCGGAGGAGACCCGGCGGTTCTTCACCGCCGATCTCGATGCGCAGCTCGCCAAGGCCGGCGTCCCGGCCGCGCAGCTCAACGACATGAAGGGGCTGATCGCGCACCCGCAGCTCGAGGCTCGTGACCGTTGGCGGGAGATCGGTACCGAGGCCGGGCCGATCCGCGCGGTTCTTCCGCCGATGACGTTCCGCGACGTGGAGATGCGCATGGGCCCGGTCCCCGCCCTGGGTGAGCAGACCGACCGCATTCTCGGCGAACTCGGTCTCACGGAAGCTCAGGTCGCGGGCCTGCGGGCCGCGGGCATCGTCCAATAGCGACGCGGTCGCACCAGTTTCGACACATCTATGTACATCATTATGGTGAACTGGGTAACATCGGGACGGTAACGAGACGCGGTGCGTCGAATGTGGTGAGGAGCGGACATGGGTGCGGATGCGACACCGGGGACCGAGGCGACGAACGGTAGCCGGCTGCGGTGCAACGAATGCGGGTCGGAGGCGATCGTCACCCGGGCGGGCGGTTCCTCGCTGGCGTGCTGCGGTGCGCCGCTCGAGATCATCTTCGCCGGGTGACCGGCGGCTCCGTTCCGCGACATTCCCCGATCGGCAGGAGTTTTCATGAACGAGGTCGGTAAGCGCTACACGTGCGCCACCTGCGACACCCAGATCATGTGCGTGAAGAAGGGCGACGGCGGGTTCACCTGCCACGATGCGCCGATGGAGCTTCTCACCGCCAAGCCTCTTCCGTCCTCGGACTAGCCCGGGCTCGATCGCGGGATCGCCTGCGATGTCCGATGACAACACCGGTGGCCCGGACCCTGACCAGGGTCGGGGCCACCGGTGTCTTGTCCCGAAATCCACTGCGATCGAACCATTTCCACCGCACAGATCGATCTGCCGTGGGTTCTGCCGGACTCTTGTGGTTAATCCATGAATATGATTATAGTGAACTGGGTAACGTTCGGCGGGGTGCAGGCGTCCCCGAAACCAGACATCGCGAAGGAGCGGACATGAGTACGGACACGACTCCCGGCACCGAGGCCACGAACGGAAGCCGGCTGCGGTGCACCGAGTGCGGTTCCGAGGCGATCGCGACCCGGGCGAACGGGTCGTCGCTGGCCTGCTGCGGTACGCCGCTCGAGGTCATCTTCGCCGCATAGCGGCAACAGGTTCCACCACTTCCAGGACTCCCAGGAGCTTTCATGAACGAGGTCGGTAAGCGCTACACGTGCGCCACCTGCGACACCCAGATCATGTGCGTGAAGAAGGGCGACGGCGGGTTCACCTGTCACGGTGCGCCGATGGAGCTTCTCACCGCCAAGCCGCTGCCGTCCTCCGACTAGCGGCCCGAACCGACACCCGATCGATGCTGTGCCCGGGCGCAGCGATCATGAGACTTCAAGGAGTGCGCAATGGCTGGTCCACTCGACGGACTCGTAGTGGTCGACGCGAGCTGGGGTATGCCCGCCGCCATCTCGACCATGATGCTCGCCGACTACGGCGCCCGGGTCATCAAGATCGAACGACCCGGCGGCGGGCCCGACGCGAACGCGAACGTGCGCAAGTCGACCGACCGCGGCAAGTGGAGCGTCGAGGCGGACCTGCGGACGGACGAAGGCCGTGACACGCTGCGGCAGCTGCTCGCCGTCGCCGACGTGTTCGTCGAGTCCTTCGGCGCAGGCAGGGCCGACGAGCTCGGGCTCGGCTACGACGCGCTGCACGAGCAGTTCCCCGAACTCGTCTACGCGTCGGTCACCGGCTACGGCACCTCCGGTCCGCTCGCCGCCCGGCCCGGATACGAGGCGCTGCTCAACGCCCGGCTCGGACAGATGGCCGAGCAGACCGGACACCGCGAAGGACCCATCTTCCTGGGGCACCCCACGGTCTCCTACGGCACCGCGTTCATCACCACGATCGGCATCCTGTCGGCACTGCGTGCCCGCAAGCTCAACGGCACCGGCCAGAAGCTCGACACCTCGCTGCTCGACGGCATGCTCGCGATCTCCTCGATGAACTGGTGGTGGAACGAGAAGGACATCTCGTACCTGGCGCGCAGCGGAAACCAGAAGGGCTTCGGCAACAAGCGTCTCATCACCGACCCGTTCGTCTGCGCCGACGGCAAGTGGCTCATACCGCACACCGGCGGACCGGGCTCCTACAAGAAGCTCATGGACCTGCTCGGATTCGGGGAGCAGACCCGCACCGTCGACGGCCCCGAGATGGCCGTTCCGCTGGACGACGTCGAACTCGACATCGCACGCAACAAGGTGCCCGAGGCGTTCAAGGCGCGTCCGCGCGACGAGTGGCTCGAGCTGCTGCACGCCGCCGACATCGCGGTCCTGCCGCTGAACCGTCCCGAGGACATCTTCGAGGACGACCAGGTCAACTTCGCGCGGGTCCCGATCGACCTTCCCGACGACGAGCACGGCACCATCCGCCAGGTCGGCCCGGTGATCCGCTTCGAGAAGTCCACGCCCGCAACGCCGCTCCCCGCACCGAAGGTCGGTGAGCACACCGGTCGCATCGGCGAGATCAGCCGGTCCGCGCAGTGGGCGCCCGCGCCGGCCCGCGACGGTCGCGTCGAGGCCCCGCTGCAGGGTGTGAAGATCCTCGACTTCAGCTCGTACTTCGCGACGGGCTTCGGTGCTCGACTGCTGTCCGATCTCGGCGCCGAGGTCGTCAAGATCGAGCCGCTCGTCGGTGACCAGATGCGGCCGCTCGGCGACCTGTTCGAAGGTGCCAACCGCGGCAAGCGCGGCCTCGCTGTCGACATGCGCACCGCGGAGGGTCAGGAGATCGCGCATCGTCTCGTCGCCGAAGCCGACGTCGTGATGCACAATTTCCGTCCCGGCAAGGCCGAGAAGATCGGTCTCGGATACGAGCAGCTGCGCGCGCTCAACCCGGATCTCGTCTATGCCTACCTGCCCGGCTTCGGCTCGGACGGACCGAAATCGGGGCTCAAGTCCTTCGCGCCCCTCGTGTCCGGAATGGTCGGCCTCAACTTCGAGGGCGCAGGCAAGGGCAACGGCCCGATCCGGCGCGTGATGGGCAACGAGGACCTCTACAACGGATTCCTCGGTGCCGTCACGGTTCTCCTCGCTCTGCACCACCGGCACAACACCGGTGAGCCGCAGTACGTGGAGAGTCCGCAGCTGCACTCGAGCCTGTTCGTCGTCAGTGAGCACTCGGCGACACTCGACGGTGCGGCGGTGCCCGCGCACGAACTGGACGCGGATCAGACCGGATGGTCGCCGCTGTACCGGCTCTACCGCACCGCCGACGGCTGGATCGCCATCGCCGCGATCGGTGACGCCGCGTTCGGGCGGCTGGCCGAGGCACTCGGAACCCCGGAACTCGCCGCGGACACGCGTTTCGCGACCGTCGCGGACCGCGAGGACAACGCCGAGGCTCTCACGGAGGCGCTCTCCCGGACGTTCGCAGCATCGAGCAGCGCCGATGCGTTCGCACGGCTCGACGGCAATCGCGTTCCCGCCGAGATCCCCCTCGACAGCCCGATCATGCCGGAACTGCTCTGGGAGGAATGGGCCCTCGACTCCGGCCGTGTCGTCGAGCATCACCACGCCGAGTACGGCTGGTGCCGCGAGGTCGGCATGGTCATGCACCTGTCCGACACCCCCGGCCGGTTCAAGGGCGGCAGCCCGCTCCTCGGCGAGCACTCGGCGCAGATTCTCGCCGAACTCGGTTACACCGCCGACGAAGTCGACGCGCTGATGGCGTCCGTGTGCTCGCGGCCGGATCTCGCAACGAAGGAATCCTGACCATGGACATCACCTACCCGCCGGAGGCGGACGCATACCGCGCGTCGCTGCGCGAGCTTCTCGAATCCAATCTGCCCGCGGGATGGCGAGGCATCGGGGCACTGCCCGACGCCGAGCAGGACACGTTCCTGCAGTCCTGGCGTAAGGTGCTCTCCGACAACGGGTTGCTCGCGGTTTCGCTGCCGAAGGAGTACGGCGGGGGAGGCCTGTCGGACATCGAGCAGGTCGTCCTGAACGAGGAACTGATGCGGCTCGGCGTGCCCGAAGGAACCGAGAACGACACGCTCGGTATCAAGCTGCTGTGCAACACGCTCACCGTGCTCGGAACCGAGGAGCAGAAGGCGTACTTCATCCCGAAGACGTTGTCCGGTGAGATCGTCTGGTGCCAGGGCTATTCGGAACCCGAAGCCGGTTCCGATCTCGCCGGGATGCGGACCCGCGCGGTCCTCGACGGCGACGAGTGGGTCGTCAACGGACAGAAGACGTGGACGTCGGCCGGAAGCAACGCCAACTGGATCTTCGCGATCTGCCGCACCGATCCGGCCGCGGTCAAGCACAAGGGCTTGTCGTTCCTGCTGATTCCGATGGATCAGCCCGGTATCGAGGTCCGCCCGATTCTCAACGCCGCGGGATACACCGCGTTCAACGAGGTCTTCTTCACCGATGCCCGGACCGCGAAGGCCAATGTCCTCGGTGGGGTCGACGGAGGCTGGCACACCGCCAACACGCTGCTAGGATTCGAGCGCGGGGTGCGTGCGACGACCGACGCGATCAGGTTCGGACGTGAGATCGACCGCCTGATCGAGCTCGCCCGTGAACGCGGTCTCGCCGAAGATCCGCACATCCGTAGCGAACTCGCATGGTGCTGGCAGCGGGTCCAGACGATGCGCTTCCGCGGGTACCGGGCTCTGACCACCCTTCTCGAAGGTGGCCGGCCGGGAGTGGACGGTTCGTTCTCGAAGATCTACTGGGCCGAGTTCTTCCAGCGCTACACCGAGATCGGCCTCGAGATCCTCGGCGTCGAGGCGCTGACACCGGAAGGCCAGGGCAACAACGGGATTCTCGTGACACCGCAACCCGGAACCGAGAACTCGACCCGCTGCTGGGACGATATCGCGCTGTACGCGCGGGCCGCGACCATCTACGGCGGCAGCTCCCAGATCCAGCGCAACATCATCGGAGAGCAGTTGCTCGGACTTCCCAAGGAACCCCGCCTCGACGGTGGTCCGTTCCAGGAGATCGGTCGCCGCAAGAGCGCCTGAGATCCGCTCGTCGCCGCGTCGTCGGCAGAATGGAAGATCAACGTGTATTTCGCATTCGACGAGGACCAGGAGGAGTTCCGGGCATCGCTGCGCCGGCTCCTGGCCGAACGAGCCCCCATGACCGCCGTGCGCGAGATCGCGGCCACCCGCGGATTCGACTCGACGATATGGCGGACCCTCACCGGCGACATGGGTGTGCCCGGTCTCCACATCGCCGAGGAACTCGGCGGGAGCGGCTTCAGTTTCCTCGAAACCGCCATCGTGGCACAGGAGCTCGGTCGCGCACTGACTCCCGTTCCGATGATCGCGACGACCGGCGCCCTCGAAGCCGTGCTCCGTCTCGGTTCCCCCGAGTTGCGGACGGAACTGGTTCCGGTCCTCGCCTCGGGACAGGCGGTGGGCACGCTCGCCGTGTCGGTCGAGCGCGACCTCGAGGTCGCCGCGGCCACGGTGCGGGCGACGGGCACCGGGCCGGTGACACTCGACGGCAGGCTCGACCACGTCGCATTCGGGCACATCGCCGACCTTCTCGTCGTTCCGGCCGTCACACCGGGTGGTGATGCGGTGGCGCTGTACGTCGTCGAGGCGTCCGCTCCGGGAGTCACTGCCACCGTACGTGATTCGCTGGATCCGACCCGACCCCTCGCGACCGTCGAGTTCGCCGGTGCTCCGGCGCGGCTGCTCGGATCGGATCGTGCCGCGATCGACCGTGTCGTCGATTTCGTTCGGATCCTGCTCGCGAACGAGGCGATCGGTGCATCGCAGGCAGCGCTCGACATGGCCGTCGCCTACGCCAAGCAACGGGTGCAGTTCAACCGCGTGATCGGATCGTTCCAGGCGATCAAGCACAAGTGCGCGGACATGGCGATCGCGATCGAGTCGACGCAGGCTGCGGTGATGTACGCGTCGATGTGCGTGGACGTCGGTTCCGAGGACCTGCCTGTCGCGGCCGTGATGGCCAAGTCACAGGCGTCGGAGTGCCTGACCCTGTGCGCCGGCCACAACATCCAGGTGCACGGCGGCATCGGGTTCACGTGGGAAGCGGACCCGCACCTGTACTTCCGCCGGGCCAAGGCGATCGAGCCGCTCTTCGGGAGCGTCGCCGCGCACACCGCCAGGCTCGCCGACCTCGTCGGCATCTGACGCCGTACCTCACCACGAACGGAGACTCTCATGACGACCACGCCGCGGCGACTCGACGGTGACGTCGCACTGGTGACCGGCGGGGGCTCGGGGATCGGGGCGGCCTCCGCTGTCCGTCTCGCGGCCGAAGGTGCCGCGGTCGCGATCGTCGACGTCCACCGGGACGCTTCCGAGGCGACCGCCGAGAAGATCCGCGCTGCCGGTGGCACCGCGCTGTCCTTCGCGGCGGACGTCCGTGACGACGGCGAGCTCGCGTCGATCGTGGAGTCGGTGGTCGCGGAGCTCGGTGAGATCAGCGTGGTCTTCACCGCCGCGGGGGTAAGTGGTGCCCGGGTCGACAGCCACGAGATCAGCCGCGACGACTGGTACGGCGTCCTCGACATCAACCTGTCCGGCACGTTCTTCACGATCCGGGCCGCGCTGCCGTCGCTGCTGCGCCGCGGCGGAGGCTCGATCGTCACGTGTGGTTCGACGTCGTCGTTCGTCGCGACCCAGGGCGGGCTCGCGCCCTATCGTGCCTCGAAGGGCGGGGTGAAGATGCTCACGCAGACGCTGGCGGTCGAGTATGCGCCGCAGGGCATCCGGGTGAACAGCGTGTGCCCGGGCGCCGTGCGCACCAATCTGAGCGCCAACACCGCCGCGATCGTCCCGACCGAGGGCACGGTGCGGAATCCGTCGAAGCCGCTGTCGGTACCCCTGGGCCGCTACGGCGAGCCGGAGGAGATCGCTTCGGTGGTCGCGTTCCTGGCGTCACCCGATGCGTCGTACGTGACGGGTCAGGCGATTCTCGTGGACGGCGGCGTCACCGCCGAGTAGCCCGCGGCCAGGCCGGGCGAATTCAGGCGCATAGATCTTGACAGACAGGCCAATTGAGACGCATGATTAGCACTGTTGTGAGCGGGATCACGTGACTCACGCAGTGTGGACGACGGCACCGCCGCCGGTCCGCGTCAGTTCTCGACAAGGGAGTTCCAGTGACCAAGTTCGCCAGGCGGGCAGGGACATTCGTACGGGCCGGGGCCCTCGCCGTGGCCGGCGCACTCGCGGTTGCGGGATGTGCCGAATCCGGCTCGGGCGGTAGCTCGGGCGGCGGTGAAGGCGTCGCCTTCGGTGCCACCATGGAGGAATACAAGGCCGCGTTCGCGGACGTCGACCCGATCGTGCTGCACACACAGTCGCCGAGCACCAAGGGCTCGACCGGCGGTGCGTTCATCGACGCGTACACCTCCGCGGTGGAGGAGTGGTCCGACGGCAAGATCACCTTCGACATCGCCTACTCGGACGCGATCGCGAAGTCGACCGAGATCGACAACGCCATCGTCGACGGCCGTCTCGACATCGGCCAGGTCCTCGCCGTGTACGAGCCGAAGGAGTTCCCGGCGACCTCGGCGCTGCTCGACGCAAGCGTGCTGTCGGACCAGAGCGTCGTCACCGGCGTCCTGCAGTCCAACGCGTGGCCGGCCGACGTCGCCCTGTCGACACCCGAGATCGTCGAGGAGTTCGAGGACAAGGGACTCAAGCTGATGATGCCGGCCTACAACGCCGGCATGAACGCGCTGTTCTGCGCGCAGCCTCGCACCGCCCTACCCGACTTCGCCGGCCGCAGCGTCTCCGTCGGCAGCACCGCCGGCAACCAGGAGGTCGCCGCCCTCGGTGCCACTCCCACCTCCGTCGCCTACACCGAGGCGTACGAGGCGTTGCAGCGCGGCGTCATCGACTGCTCGATGCTCAGCCCCGCCGCCGCGCAGATCGGCGGCATCGTCGAGGTCGCGCCCCAGACGGTGATCGACCCGGAGGCCGGTCTGGCCGTGCCGAGCGGCAACATGGCGATGAACCTCGATGTGTGGGAATCGCTTCCGCTCGTCGCGCAGCAGCTGCTGTGGGATCGCCTCGACGCCTTCGTCACCGGCAGCATTCAGGGCAAGATCTGGCCGGTCACAGTCGAATCCGTCGCGAGCATCCAGCAGTACGGCGGCAAGATCGTGCCGTTCGCCGACGACGCCCGCACGGCGCTGCAGGCGGCCAACGACAAGATCGTCGACGCGATCGCGGAGAACCCCGCGGTCGGTGACGGGCAGGCGTTCGTCGGAACCGTCCGTGACACCGCCGACAAGTGGAGCGGCATCGTCACCGAACTCGGATACACCAACGAGACGGACTACAACGGCTTCGCGACCTGGTACAGCCCGGACAAGATCGACATCCAGCCGTACGTCGATCGGTTCTACGAGGAGATTCTCCTCCCGCACCGCCCGTCCTGATCGGACGAACACCGACCGCCCCGGAGCCGGGATCGACTCCCGCTCCGGGGCGTTCCGTTTCCATCGGCCGGATCCGGTGGGCTTCGACAGCAGGAGAGGTACACGATGACCGAACGCCGCTCGGGGACAGCCGCCATCGCACTCGACGGCGCGATCGACATGCACTGCCACTTCGGGCCCGAACCGCTCGTGGAAATGGCTGCCAAGACGCCGCACTCCGTCGATCCGGTCGAGGCCGCGCGCGAAGCGGCCGATCACGGGATGAAAGCGATCGTCCTCAAGGCTCACGAGTTCCCCTCCACCGTCGCCGCGCATCTGGCGAACAAGGCAGTGCCGGAGGTGCAGTCGATCTCCGGGATCTGCCTCGATCACCCGGTGGGCGGACTCAACCCGCACGCAGTCGAATGCGCGCTGCGTGCGGGCGCGAAAGTGGTGTGGCTGCCCACGATCTCCTCACAGCAGGACGCACCGGCCAAGGTGAACGCGTTCTTCGGTGTGCAGGAGGGCATCCGGGTGATCGACGCCGACGGCGAACTGCTGCCGGAGGTCCGGACGATCCTGGATCTGATCACGCAGTACGACGCGGTGCTCGCCACCGGCCACGTCTCCACCGCCGAACACTTCGCGGTCGCGCGCGAATACGGCACACGCGGCCGCGTCCTCGTCACGCACGCCATGCACGCGACCACCGGTCCCCGACTGACCATCCAGGAGGTCACCGAGCTCGCCGGGCTCGGCGCGCACATCGAGTTCGCCGCGCACACGTGCATGGGCGAGCCGTCGGTGTTCGCGGACGTCGTCGCGGCACTGCGTCGTCTCGACGCCGAAAAGGTCGTGCTCGCAACAGACTACGGCTGGACCACGAAGGTCCCGCATCCGGCCGCAGGCCTGCACTCCTACGTCAACGCCCTGTGGGACGAAGGCGTCGACGAGGACGACCTGCGCGTCATGACGTGTGACACGCCGGCGCGGCTGCTGGGAATGAACTGACAGACACCGAACCACCGGAGGAACAGCGATCATGCACACACAGGGACGAGTGGCCGGAAAGGTCGCCTTCATCACCGGTGCCGCGCGCGGACAGGGCAGATCCCACGCCCTCCGGCTCGCCCGGGAAGGCGCCGACATCTACGCCACCGACGCGTGCGAGGACATCGCCTCGCTCACCTACGGCATGGCGAGCGAGGAGGACCTCGCCGAGACCGTCCGCCTCGTCGAGGCCACCGGGCGCCGCATCATCACCCGCAAGGTCGACGTGCGCGACCAGGCCGGCCTCGACGCCGCGGCCGCCGATGCCGTCGAGAAGCTCGGCCGCATCGACATCGTCAGCGCGAACGCCGGCATCTGCGGTTGCCGTCCCACCGTCGAGCTGACCGAGGACGAGTGGCAGGACATGATCGACGTCAACCTCACCGGCGTGTGGAAGACGACCAAGGCCGTCATCCCCCGCATGCTCGAGACCGGCGGCGGATCGATCGTCCTGACCAGTTCGGTCGTCACCTACAACGGTTCGCGCAACGTCGCGCACTACAACGCGTCCAAGCACGGCGTCGTCGGCCTGATGCAGACGCTCGCGGCCGAATACGGTGGGCAGGGTATCCGCGTCAATGCAGTGCATCCGGGCAATGTCGGCACCGACATGCTCTTCAGCGAGTCCACCCTGCGCGTGTTCTGCCCGGACCTGGAGAACCCCACGATCGAGGACCTGCGCGAGCGGGCCCGGCACCGCAACATCATGGACCTGGCGTGGGTCGAACCCGAGGACATCACGAACGCGGTGCTGTGGCTGGCCTCGGACGAGGCGCGGTACGTCACCGGTGTCTCGATTCCCGTCGACTGCGGACTCCGCATCAGCTGAGAGGAAACTCCATGAGCAACGCACGCAATCAGGGTCGCAGGGTTCTCGTCACCGGCGGCGCCGGAGGAATCGGTGCGGCCGCCGTCCGTCGTCTGGCGAACGAGGGCGCCGCGGTCGCGGTCCTCGACCTCGACGAGGCCGCGGCGAAGGCCCTCGCCGACGACATCACCGCGGCGGGTGCGACGGCGGTCGCCGTCGCGGCGGACGTGTCCGATCCGGACTCGATCGGTCCCGCGGTCGACGAGGCCGCCGCCGCCCTGGGTGGACTGGACGGCATCGTCACCTGCGCCGGGATCGCGAAATCGGCTCTCGTGCACGAAATGTCGGTGGAGGACTGGAATGCCGTCGTCGACATCAACCTGACCGGATCGTTCCTCTCGGTCCGCGCCGCGCTACCGCACATGCTCGAGGCGCAGCGGTCGTCGGTCGTGACGATCGGGTCGGTCGCGTCGCTGATCTCCGCGAACACCAACACGTGCGGCTACGACGCCTCGAAATCCGGTGTACTCGGATTGACGAGGTCCATCGCCGTCGGCTACGCGGACCGGGGCGTCCGAGCCAACACACTGTGCCCCGGCGTCGTCGACACGCCGCTCGCGCGCAAGGCCCGCGAGTCCGGCGGTGTCACGAGTTCGGCGCTGGCGCAGACTCCGCTGCAGCGCCGCGCGGAGGTCGACGAGATGGCCGCGGTCATCGCCTTCCTGATCTCGGACGAGTCGTCGTACATGACCGGATCGACCGTCACGGCGGACGGTGGGCTCACCGCCCAGTAGTCGCCCCCCGTGCGCGTTTTCGGTAGCGGCCGCTACCGAAAAC
>NZ_JBSFRH010000081.1:0-14344 GCF_053589135.1 Rhodococcus sp. NPDC003382
ACTCGACCAGGTTGACCGATGCCGTGGCCGGCACACCGGAAGTGGTCGGCGTGTCGGCTGCAACGGGGCAAAGGTTCACGGGTGCGGCACTAGCGTCGTGGGCACACAGGGGGAGAGATTCACAGCCCGCCCACGGTGCCCGAGGAGGCGTGAAATGACCACGATCGAAAAGCGACTCACTGTCGAACCACTGTCCGGCTGGACCGGCGCCTTGATCCACGGCGCGGATCTGTCGCAGCCGTTGTCCGACGGTGAGATCGCAACGATCCGGGAGGCGCTGCTGCGCTGGAAGGTGGTGTTCTTCCGCGACCAGGATCTCGACCACGCTTCGCAGATCGCGTTCGGCAAGCAGTTCGGCGACGTCACCCCCGGTCATCCCTACGAAGGCACCACCGCGCCGGAGGGATTCCCCGAGATCCACACCGTCTCACCGAAGGCCTACGACCACCGGTACGGCGCCGACTACACCAAGCGCCGCGGGGCGGCCGGCCCCGACTGGCACGCCGAGGTCACCCCGCTGATCAACCCGCCGTCGCATTCGATCCTGCGCGCCGAGACGATCCCGCCATTCGGCGGCGACACCCAGTTCAGCAACGTCGCGGCCGCCTATCAGGGCCTGAGCGAACCGGTCCGGGCGTTCATCGACGAGCTGCGCGCCGAGCACCGATTCGGCGCCGCGTTCGACGCCGAGCGCAGTTCGGAGAAGATCGGGGACCTGGTCCGCACCAACCCGCTCGCCACGATTCATCCCGTGGTGCGGGTGCATCCCGAGAGCGGGGAGCGCGTCGTCTACGTCAATCCGTCGTTCACGCGGGAGATCGTGAACCTCGCGCCGCGCGAGTCGCGGCACGTGCTGGACCTGCTGTTCGCCGAAGTCGCACGCCCGGAATACACGGTCCGGTTCAAGTGGGAACCCGGCAGCGTCGCGTTCTGGGACAACCGGGCCGCCCTGCACCTGGCGCCGCAGGACACCCACCACCTCGACCACGACCGGGTCCTGCACCGCATCACGCTCGTCGGCGACGTGCCGGTCGGGCCGAACGGCGTGAAGTCCGAATCGATTTCGGGTGAATGGTTCGGGGCGGCCTGATCATGGCCACCGTCCTCGAAAATTCTTCGGCGGGAGTCACTCTCGTCGACCCCACCGCGCTGTCCGCCCGCACCCAGCGCGCCTCGCGGGTGCCGCGGTCGGTGCAGCGGCTGCTCGGTCCGGTCCTGCTCGTCGTGGCCTGGCAGGTCGCGTCCAGCACCGGGTTCTTCGACGAACGCACGGTGCCCCGGCCGCTGTCGGTGCTGTCGGCGGCGTGGCGGCTCATCACCGACGGGTCGCTCGAGGAGCACCTGACGATCAGCCTGCTGCGCGTCGGCTACGGCCTGCTCATCGGCATCGCGCTCGGGCTGGTGCTCGCCGTGGTTTCCGGCCTGTCCCGCATCGGCGAGAACTTCGTCGACGCCAACATGGAAGTGCTGCGGGCGGTTCCGAACTTCGCGCTGGTGCCGCTGCTCATCGTCTGGTTCGGTATCAGCGAGGTGCCGAAGGTCATTCTCATTGTGCTGGCGGTCGCGGTGTCCATCTACATCAACACCTTCGCCGCGATCCGCAGCGTCGACGCGGGGCTCGTCGAGGCGGCACGTTCGTTCGGGGTCGGCCGCGGCGAACTGATCCGCCGTGTCGTCCTGCCCGGCGCACTGCCCGGGTTCCTCGTCGGTCTGCGTCTCGCCCTCACCGGCGCGTGGCTCTCGCTGATCTTCGCGGAGACGATCAATGCGAAGAAGGGCCTGGGCCGCATGATGACCGACGCTCGCGAGTACTTCCAGATCGACGTCGTGTTCGTGCTCATCGCCGTGTACGCGATTCTCGGGCTGCTCTCGATCGCGGTGGTGCGCTGGCTGGAGAACCGGCTGCTGACCTGGAGGCGAGCCTACGATGGCAACTGACCTGGTGGACAACGACACCCAGACGGTCGTCGTCGCGCGCGGTGTGCGACGGGTGTTCGGCGCGCAGACCGTCCTCGACGGACTCGACGTCGAGATCGCCGCGGGCGAGTTCGTCGCGCTGCTCGGACGCAGCGGATCCGGCAAGTCGACCTTCCTGCGGGCGCTCGGCGCGCTGGACCCCGACGTCCAGGGCCACATCCGGGTGCCCGCGAAACAGGCGGTCGTGTTCCAGGAACCGCGTCTGCTGCCGTGGCAGAAGGTGCTGACCAACGTCACGATCGGACTGCCCACCAACGCCGCGGTACGCGAGCAGGGCCGCGCGGCGCTGGCGGAGGTGCACCTCGAGGACAAGGCCGGCGCGTGGCCGCGCACCCTCTCCGGCGGTGAAGCGCAGCGCGTCGCGCTGGCGCGGGCACTCGTCCGCGAACCCCAATTGCTGCTGCTCGACGAACCTTTCGGTGCACTCGACGCGCTCACCCGCATCCGGATGCACGGCCTGCTGCTGCGGCTGTATCGCAAGTACCGGCCCGCGGTCCTGCTCGTCACCCACGACGTCGACGAAGCGATCCTGCTCGCGGACCGCGTGATCGTGCTGACCGACGGGGCGATCTCCCTGTCCACCCGCGTCGATGTGCCGCAGCCACGTTCCCGGGACTCGCGCGAATTCACCGCGCTGCGACGGCGTCTGCTCGCCGAACTCGGTGTCGGCGACGAACCCGACGCTCGATAACTCACATCAGAAGGAACATGACGTTGCCTGGAATCACACGGGCCCGGTGGGCGCTGCTGCCCGCCCTCGCATTGACGATGCTCGCCTCCGCCTGCGGGCTGTCCGAATCCGAGGAGAGCGAAGCGCTCTCCGAAGCGACCATCGCGAACACCGTCGACGTCCCCGAGGGGACGAAACTCGTTGTTGCCGAACAGAACGGGAACCAGTCGCTCGCATGGTCGCTGTCCGGCGCCGGCGCCGACGCACCCTACGAGGTCACCTTCGCGGACTTCAGCGGCGGCCCCGCCGTCATCGAAGCGCTGCGTTCAGGTGCCGCCGACATCGGCTTCGTCGGCGAAGCGCCCGTTCCGATCGCCGTGTCCAACGGCATCGAGGACATCGTGGTCGTTGCGGGACAAGCGAATCCGGGCAGCAGCGGCGGCTACTACCTCGTCGCGCAGCCGGGCAGTGGCATCGAGACCCTCGAAGACCTGCGCGGCAAGCGCGTCGCATACCCGCCGGGCACCGGCCGTCAGATGATCACCGTCGGCCTGCTCGACCGGGCCGGTCTCGAACTCGGCACCGACGTCGAGGGCGTCGAACTCGCGGGATCGGAGGTGGTGCCGACGTTCGTCGCCGGTGCCGTCGACGCCGCGATCGTCCTCGGCAACCAGTACTACAAGATCGGGTCTCCACCGATTCTCGGTGACGGCACCGGCATCAACACCGGCATCAGCGCGCTGGTGGTGCGGCGCGACATCCTCGACGATCCCGTGAAGGTCGCCGCGATCGGCGACTACGTCGGGCGGACGGTCGCGGCGACCAACTGGCAGGAAGCCAACCCCGGGCAGTGGGTCGAGGCGTACTACGTCGGTGTCCAGGGCATCACGTACGAGCAGGGCAAGGAACTGCTCGACAAGACCGGCATCGCGAAGTATTACCCGATCGAACCGAAGTTCACCGCACTGTTCCAGACCGTGTCGGACGGGCTCCTCGACACCGGCATCATCGACCGGCCCGTCGACGTGGCTCCCTACCTCGACGACCGCTACAACTCGATCATCCAGGCGCAGAACGACACCGACGGAGTGGCGCTCACACCGCTTCCGTAGTCGTCTGCGACCGCACCCGAACCACACGAGAAGGAGCGACACCATGACCCAGGCCGCAACCCGCATCGAGGTGCGCCCGCAGTCCGGTTGGACCGGCGCCGAGATCCACGGACTCGACCTCACCCGCGAACTCACCACCGACGAGATCGCCACCGTCCGGCAGGCGCTGCTGCAGTGGAAGGTCGTGTTCTTCCGCGACCAGCACCTCGACCACGACCAGCACCTGCGGTTCGCGAACTACTTCGGCGCACCAACGCCCGCCCACCCCCTGTTCGATTCGATCCCGGACCCGAACTACCCGACGATCTACCCGATCTTCCGCGACCGCTTCAAGGCCCGGGTCGCGAGCACTTCCGGCTACGACCGGCCCGGCTGGCACGCCGACGTCACCGCCGCGGTGAATCCGCCGGCAGCGTCGATCCTGCGTGCGGAGGTGCTGCCCCCGTACGGTGGCGACACCCAGTGGTCCAACACCGTCGCCGCGTACGAAGGACTGTCGGCGCCGGTCAGGTCCCTCGCCGACGGCCTGCGCGCCGTGCACCGGTTCAGTCCCGGTGCGGGCACCACCCCCACCGAGGACTACCTGCGCAGGGTCGAGAAGCGGCCGCTCCTCACCGAACATCCGGTCGTGCGGGTGCACCCGGAGACGGGGGAGAAGGCACTGTACGTCAACCCCGGTTTCACGTCCCACATCGTCGGGGTGTCGCCGCACGAGAGCCGCCGGCTGCTCGAGCTGTTCTACGACGAGCTGGCGCGTCCGGAGTACACGGTGCGGTTCCGGTGGGCGCCGGGCTCGATCGCGTTCTGGGACAACCGCTCCAGCGTGCACCTCGCGCCGCGCGATCTCACCACCGACTACGATCGCCGGCTGTACCGGATCACCCTCGTCGGTGACGTTCCGGTCGGACCGGACGGCCGGGAGTCGGTGGCCCTCGAAGGCGAGCCGTTCGAGGCGTTCCGACCCTCCTCGGTTACTGGAGGTCCTGCTTCAGGGCGTTGACGACGGCGGTGACGGGGGCGGTGCCGTCGGCGGCAGGGATGTCGCTGTTGACCGCGGCGACCAGGATCGTGCCGGACGCCGGCAGGTATCCGGCATAGGTGTTGTACCCGGGGAGTTCGCCGGTGTGCTCGAGCCAGCCGTTCTCGATGCCCCAGCCGAAACCGTAGGCGCGTTCGGGGGTGGCCGGCGGGACGTCGTAGTTGAACGACTCGAGCCGGTACTGCTGGGTTTCGGGGTTGAGGATGCCCTCGCCGGTGCCGAGCGCCTTCGCCCAGCGCTGCAGGTCGTCGATGGAGGAGATCACGGCGCCGGCCGCCCATCCCCACGACGGGTTCCAGTTCGTGGCGTCGGCGGTCTCGCCCTCCGGCTGGCCCTGTTCGGTGATGCCGGACAGGTGCGGGTCGGGGAACGCCGCGTCGGAGGGCAGCGACGTCTCGGACATGCCGAGCGGACCGAACAGGTTCTCCTGGAAGTAGTCCGCGAGGCTCTGCCCGCTGACCTGTTCGACGACGAGACCGAGCGCGACGTAGTTCGAGTTGGAGTACTCGAACTGCTCGCCGGGCGCGAAGTTCGGCGGATCGCCGCGCACCACGTCGAGGAGTTGTTCCGGGGTCCACGGAGCGTCGGGGTTGGCGAACAGCTGTTGCTGGAACCCCTCGTCGAAGGTGTAGCTGGGGATTCCGCTGGTCATTGTGGCGAGCTGCTCGAGTGTCGCGATGTCTCCGTTGGGTAGGCCCGGCACGTATTTGCCGATCGGGTCCGTGAGTTCGAGCCGTCCGTCCTCCCACAACTGCAGGATCGCGGTGGCGGTCATCGTCTTGGTGAGACTGCCGACGCGCGTGTGGTCCTCCGCTGTCGGGGGCTGCTGGGTGTCGACGCCGGAGACACCCGCGGTCCCGGTCCATTCCCCCTCGGGGCCGATCACCCGCGCGATGACGCCGGGGAATCCGATCTCCCCGTGCAGGCTGTCGATGGTTTCCTGCAACCGGTCCGCCAGCGCGGACTCGGCGCTCTCCGGGGATTCCGTGCCCGTCGTGGGCGAGGTGGTCGTGTCGTCGCTGGTGCACGCGGAGGCCAGCGCGACGACGGCGGCGGCCAGGAAGATCGGGAGTCTGCGCATGGTGGGCTCCGATGGGACTGGATGGTCGCTTAGTCCGGTTCAGTATGCGGCGGGCTCGGCCGGACTGTCCGCGCGATCACCGAATCCGCCCGCGTCCCCGCGGCCCCGTCCTACCGTGTGGGGCGACGGATCGGAGTATCGATGAACCCGCTCATCCACGTGTCACCGCAGGTGCGGGACGCCGTCGCCGACGGGCGACCGGTCGTCGCGCTGGAATCGACGATCTTCACGCACGGGCTCACCCCGCCTCGCAATCTCGAGGTCGCGTTCGAGGCCGAACGGAACCTGCGCGACGCCGGCGTGGTGCCGGCGACCGTCGGCGTGGTCGGTGGCATCCCCACCGTGGGGTTGTCGGACGAGCAGATCACCGCGCTCGGATCGGAGCCGGGCGTCGAGAAGCTCGGCGTCCGCGACCTTCCCGCCGCCGCGGCGAAAGGCATCTCGGGTGGCACGACCGTCGCCTCGACCGCGGTGCTCGCCCACCACGCGGGAGTGCGGGTCTTCGCGACCGGCGGCCTGGGCGGCGTCCACCGCGGCGCGGCGTCGACGTTCGACGAATCCGCCGACCTGACCACCCTGGCATCGGTACCGATCCTCGTCGTCAGCGCCGGAGTGAAATCGATCCTCGATATTCCGGCGTCCCTGGAACGCCTCGAAACCCTGAGCGTGCCCGTCGTCGGCTATCGGACGCGGCGGTTCCCCGGCTTCTACGTGCGCGACAGCGGTTGCGCGATCGACTATTCCGTGGAGTCGCCCGCCGAAGCCGCGGCGATCGTCGACGCCCGCGACCGTCTCGGCTCGAAAAGTGCTGTGCTGCTGGTCAATCCGGTGCCCGAACAGGACCAGCTCGATCCGGCGCTGCACGATCGGGTGCTGCGTGACGCCGAGCATGCCGCCGCGGCCGCCGGGGTCACGGGGAAGGCGACGACCCCGTTCCTGCTCGCCCACCTGCATCACGCCACCGGTGGCCGCAGCCTCGACGTGAACGTCGCGGTCTACCGCGCGAACGTCGCCCTCGCCGCGTCGGTGGCCGTCGAATTGGCATCCGGGTGACCGGGCACTGGGTGTTGCACGTCGACCTCGACCAGTTCATCGCCGCGGTCGAGGTACTGCGCAACCCCGACCTGGCGGGGCGGCCGGTGATCGTCGGCGGTCGCGGCGACCCGACCGAACGGGGTGTCGTGTCCACGGCGTCCTACGAGGCCCGCGAGCACGGCGTCGGGTCCGGGATGCCGCTGCGGACCGCGGCCCGCAAGGTCCCCGACGCGGTGTTCCTGCCCGTCGACGCGGACACCTACACCGAGGTGTCGAACGTCGTGATGGACACGTTGCGCGGGCTCGGCGTCGTCGTCGAGGTCCTCGGCTGGGACGAGGCGTTCCTCGGGGTGGACACCGACGATCCGGAGGCGGTCGCGCGGACCGTGCAGACCGCGGTGTTCGACGCGACGGGACTGCATTGTTCGGTGGGCATCGGCGACAACAAGCTGCGCGCCAAGATCGCCACCGGCTTCGGCAAGCCGCGCGGCATGTTCCGGCTCACCCGCGACAACTGGTTCGCGGTGATGGGCGACCGCGGCACCGACGCGTTGTGGGGTATCGGCTCGCGCACCGCGAAGAAACTCGACGCGCTCGGGATCCGCACCGTGCGGGATCTCGCGATGGCGTCGGAAGCGGACCTGGCGGCGCGGTTCGGACCGAAGACCGGGCCGTGGCTCGTCGGACTGGGACGTGGGGTCGGCGGCGCGACCGTGACGGCCGAGCCGTGGGTCGCGCGGTCGCACGGGCGGGAGGTGACGTTCCAGCACGACGTGAGCGACTGGGCGGAACTCGCCGAACATGCGCGCCGGCTCGCGGTCCGCGCCACCGAGGACATCCGCGCCGAGCAGCGACCGGGCGTGCGGGTGGAGGTCAAGCTCCGGTACGCGCCGTTCACCACCCACACCACCGGCCGGGCCCTGCCCGAACCGACGTTGGACTCGCAGGTCGTCTCGGACGCCGCGGTCGCGTTGCTGGACCGGTTCGATCACGACCGGAAAGTACGGCTGATCGGGGTGCGGGTCGTGATGGTCGAGCCGTGAGCGGTCAGCGGGACATGCCGTAGAACCGTTCGACGCGCACCCGCAGCAGCAGCCGCCGTTCGGTCACCATCGCCGCGCGGAACTCGTTCCAATCCGGATGCTCGCCCTGCAGTTGCCGATACTGCTCGACCAGCTGTTCGACGGTCTCATCGTGCGGAAGTGCCGCGACCGGGGACAACTCGGCGTAACCCTCCGCGACCGCGTACGACCAGCCGTCGGCGGAGTCGACGAACATGCTCACGCGCGGGTCGCGGCGCATGTTGCGGGTCTTGGCGCGGTCGTCGGTCACCGAGACGGAGAACGTGCGGGTGCGGGGGTCGTAGTGGTGCAGGATGTTCGACAGCTGCGGCCGTCCGTCCCGCTTGAGGGTGACGAGCGTCGCGACCTTGGTGGTGGTGAACAGCGCTTCGAGCGGATCGGTCGATGCCATGCGTCCAGCCTAGAGCCGTGGTGGGTCGAGTTCGGATGATTCTGTGTATCAGACGGTTTCGAGTGACGAGCCGATGATCTCGGCGAGTTCGCGTGGCGCGTCGTTGTGCACGGTGTGACCGGCGTGCGGCACCGCGAGGATTCGCGCGGCCGGATTGCGCCGCCGGACCTCGTCGGCATCGGAATCGGACACGAAATCCGATGCGCCACCACGGATCAGCGTCAGCGGAACCCCGATGCCCGCTAGATCGTCCCACAGCGCCGACAGATCCTGGCCGTCGTCGAGCACCGCCGAGGGCGTCACGTCGAGAACGATCGCGCGGCGCACCAGTTCCGGAACGATCGCGGCGAGACGGATCGTCGTGAGACCGCCGAGGGAAGCGCCCACCACGGCTTCGGCTTCGGGTGCCCAGCGGCGGACGGCGTGTGCCACCGCGTCGGCCGCGTTCCAGGGGGAGTGGTCGGGGTGGTCGAGCGGCGTCGAATGTCCGTGCCCGGGCAGGTCGACGGCGAGCGCGGGCAGTCCCAGCGCGAGATTGAGTGCATCCCAGGTGTGGGCGTCCTGACCGCTGTCGTGCAGGAACACGATACGAGGCGGTTCGGTGGCCCAGAGCAGCGAGCTCACGTGCACGCCCTCGCGGATGTCGGTGCCGACACGCTGCACCACCGGTGGAGCATCGAGTGTCAGCCCGAGTTCGGCGGCGTTCCGGGGGAGCTGTGCGAATTCGTCGTCCTGGAAATGCGAGACCATGGGGTCCTTTCCGCGCTCGAAGCCGGTGCGCAAAGTTGACGGCAGGAACACATCCTATTTTCTCGGCGCCGTTCCGGCCGGATAGTTGTGCCCGAGCACAGACGGACGGGTGCTCGGCTGCCGGTCGCTGCCGGGGTCTCCAATCCGGTTGCGTATCGGCCCGGAACGACGGTGGACGTCCCGAAAATTCGGTACACCGACCGTCGACTCGGACCCTGCACGGCGGGTCCGGTCCTCGGATGACGGCGAAACGCCCGTGCGCATCGAGGGCCGAACCTTAAGATCGAGAGGTCCGACTGCACGCGAACTCGTCGAGGTATCGCCATGGCCGACGACATCGAGAACGCCCGACGCTCGTCCCCGCAGCAAGGTCGGTTCCCACCGGTCGTGGAGGGACTGCTCGAGAGTCCGCTCGCCGGTCTCGCCCCATGGATCGTGCTCGCCGTCTTCGAGGGACCGGGCAGTATCGCGTGGGTCGCGGCCGTGGCACTGGGCCTGTCGGTCCTGTTCCTCGTCCTGGACCTGATCCGTGGCCGGTCGCTGAAACTGCTCGGTGTGGTGGACGTCGTGTTCTTCGCGGCGTTGCTGATCACCCACTTCTCGCTGAGCGTGGACAACCAGATGTGGCTCGAGACGTGGATCGGTGAGATCGCGAACATCACGCTGGTGCTCATCGCGGTCGGATCGATGCTGGCGCGGAGGCCGTTCACGATCCAGTACGCGCGGGAGGAGGTCGATCCGCAGTACTGGGATTCGCCGGTGTTCCTGCGCACCAACTACGTCATCACCGGGGCGTGGGCTCTCGCCTTCCTCGTCGCGGCGGCTGCGGGGTGGTACGGCGACGCGGTGCTCCACGACGACGACAACATCTGGACGGGATGGGTGATCCAGGTCGCGGCGATGGTCGCCGCGATCAAGTTCTCCGCCTGGTATCCCGACCGGGTCGGCGAGCGGACGGGCGACGCAACGGAATGACGGCCGCCGTCAGTCCTGTTCGTCGAGGTGGAACAACACGAGGGTGACGGTCAGGATCAGGGCGGGGACCCACGCTGCCTGCCCGCCGATCCACTGGGACACGAGTGCACCGAAGACCGCGCCGCCCGCGAACGACGCGCAGATCGCGCCGTAGACGGCGGTGTGGCGGCGGGCCACCTCGTCGTGGTCGACGAACCCGCGGAACCAGGCCTCGGTGAGCCGCATCAGATTTCCGGTCGTGGCGATGGACATGTAGGTCAGCTCGCCGATCATGCGATACAGACCCATCTGCAGTGCCGCGACGAACGCGATGGGGACGGTGACCGCCGCGGCGTGGACGCTGTCCGGCAGGAACCCCACGATCACGAGGATGATCACCTGCAGGCCCGTCGCCCAGCGCAGCGGGCGGGTGAGGCGGCGTTCGATGCGGCCGGTCTTGACGAGCATCGCGACCGCGATGCCGACGAGGAACGCGAGGATCGGATACAGGTGCGCGAGCGCGTCGCGCCATTGTGCCTCGGCGAAATCGATGCCCATCAGGATCACGTTGGCGGTCTGCGTGTTCGCGAAGACACCGTCGCGGGTGATGAACGTGTATGCGTCGAGGTAGCCGCCGACCATCGTGAGAATGACGGCGAACCGAAGGGAAGTCGAGGTCTGCGTCGCCATGAACCGGGTTCCTCCGCCCGAGGTGCTTCGACCACCATAGGGCCACCGGCGGGGAGCTTGCACAGTTTTCGGCGCCCGTCCAGAGTACGGAGCGCGCAGATCCGAATCCTGTTGCATGAACAGCCGGGCGGAGGACCATGGACCACGGTGTCCGCGCTCGCGGACGCCGGGTCGACGAGAGGCACAGCCCATGACTGTCACCGACGAATACCTCGAGAACAACAGGAAGTACGCCGAGTCCTTCACCGGCCCGCTTCCGCTGCCTCCCAGCAAGCACGTCGCGGTCGTGGCGTGCATGGACGCGCGGCTGGACGTCTACCGGGCCCTGGGAATCGGCGAAGGCGAATCCCACGTGATCCGCAACGCCGGTGGTGTCGTGACCGACGACGAGATCCGGTCCCTCGCCATCAGCCAGCGACTGCTCGGTACCCGGGAGATCATCCTCATCCACCACACCGACTGCGGCATGCTCACATTCACCGACGACGAGTTCAAGCGGTCGATCCAGGACGAGATCGGCATCAAACCGTCCTGGTCGCCCGAGTCCTTCCCGGACGTCGAGGAGGACGTGCGGCAGTCGCTGCGCCGCATCGAGGACAGCCCGTTCATCACCCAGACCGAATCGTTGCGCGGCTTCGTCTTCGACGTTGCCACGGGTCGGCTGAGCGAGGTGAAGCCCGACTGAGGGGACGCGATGGCGACCTTCGTACTGCTGCCCGGTGCCGGATCGGACTCGTGGTACTGGCATCGGGTGGTGCCGCTGCTGCAGGAACTGGGGCACACCGCGATTCCCGTCGACCTGCCGTACTCCGACGACGCCGCCGGACAGTACGAGTACGCCGACGTGGTGGTCGCCGCGGCCCGGGACGCGCAGCCGCCGCTGGTCCTGGTCGGTCAGTCCATGTCCGCGTTCACCGCAGTGATCGCGGCGGAGCGGCTGGTCGTCGACCGGCTGATCCTCGTCGCGCCGATGATCCCGGCTCCCGGCGAGTCACCCGGCGGATGGTGGAGCGCAGTCGGTCAGGAGCAGGCCCGACGTGCACAGGACATCGCGGACGGGCGTGACCCCGACCTTCCCTTCGATCCGCGCGAACTGTTCTTCCACGACGTGCCCGCCGAGATCGTCGCGGAAGCGTTCACGCACGAAGCGCCCGTGCTCTCGGATTCGGCGTTCGAACCGGCGTGGCGCGCCGACCGATGGCCGGATGTGCCGGTGCGGGTGGTCGCCGGCCGTCACGACCGGTTGTTTCCGCTCGATCTCATCCGGCGGATCGCCCGCGAGCGGGTCGGCGTGGAACCGGACGTCCTCGACAGCGGTCACCTGGTGGCGCTGGTGTGTCCGCGCGAACTCACCGATCTGCTGGTCGCGTCGGTGCCGTGACTCTTGCGTGGCCTCAGTGTCCGTTGCCGTTGCCGGCGCTCGTGTGCTGCGCGGCGAGGGATTCGGGCATCGGTTCGTGGCGCAGGTAGCCGCGCGCGAACTCGGCGGTGCCCTGCGTCAGGGCGCGCAGGTCGACGGGATAGCGCGTCAGTTCCAGTTCGGGAACCTCGGCGCGCAGCAGGGTCGTGCCCGGACCCGCGTTCTCGGTGCCCAGAACCCGGCCGCGCCGGGCCGAGAGGTCGCCGAGGACCGCGCCGAGATAGTCGTCGGGGACCACGACCTTGACCGCGTCCACGGGTTCGAGCACCCGCACCGTCGTGTGGGTGGAGGCGTCGCGCAACGCGAGTCCCGCGGCGGCCTGGAACGCCGCATCCGACGAGTCGACCGAGTGGGCCTTGCCGTCGACGAGCGTGACCTTGACGTCGACGAGCGGATGACCGGTCGCGACACCCTTGGCGGTGGCGCTGCGCACGCCCTTCTCGACGGACGGGATGAACTGGCGGGGCACGGCGCCGCCGACGACGTGCTCCTCGAACTGGACACCGCTGCCGACCGGTAGCGGCTCGACCTCGATGTCGCACACCGCGTACTGGCCGTGCCCGCCGGACTGTTTCACCAGCCGGCCGTGCCCCTTCGCGGGACCGGCGAACGTCTCGCGCAACGCGACCCGGTAGTCGACGATGTCGACGTTCACCCCGTGCCGGTTGCGGAGCCGGTCGAGGACGACTTCGGCGTGGGCCTCGCCCGTGCACCACAACACCAATTGGTGTGTGTCGGGATTGTTTTCGAGGCGCACCGCCGGATCCTCGGCGGTCAGCCGGGACAGGGCCTGGGCGAGCTTGTCGTCGTCGCTTCGGGTGTGGCCCTCGACGGCGACCGGCAGCAGCGCCTCCGGCAGCGGCCACGGATCGAGGACGACGGGATGGTCCGGGTCGCAGAGGGTGTCGGCGGGTACGGCGTTGCCGAGTTTGCCGATGCACACCAGGTCCCCGGCGACCGCCTCCGGCACCGGCCGCTGTTGCTTGCCGAACGGGCTGGTCAGCGTCGGGATCCGTTCGGTGGTCTCCTCGGTGTGGCCGGGCCCGCTCAACCGAACGAACGTGTCGGGGCGCAGCCTGCCGGAATAGACGCGCACGAGGCTGATCCGCCCCACGTACGCGTCGCCGGTGACGCGTACGACCTGCGCGGCCAGCGGGGCGTCCGGATCGGCGAACGGGGCGCCGGGCCGACGGTGCGTCGGGTCGGGGAACACCGCCGCGATCAGGTCGAGGAGCTCGGCGGCACCCACCCCGTAGTCGGTGGCGGCGGATGCGGGATGCAGTGTGCACGAGATCATTTCGCGTCGGATGCCGTCGGCGAGGGAATCGGTGTCGAGGGTTTCACCCGCCAGGTAGCGCTCCATGAGGGTGTCGTCCTGCCCCGAGATCGCCTCGACCAGACTCTCCCGGATCTGCCCCAGATCCGGGGTCTGGCCGGGGTCACCGTAGGTGCGGCCGAGCAGCACGTCCACCGACCCGCACGGCCGGGAGCCGTCGTACGCCGGTACGAACACCGGGCGCAGGGTGTCGGGTCCGAGACCGAACGCGTCGTGGCATTCGGTGAGCATCTCCTCGTAGCCGCTGCGCGCGATATCGAGTTTGGTGACGACGATGCCGCGGGGGAGTCCGGCCTCGGCGCATTCCCGCCACAGCGCGCGGGTCGCGGCGCTGATCGGGTCGGTCGCGGAGACGACGAACACCGCCGAATCCGCGGCGCGCAGGCCCGCGCGGACCTCGGCGTCGAAGTCCGGGTGGCCCGGCGTGTCGATCAGGTTGATCTTGGTGCCGTTCCATTCCAGCGGGATCATGGCGAGCTGCACCGATCGCCGGTGCTGCTGTTCGATCGGTTCGAAGTCCGAGATGGTGGTGCCGTCCACGGTGCGGCCGGCACGCCCGATGGCGCCGGCGGCGAGCGCGAGCGATTCGGCGAGGGTGGTCTTGCCGACCCCACTGCATCCGATCAGAACGACGTTGCGCAGTTGGTCCGGGCGTTCGACGACAGGCGCCCGTTCGGTTCGCGCCGAGGTTCGGTCGGGCATCGGAGTCTCCTCCCGTGGCATCCGTGCCACCGCTCGACACGGCCTCCGACCAGGGTAACCGTGCGGCTGTGCCGCCCGTGTGCCTTTGTGGCGGTTGGGGTCGCC
>NZ_JBSFRH010000082.1:0-13422 GCF_053589135.1 Rhodococcus sp. NPDC003382
ACCAACTGATTCGCCACCGCCCGATGCGGCACCGCCACACCCTTCGGACGACCCGTCGAACCCGACGTGAAGATCACATACGCCGTGTGCTCCGGCGCCGGAGACGCCACGCGCAACGGGACATCGACCGTCGAATCATCCTGCGGCACAAAGTCGTCGACGAACAGGACGGCGCGGTCACCGTCGGCCCCGAAGCCTTCGCCGCGCGTGGTCAGCACACACACCGGATCCGCGGTGCCGAGAATGTAGTCCGTCCGCTCCGCCGGCTGATCCGGATCCACCGGCACGTAGGCACCACCGGCCTTCGCGACCGCGACCATGCCGATCACCAGCTCCACGGACCGGCGCATACCGAGCGCGACCCGCTCCTCGGGAGCCACGCCGAGGTCGACCAGCTGCCGGGCGGTCGCGCCCGCCCACGCGTCGAGCTGCCGGTAGGTCCAGGTGCGACCGTCGAATTCGAGAGCCGGGGCGTCCGGGGTCGCGGCGACCTGCGCCTCGAACAACGACACCAACGTCGCCGACGCATCCACCTCGTGCGCAGTGTCGTTGAACGACTCCAGAATTCGCGACCGCTCCCCCGCACCGAGGATCTCCAGATCCCCGACCGGACGCGACGGATCCGCCACGATCTCCTCGAGCACCCGCACGAACCGCTCGACGAACGAAACCACCGTCGATTCGTCGAACAACGCGGTCGCAAAGGTCACGAAACCACCGATCCCCGCAGGAACCCCGGCCTCGTCGTAGGTGTCCTGCACGATCCAGTGCAGGTCGAACTGCGAGGTGTCGCCGGCCAGGTCGATGCCCTCGACGGTGACCGACGGCAGTTCGAGGGTGGTCCGGGCGAGGTTCTGGAAGGACAGGCCGACCTGGAACAGCGGATGCCGCGCCGTCGACCGCGCCGGATTGAGCACCTCCACCAGCCGCTCGAACGGCACATCCGCATGCGCGAACGCCTGCAGATCCGACTCCCGAACCGCCCCCAGCAACTCCTCGAACGAACCACCCGAACGCACATCCGCCCGCAACACCAGCGTGTTGACGAACATGCCGATCAGATCGTCGAGCTCACGCTCACCACGCCCGGCGATCGGCGTACCCACCGCGACATCCGACGTGCCCGACAACCGCGCCAGCAGCACCGACAACGCCGCGTGCACCACCATGAACAACGTCGCGTTGTGCGCCCGCGCCAACTGCACCAACCGCCCGTGCAACTCCGCCGGAATCTCCACACCGACCCGCGCACCGGCCACCGACTGCACCGCCGGACGCGGACGATCGGCCGGCAACTCCAACTGATCCGGCAACCCGGCCAGAGCGCCACGCCAGAACACCAGCTGCTGCGAGATGAGCGAGGACGGATCGTCCTCCGAGCCCAGCACCGACCGCTGCCACAACGCGTAGTCCGCGTACTGCACCGCGAGCGGTTCCCACGACGGCACGCCGCCGCCGATCCGGGACGTGTACGCGGTGACGAGGTCACGGACGAACGGCCCGCCCGACGAGCCGTCGGCGGAGATGTGGTGGACGACCGTGACGACCACGAAGTCTTCGGCGCCGAGCTCGAAAACCCGTGCGCGGAGCGGAATTTCGGTGGTCACGTCGAACGGCTGCCCGACGAATCCGGCCATCGCCCCGGCGATCGACGCCTCGTCGACGGTGACGACGTCCATTGCGACCGAGGCGCGTCCGGCAGGCAGGATCACCTGGACGGGCCCGTCGACGGTCTCCGGGTAGACGGTGCGCAGCGACTCGTGCCGCGCCACCACGTCGGCGACCGCCGCGCGCAGCGCCTCGACGTCGAGGGCTCCGCGGATGCGCAGCGCGGTCGGCAGGTTGTAGGCGGTCGAGTCCGGGTCGAACCGGTTGAGGAACCACATGCGGGACTGCGCCAGCGACAACGGAATCCGCTCCGGGCGCACCTGCGCCGTGAGCGCAGCGCGTCCACCGGCACCGGTGTGCGACTCGAGCCGGGCGGCGAGGGCCTCCACCGACGAGGCCTCGAACAGTTCCCGCACCGGAACGCGGACCTCGAGGGCGGCGCCGAGGCGCGCCGCGACCTGGGTCGCGATCAAGGAGTTCCCGCCGAGCGCGAAGAAGTCGTCGTCGAGACCGACCCTCTCGACGCCGAGCACCTCGCCGAACACCGCGGCGACGATCTCTTCCACCGGCGTGGTGGGGGCGCGGAACGCGCGGGTCTCGAACACGGGCTCGGGCAGCGCCTTGCGGTCGAGCTTGCCGGACGCGTTGAGCGGGAACGCGTCGAGGACGACGGCGGCCGCCGGAACCATGTACGACGGCAGACTCTTGCCGAGCCCGGCGAGCAGCGACTGCTCGTCGATGTCGGCGCCGGCCTCGGCGACGAGGTAGGCGACGAGCTGATCGCCGGTCGGGGTCGCGACGACCTGCACCGATGCGGACATGACGGTGGGGTCGGCGAGCAGGGCCGTCTCGATCTCGCCGAGCTCGATGCGCTGGCCGCGGAACTTCACCTGGAAGTCGGTGCGGCCGATGTACACCAGTTCCGGTGCGCCGCCGGCCGTGCGGGTCCAGCGCACGAGGTCGCCGGTGCGGTACATGCGATCGCCGGAGAGACCGAAGGGATCGGCGACGAATCGGTCGCTGGTCAGGTCGACCCGGCCGTGGTACCCGCGTGCGAGCTGGACGCCCGACAGGTACAGCTCACCCGCGACCCCCAGCGGGACGGGACGAAGCCGCCCGTCGAGCACGTACACCTTCGAATTCCACTGCGGCACACCGATCGGGACCGACCCGGCGTCGTCGAGCGCCGCCTGCCGGTAGGTGATCGACACGGCCGCCTCGGTCGGCCCGTACAGGTTGTGCAGTCCCGCCGACGAGACCGACGCGAACGCGTGCGCGGTCTGCGCGGGCAGTGCCTCACCGATGACGAACACGTCGCGCAGCGTCACCAGGTCGGCCGGGTCCGCGTACGAGACGAAGACGGCGAGCATCGACGGCACGAAATCGGTGACGGTGACCGACCGTTCCCGGATGGTGCGGGCGACGTATTCGGCGTCCCGGTGCCCGTCGGGTGTCGCGACGACGAGCGTCGCGCCGACCCGCAGCGGCAGGAAGAAGCCCCACAGCGACACGTCGAACGTGGTGGCGGTCTTCTGGAGATAGACGTCGGCCTCGGTGAGTCCGTATTCGCCCTGCATCCAGGCCATCTGGTTCGCGATCGCGCCGTGCGGAACCGCGACACCCTTCGGGCGTCCGGTGGATCCGGAGGTGAAGATGACGTAGGCGGTGTTCCCGGGACGCAGCACCCCGGTTCGCTCGCTCGCCGGGACCGGCGTGGCCGGCAGGTGCGCGAGGTCGAGGGTGTCGAGGTGCAGGACCGGGATGCGCTCGGGCAGCGTGAGATCGTCGCGCTCGGTGGTGAGCACGCAGACGGGTTCGGCGGCGTCGAGGATGTACTCGGTGCGCGAGGCCGGGTGGTCCGGGTCCACGGGCACGTAGGCGCCGCCCGCGCGGAGGACCGCGTACATGCCGACGACGAGTTCGACGGACCGGCGCATCGCCAGCGCGACCCGGGACTCCGGTCCGACACCGAGGGAGATCAGGTGCCGCGCAAGACGATTGACTTCGGCATCGAATTCGGCGTAGGTGAGTTCGCGACCCTCGTACACGAGTGCGGTCGCGTCGGGGGTCCGGGCGACCTGTGCGTCGAAGCCGTCGAGCAGCAGACGGTCCGCGATCGTGTGCTCGGTGTCGTTGCACGTGTCGAGCAGGACGCGGCGCTCGCCGGCGCCGAGGATCTCGAGGTCCCCGACGGTCACCGTGGGATCGGTGGAGACCGCGTCGAGGATGCGCAGCAGTCGCTTCGAGATCTCCACGACCGACGATTCGTCGAACAGCGCGGTGGCGTAGGTGAGCATGCCGACCATGCCGTCGGTGTCGCTGTCGGTGGCGAGGGTCAGCTGCAGGTCGAACCGTGAGGTCGTCGTGCCGGCGTCGAGCCCCTCGACGCGCAGGCCCGCGAGGTCGAGGTGGGCTTCCTCGAGGTTCTGGAAGAACAGCGCCACCTGGAACAGCGGGTGCCGCGACTGCGACCGGACGGGGTTGAGCACCTCGACGAGCCGCTCGAACGGCAGATCCGCGTGCCCGAACGCACCCAGGTCGGTCTCGCGGGCCTGGGCGAGGAGTTCGGTGAAGGTGGCTGCGGGCGAGACCTGGGTACGCAGCACGAGGGTGTTGACGAACATGCCGACCAGGTCGTCGAGCGCCTGCTCACCGCGGCCCGCGACGGGCGTGCCGATCGCGATGTCCTCGGTGCCGGACAGCCGGGCCAGCAGCACGGCGAGCGCGCTGTGGACCACCATGAACAGGGTGCCGTGCTGGGCGGCGGCCACCGCTTCGAGGCGTTCGACGAGATCCGCGTCGATCGGGAAGCGGTACATCGCACCGGCGTTCGACGCGGTCTGCGGCCGAGGACGATCGGTCGGCAGGGCGAGTTCATCGGGCAACCCGGCGAGCGTGTTCTTCCAGTAGTCGAGCTGCGCGGCGATCAGCGAGTCCGGATCGTCCTCGGAACCGAGGACCCGGCGCTGCCACAGCGCGAAGTCCGCGTACTGGACCGGCAGCGGTTCCCAGGCCGGCGCCGATCCGACGCTCCGGCCCGCGTACGCCGTGACCACGTCGCGGGTCAGCGGGGCCATCGACGAGCCGTCCGCGCTGATGTGGTGCACGACGAGAACGAGCACGTGTTCGTCCTCGCCGAGGGTGAACAAACGGATCCGCACCGGGACCGCGATGGTGACGTCGAATCCCTCGTCGACGAAATCGACCACGTCCGAGAGGATTTCGCCTGCGGTCGACGGAACGGGGATCAGTTCGTCGACGACCTCGGCGGTGGGGAGAACCACCTGGTGTCCGGTACCGTCGAGTTCCGGGTAGACCGTCCGCAGGATCTCGTGCCGCTCGACGACGTCGCCGATCGCCGCGCGCAGGGCCGCGACGTCGAGGTGGCCGGTGAGGCGGATCGCCAGCGGGATGTTGTTGACGGTCGACGTGGTGTCGAACCGGTTGAGGAACCACATCCGCTGCTGCGCGAGCGACAGCGGGACGACGGTGCCCCGGTCCTGCGGCACGAGCGGGACGCGCCCTGCCGCATCGCCGAGCGAATCGAGGTAGGCGGCGAAGGATTCGACGGTGGAGAACTCGAACAGGTCCCGCACGGGAAGGCGGGCGTCGACGACGGCGCCGAGGCGCGCGACCGCCTGCGTCGCGATCAGGGAGTTGCCGCCGAGTTCGAAGAAGTCGTCGTCGACGCCGACACGTTCGACACCGAGCAGGTCGGCGAACACGGCCGCGACGGTCTCCTCGGTCGGGGTCGACGGAGCGCGGAACTCCCTGGCCTCGAACACAGGCTCCGGCAAGGCCTTCCGATCCAGCTTGCCGTTCCCGGTGAGGGGGATCGCGTCGAGGGTCATCACCACGGAGGGGACCATGTGGGACGGCAGCGACCGACCCACGAATTCCTTGAGCGCGTCCTGGTCGACGACCGATCCGGCCGCGGGCAGCACGTACGACACCAGCGTCGTCACGCCGGTCGCGGACGTGTGCCCGACGGTCGCGGCGAACTCGACGGAGTCGTGCGCGGACAGCGCGGCGTCGATCTCCCCGAGTTCGATGCGGAAGCCGCGGACCTTGACCTGGAAGTCGCTGCGGCCGACGTACTCGATGACCGGCCCGGTGGGACCGTCGACCCAGCGCACGACGTCGCCGGTCCGGTACATGCGCGCGCCGGGCTCGGTGCCCGCGTCGTCCGTGAACGGGTTCGCGACGAAGCGTTCGGCGGTCAGGCCGTGACGCCGGTGGTAGCCGCGCGCGACACCCGGTCCGGAGAGGTACAACTCACCGGCGACACCCATCGGCGTCGGGTTGAGGCGGCCGTCGAGGATGTGTGCCGAGACACCCCGCAGGGCGACACCGATCGGCATCGGGCCGTCCGCCTCGAGCGGGTCGCTACTGGTGGAGATGACGGTCGTCTCGGTCGGCCCGTACACGTTGAAGAAGTCGCGGTCGCCGGCCCACTTCGCCATCAACTCGGTGGAGTAGGCCTCACCGCCGACCATGACCGCGCGCAGCGAATCCAGACCGGCCGGATCCATCGACGCCAGCGCGGCGGGGGTGATGAAGGCGTGGGTGACACCTTCCTTCCGCAGCAGCTCGGCGAGTTCGTCACCGCCGTAGACCGTCGGCGGCACGATGACCATGGTCGCCCCGGCACCGACCGCGAGCAGCAGCTCGAGGATCGACGCGTCGAAGCTCGGCGACGCGAAATGCATGGTGCGGGAGGAAGAGTCGATCTTGAACCGCTCGCGCTGCTCGGCCGACAGATTCGACAGGCCCCCGTGGGTGACCGTGACGCCCTTCGGGAGGCCGGTGGAGCCGGACGTGTAGATGACGTACGCGGTGTTGTCGACGGACAGCGAACCGACGCGGTCCGCGTAGGTGACCGGCGCCCCGGACACCGCCGCGCACTCGGCGGCCAGTTCCGCGCTGTCGAGAGCGAGCCACTCCACCGAGTCGGGCAGGCGGTCGCGGTGCTCGGTGACGGTGAGGCCGAAGCGCGAGCCGGAGTCGGTGACCATGTGCTCGATGCGGTCGGCGGGATAGGTCGGGTCCATCGGAACGAAGGCGGCACCGGTCTTCGCGACGGCCCACCAGGCGAGGACCGATTCGATCGAACGGGTCAATCCGAGCGCGACGAAGGTTTCGGGCCGTGCGCCGCGCGCGATCAGTACCCGCGCGAGGCGGGAGGACTGCTCGTCGAGCTCGCCGTAGGTCAGACGGCGGTCGCCGAGAACGACCGCGGTGGCCGTCGGGTCCATCTCCACGGCCGCGGCGAGCAACTGCGGGAGGGTCAGTGCACGTGTGCGGCGTCGACGAGCGGGCCTGCTGGAGCCGGTCCTGCGGCGTGCCCCACCTGCAGCCTTGGCACCGGTCTCGTCAGCCGTCATTCGTTAACAACCCCTCATGCCCAGGACAGGAGAACCTCGGTCGCAGCGCGACGCGGGGCTCTCTCGTCTATTGACCCAACAACCCGCTCCATGGTACGAGCCGGCGCTTCGGCGCCACATCCGGCTGATGCGTGCACGAAAGCGTCAACTCTATACCCTCGCGGCGCGCCGATTCGTTACACGATCGCGACCTGGAGTGCCCGGAACCCGGGCCGCCGCGCGGTCCGGGTTCCGGCCCGCGCGGCGGCCGATCGAGCTGCCGCTCCCCCTACCGGCCGCCGCCGGCGGCGGTGACCACGTCGGTGAACAGATCCGGACCGTCGGCGCCCAGCAGGTCCTCGTATCCGGGCTCCGGCTGCACGTCCACGAACACCATCGCCGCGAGGTCCTCGGGGATTCCGTCGTCGAACCGGGGCGCGCCGGGTGACCCGACGAACAGGTGCGTCACCCACTGATCGGCGAGCTCGTCCTCGAACGACTCCGCGCGTTCCTGCGGCGCCACCAGGGCGGCACCGGCAGTGGCGGCCACGAGCAGCTCGAGCACCGCGGCCTCCGAATCGGCGGGCCCGTGCGCGTGGGTGCGGGACTCGTAGTCGACGCCGGTGCGGGCCGCGAGCCGGGCGGCGGTGTCCGCCGCGGCCGCGTGACCGATCACCCGCTCCTCTTCGGTGCCGGCCGCGATCACGAACGCCGGGTCGTCGCCCCGGATCGGACGTGTCAGGTCCGCGTAGGTCACCGGGGTCCCGGACTGCGCCTCGATCGCCGCGGCCGCGTCCGGATCGTCCAGGACGATCACCGACGCATCGGCGGGGTCCCCGGCGACACCGAGCACGACGTCGAGCCCCGCCCCGCCGGACACTGCCCCGCCGGACACCGCCTCGTCGAGGAGGACGACTGCGGCACCGGTCTTGAGGACGGCCCACACGGCGGCGGTGCGGTCCACCGAGCGCGGCATCCGGATGCCGACCCGGCTTCCGGCGCCGATTCCGCGGCCGAGCAGGAACCGGGCCGCCCGCGACGACCTCGCGTCCAGCTCGGCGTAGGAGACCTCGTCCTCGCCGTCCGCGAGCGCCGGAGCCTCCGGGTCGGACTCGACGGTGGACATCAGCACCGACACCAGGTTGCGGGCCGTGGCCCCCGACTCGGATTCCGTGTCGGTGGTGCGGGACTGGAACTGTGCGCGTTCGGCGGCACCCATGATGTCGATGTCGCCGACGGTCACGTCGGGCTTGGTGACGACCGCCTCCACGATCCGGATGAACCGCTCGGCGAACCGCTCGACGGTGGAGGCGTCGAACAGGTCGGTGGCGTAGGTGAACCCGGCGATCAGCTCGTCCGGGTCGCCCGCGTCGTCGTAGGTGCCCTCGAGCGTCAGCATCAGATCGAACTTGGCCGCGACCTCCCCGGTGTCGAGGCCGCTGATCGTCAGGCCCGGCAGCTCGAAGGACACCGGCCGGAAGTTCTGCAGCGACAACATCACCTGGAAGAACGGGTGACGTCCCGACGACCGTGCCGGATCGAGAACCTCGACGAGACGCTCGAACGGCACATCGGCGTTCGCGAATGCCGACAGGTCCGTTTCCCGGGCGCGGTCGACGAGCTCACCGAACGACCGGGACGGATCGACGTCGGTGCGCAGCACCAGCGTGTTGACGAACATGCCGATCAGGTCGTCGAGTTCGGGTTCACCGCGTCCCGCGACACCGGTGCCGACCGCGATGTCGCGGCCGCCGGTGAGCCGTGCCAGCAGGACCGCCAGCACCGCGTGCACCACCATGAACATCGACGTGTTGTGGGCGCGCGCGAGTTCGGTCAGCCCGCGGTGCAGCTCGGGCTCGAGCGTGAACGCGTGGTACGCGCCCGCCATGGACGGCATCGCCTGCCGCGGCCGGTCCGTGGGCAGCTCGAGATCGTCGGCCAGTCCGGCGAGAGCCTCCCGCCAGTAACCGAGCTGTGCCGAGATCTGCGAGTCCGGCTCGTCCTCGGTGCCGAGGACGGCCCGCTGCCACAGCGCGAAGTCGGCGTACTGCACCGGCAGCGGCGCCCATTCCGGCAGGCGTCCCGCGGCCCGCTCGGTGTACGCGACCATGACGTCACGGGTCAGCGGACCGAGCGAGAAGCCGTCGCCGCTGATGTGGTGCATGACCAGCACGAGGACGTGTTCGGTCTCGTCGACCGCGAACAACCGGATCCGGACCGGAATCGCCTCGGTCACATCGAATCCCGCCGACGCCAGGTCTCGGACCCGGTCGGGCAGCTCGTCGGCGCCGACCCGCTCGGGGGTCAGGTCCGGCAGGGCGTCGGCGACCGGCAGCACCACCTGGTACCCGCTGCCGTCGCGTTCGGGATAGACGGTGCGGAGGATCTCGTGCCGGCCGATCACGTCGCCGACCGCGCCCTGCAGCGCCGCCACATCCAGCGTGCCGGACAACCGGATCGCCAGCGGGATGTTGTAGGACCCGGAGGCCGGATCGAACCGGTTCAGGAACCACATGCGCTGCTGCGCAAGCGAGAGCGGCACGATCTCGGGTCGCGGACCGGCCGTGAGCGGCGCACGGCCACCACCGCCGGCGAGCCCTTCCAGCCGGGCCGCGAGAGTCCCGACGGCCGGCGCCTCGAACAGTTCCCGGACCGGGACCGTGGTGTCGAGTGCCGCGCCGAGCCGAGCCGCGACCTGCGTCGCGATCAGCGAGTTGCCACCGAGATCGAAGAAGTCGTCGTCCGCCCCGACGCGGTCGACGCCGAGCACGTCCGCGAACACCCCGGCGACGATTTCCTCGATCGGCGTCGACGGCGCACGGAACGCCCTGGCCTCGAACACCGGCTCCGGCAGCGCCCTGCGGTCCAGCTTGCCGACCGGGGTCAGCGGGATCGCGTCGAGCGGGATCACGACGACCGGCACCATGTGCGCGGGCAACGAGGTCGCCGCGAACTCCCGCAGCGCGTCGGCGTCGAGGTCGGCGCCGGCGGCGGGGACGACATACGACACGACGGCGGTGCCACCGGTCGGGGTCTCGTGGCCGATCGTCGCCGCGAAGTCCACGCTCTCGTGCGAGACGAGCACGGCGTCGATCTCGTCGAGTTCGACCCGGAGGCCGCGGATCTTCACCTGGTGGTCGCTGCGGCCGACGTAGGCGATCTCCCCGCTCGGGGTCCACCGCACGACGTCACCGGTGCGGTACATCCGCTCGCCGGGTTCGCCGTACGGGTCGGCGACGAACCGGTCGGCGGTCAGTGCGCCGCGGGCGTGATACCCGCGTGCGAGCTGGATTCCCGAGATGTACAGCTCGCCGACGACACCGACCGGTACCGGGCGCAGCCGCGCGTCGAGCACGACCTCGCGCATTCCGCGGATCGGGCCACCGATGGTGATCGGGGCGCCCGGCACCGTCGGCTCCGAGATGTTCGCCATGATCGTGGTCTCGGTGGGGCCGTAGCCGTTGTACAGCGAACGACCGGGCGACCAGCGCGCGACGACGTCGGCGGGCACCGCCTCACCACCGGCGGCGAGGTGCTGCAGCGAATCCAGACCGGACGGGTCCATCGACGCCAGCACCGACGGGGTGATGAACGCGTGCGAAACCCGTTCGCGGCGAATGAGTTCCGCCAGCTCCGCGCCACCGAACACGCCGGCGGGCGAGATCACCATCGTCGAGGACGCGCCGAGCGCGAGCAGCAGCTCGAGCATCGATGCGTCGAAGCTCGGCGACGACACGTGCAGGATCCGGGAATCCGGTCCGGGACGGTAGCGCTCACGCTGCTCGACACAGAAGTTGTGCAGACCCGCGTGCGTGACCGAGACACCCTTGGGCTTACCCGTGGAGCCGGACGTGTAGATGACGTACGCCACCTGCTCGACCCGGGTCGGCAGGGGCAGTTCACCTTCGGCCACCGGAGTCGCCGCTTCCGCCTCGATCGCGGTCTGCAGCTCGGCGTCGTCGAGGACGAGCCAGTCGGTGACGCCGGGCAGCGCCTCCACGTGCTGCGCCAGGGTCAGACCGACCGCGGCGTGCGCATCGGTGACCATGTGCTCGATCCGGTCCGCCGGGTAGTTCGCGTCCACCGGGACGAACGCCGCCCCGGTCTTCGTCACGGCCCAGACCGCGAGTACCGATTCGATCGATCGCGGAATCGCGACCGCGACGAGCTGCTCGGCACCGACACCGCGCCGCAGCAGCACGCGGGCCAACTGCGACGAACGGGCGTCGAGCTCACGGTAGGTGAGCTCGCGATCCTCGCAGCGGACCGCGACCCCGTCGGGGTTCGCGGCGACGGCCGCAGCGATCAGCTCGCGCAACGTGCACGGCTCCGGGCCGGTCGGTCCGGCGTGCGCCAGGAGCCCGGCGAGCTCGCCGGGAGCGAACAGATCGGCGTCCCCGACGGCCCGCTCCGGGGACCCGGTCAGTGCGGCGAGCAGCCGCACGAAACGCTCCCCGAACGCGGCGACCGTCGAGTCGTCGAACAGATCGGTCGCGTACTCGAACATCGCGGGCACAGCCGCGCCTTCGTCCCGGTCTCCCGGGACGAGGGTCAGCTGAAGGTCGAACTTCGCGATGTGGGCGTCGGCCTGAACCGGCGCCACCGACAGGTCGCCGAGCTCGAACGTTCCCGCGGCCAGGTTCTGGAAGGCCAGCGCCACCTGGAAGATCGGCGAATGTGCCTGCGAACGGACGGGATCGAGCTCGTCGACGAGGCGCTCGAACGGAACGTCGGCGTGACCGAACGCGGCGAGGTCGCCTTCACGGACCCGGCGCAGCAGATCGGTGAACGACTCGGAGCCGTCGACGACGGTGCGCAGCACCGCGGTGTTGACGAACATGCCGACCAGGTCGTCGAGCGCGGCCTCACCGCGGCCGGCGACCGGCGACCCGATCACGATGTCCTCGGTACCCGACAGGCGTGCCAGCAGCACCGCGAACGCCGCGTGCACCACCATGAACGGTGTCGCCGACTGCTCGGACGCGAACCGTTCGACGGCGGCGAACACGTCCGCCGGCAGCTCGAAGCGGTGCGTGTCGCCGCGATAGGTCACCTGCGCCGGCCGGGGCCGGTCGGTGGGCAGGTCCAGCACGTCCGGGGTCCCGGCGAGGGTCCGGGACCAGTAGGCGAGCTGGGCGGAGATCAGCGATTCCGGATCGTTCTCGTCGCCGAGGACTTCGCGCTGCCACAGCGCGAAGTCCGCGTACTGCACCTCGAGCGGTGCCCACGACGGCGCCTCTCCCCGCGACCGGGCCGCGTAGGCGACCATCACGTCGCGGGCGAGCGGGCCCATGGAGAACCCGTCGGCGCTGATGTGGTGCGCCACGAGCACCAGAATCCGCTCGGCTGTGGACAACTCGTCGGAGGACAATTCGAGCAGCGCGGCACGGAAGGGCACCTCGGCGGTGACATCGAAGCCGGTACCGATCAATTCGGCGACCCGCTCGGTGACGCGCTCGGCGTCGACACGCTCGACCCGCAGCACCGGAGCGTCGGCGACGGGCAGCACGACCTGCTGTCCCACGCCGTCGAACTCCGGGTAGTAGGTACGGAGCACCTCGTGGCGGGCCACGACATCCGAGACCGCGGCGGTGAGTGCCGCGACGTCGAGCGCTCCGCTCAGCCGCAACGCAACCGGAATGTTGTTCACGGCCGTGCCGGAATCGAAACGGTTCAGGAACCACATCCGCTGCTGCGCCAACGACAACGGCACCCGCTCCGGACGCGGACGCGCCGTCAGCGCCACCCGCGCACCGGAACCGGCGTGCGACTCGACCGCCGCCGCCAGCGCCGCCACCGTCGAGGCCTCGAACACCGACCGCACCGGCACCTGCGCATCCAGCGCCGCACCCAGCCGGGCCGTCACCTGCGTCGCCACCAGCGAATTACCGCCGAGCGCGAAGAAGTCGTCGTCCAAGCCGACCCGCTCGACACCGAGCACCTCGGCGAACACACCCGCGACGATCTGCTCGATCGCGGTGACCGGGGCTCGGAAGGCCACGGCCTCGAACACCGGCGCGGGCAGCGCCTTCCGGTCGATCTTGCCGTTGATGTTCAACGGCAGCGCGTCGAGCACCACCCACGCGGTCGGCACCATGTACGACGGCAGCTCCCACGCCGCCGACTGCTTCACCGCATCGAGGTCGAGCTCGCCGTCGGGCACGAGGTAGGCGACCAGCTGCTCGCCGAGATGCGCGTCCTCACGAACCACGACGACGGCCTGCGCCACCGAATCCTGGTTCCGCAGAACCGATTCGATCTCACCGAGCTCGATCCGGAAACCACGCACCTTCACCTGGAAATCGGTGCGGCCCAGGTAGTCCAGCGAGCCGTCCGGCAGCCAGCGCACCAGATCACCGGTGCGGTAGAGACGACCACCGTCGGGGTCTGCGGCGAACGGATTCGCCACGAACCGATCCGCCGTCAACTCCGGCCGACCGAAATACCCCCG
>NZ_JBSFRH010000083.1:0-12475 GCF_053589135.1 Rhodococcus sp. NPDC003382
GGCACCGTCCGTCCGGCAGGTCACCGGATGGCTGACCTGCCGACCCGACCGCCTCACCGACGCCGACAGCGGCCGCCTCACCGACATCCTCGAACGCAGTCCGGCGTTGACCGCCCTGCGCGAGCACGTGCGCGGCTTCGCGCAGCTCATGATCGAGCGGCGCGGACTCGAACTCGCCGATTGGATGAACGGCGTCGACGCCACCGGATCACCGGCCCTGCGGTCCTTCGCCGCGGGTCTGCGCCGTGACCTCGATGCCGTCACTGCCGGGTTGACTCTCGAACACAATTCCGGGCCGGTCGAAGGCCATGTGAACCGGATCAAGATGCTCAAACGGCAGATGTACGGACGGGCCAACCTCGACCTGCTGCGCAAACGCGTCATCCACCTCGAATAGCGAAGCGTGGCAGCGACTTCACGGAAAGTGCGACAGATCCACATCACGATGGCCGTTGACAGCGGGATTGCGCGAGATCCCGCGCAATGGCAGCCACTCACCCCAACTTGTTCCCGGTTCCATCAGTGCGGATTTGCGCGTGGAGGGGTCCGCCGACCGGTCATCGCTTCGGGTCACGCCACTCCTGCCACTTGAACTTACCGCGGCCGCCTAGGGCCGCGCGCTTCGGGCATCGAGATTACCTATATCCCGAGTCGGTTCAGAGGCGGTGCCACATCGCTGCGGCCGGCTTTCACGAGAACACCATCCGACCCAATCGCCTGCACAGAACGGAATGATGATGAGCATGCAAGCTGGATGGCATGGAGTCGACAACAATCCCACGATCGAACGATGGTGGGAATGAAACCGGACTCCTGTCGGGCAGCGCTCGGCGTTCGGTGTGATGTGCTACTCAGAAATTAGTTCGCGGAGCGCATCTCGTGTTTCGGCATCGGTCGAATAGATGACGGTGCCGATCATCCCGCGAGTGAGTAGGACCTTGTAGACGTTGCGTACCAGTCGGTCGAAGCGCACGTCCGAGATCTTGGTGCGATTCTTGAAGTCCGGGTCGCAATTTGCATCCCGGACGGTAGTGAATCGCCCGTTACGCCAGACCAAGTCAGGGCCGAGAATGACCCCGTTCCAGTCATACTCGAATCCCTGTGCGGTATAGACACATCCGACCTGACCGAATCCCCCTTCCTCGGTCGCCCAGAGTGCCGCGGGAGGAGCGTCGCCGATTCTGCGGTCACTCTTGCTGTTCCACGGCCGAGCCCATCCGCCGATCTGGACGTCCGGCACCAGGTGTCCACTCTTGTCCGCGTTGCTCCACGGCCAGCAGTATCCGGCCGTCATCCGAGCCGAGTATCCGCGATCCTTCTGCTGGGAGAGGAGGTGTTCTATCTCCTCGGGAGTATCGGCAACCCGGACAGCGAATTGCGGATCGCCCTTCCATTTGAACGGACCCCCTTCTTCGAGGTCCAGGAGTCGTTTGACCCACAGCAGATATTCTTCGCTACCCCCGCATCGGAACTGTTCGCCCAGATGGATGTGCTGAGTTTCAAGGCCCAGTGATGCTGCGTAACGCTCGATCTGGGCGAAGGCTCCCATCTCCCCGGGGCGCACGACCTGGTGCTCGTCGAGAAGAAAGACAGGGACACGAGCTGCCGCGATGAGTTCGTCGACCTGAGGACGATCTGTGCGAAGTTCGGCGCGTGTGTAGCGGTCGACGGAGGTTTCCCGGATGCGGTGTGCTTCATCAAGGATGAGCACGTCCAGTCCATTGCGATCGGCGGTCATGAACTGGTTGAAGTACTTGAACATACTCTTCACGCGCGGAGCACGGTGCCCCGCGATCTTCCGCAACGTCTGTGTGAAAGACCGGGAGCCGGTTGCATGCAGGACGGTCCTTCCGCGTCGGGCGAGCTCACCGAGCAGCGACAATGCGACGACACTCTTGCCGCTGCCGGGCCCTCCGGTCACGATGATGACGCGCTTGCGATCGGCTGCGCGTGACTGTTCCACTTCGTGCAGTACGAGGTCGACAGCGAGCTGCTGATTTCCGAGCAGGTGAAACTGGGGCCGATCGCGTACTTCTGCAGCGGCGACCTTGAGCAGCTGTTGTGAGGGCGCAACCGCAGATTTCATCAGGGCGTCGCCGGCTGAGTAGCCGGGAGTGGGAGCGAGACGGCTCTGGAGGAATGCGATCAGGTCTCCGCGCTCGGCGGCGGTGAACATGCGTCCGGTGACGCTCATCGGGTATGAACGCAGATCGGCGACGGCTCCAGGGTCGGTCGCGTTGTGCAGATACGCGATGCCGGCCAGGGCATCGGGTTGATCGGAGACGGTGCGGGCAAAGTCTGCGAGGTAGTCGCAGTACCCTCTTACCTGCGCCGCCGGGTGTAGCTTCGGGCCTCCCGGCATTCCGGCTACCTCGACGAGCTCGGGATTGTCCTCGTAACGACGTGCCGCCGACCATTGCTTCAGCTCGACCACCACGTACGAGGCTGCACCGGTCTTCGGATGAGTCCCTGCCAGGACGACATCGGCTCGCTGGGAGGTCAACGGCAGGTGATACTCGAGAAGCATCTCGACGTCTTCGAGACCCGCGTCGACGAGGTCGCGAGCCAGAACAGCCAGGCTTCGTGTCCACGACTTCTGCTCGGCCTCCCCGGCACGTCGCCCAGTGCGAAACAGCATTTGCTCCAACAGCTGCTCCGCGAGTGATTCAGGCCGATCGAGGTCGACGATCCGGCGGGCGGTAGTACGAAGCAGCGTCACAGTCAGGTCCCCAGGGCAGCACGAATTCACTCGTGCGGGTGGGGGCATGTCCGTGGCTGCTCATCGCAGCGGAAGTCCGTCGGGCCGCAGGACAGAAACTATATCGGTGAGGCCGGCCGCAGATCGCTCAGGGGGAGTACGGCTGATACGTGCCGGACGACCTCCACAGCATCGAACCCGCAGGCAAGGCCGCGTACACGCCTTGCGCGGCCGAAGCCGTCCGTTCATGCAGGACCGGAATACGGGTGAGTGCAGAAACGTCAGACAGAGATTCCCTTTCCAGGGCTCGCGTCACATGCTCGCGCACCGGGATGCTCGCGGACTTGTCGAGGTTGCATCGCGCATCGGCTGCCACCAGGTTCGCAACACCATCGATAGGAATCAGCGACCAGGGAACCACGTGATCGATGTGAACTTCTGCCGGCAGGCGGTTGTCGCAGTAGAAACAGCGATCAGACTGCAGATCACGTAGCGGATCGACCAGAGCGCGCAGTGCAGTGCGATCGGTGCCGAACAGGAATCCGTCGATGTCCTCCGCATCCAGCTCGGCCCGGTTGAGATCGATGACGTCGTGCGCCCACAGCGAGCGTATGAACGTCCTGAGGAGCGTGGACGTCCGCCGCAATCCGTCGGGTACTCCGGGGCGCAACACGATGACGGCAATTCGGTCGAGATCGTCCACCGTCATTTTCTTGTGGAAGCCGGACGCGTCGAACAGGAACTCGTCGCGGGTACGGCTGTGACGGACGGTTTGAAGATGCGTGAGCGGCTGCTGCGCCACCGTCAGCCGTACGGAGCGAAGCAGTCGCTGATAGACCGGGTGGCAAGCCTCGCGAGCTGCCTCCGCCGTGCGAAGCCCGTCGTGCAGCAGGATGTCTCTCGCGTCCGCGATGCGATCGGGGATCGAACGTCCGCGTACAACCTGGGCAAGCCGACCGTGGCGGTGGAAAGGCCGGACCTGATTCCAGTAATAGCCGATGACCCGATGAGCAATCTCGTCGACCGGGACCATGAGACTTCCGTCGGAAGCAGCCGTGTTCTCGACGCAAATGTCGACGAGCGCCATCACGGTGGCGAGTTTGTACGTCGAATTGCGGCGGCCGGCTTCGAGGAGTTGCACGACGCGACCGGCGACGTCGAGAGGGTCGAGTGCCACGAAGCTCATTCCGGCACGATATCCGGTGCTCGATTTGAGGGCTTCGTCGTCTACGTGATCCGAACTGTAGGTCGTGCGGCGTGGACGCTCGGCGGGCATAAAGTTCTCAGCCGCCGATCGAAATCACCGCGCGTGCCGCATCCGGAACATCCGCTTCGCAATCTTCATGTCGCGCTCGGAAGCATCGACCGTGAGCAGGTTCAGCGGCGGCCGGAACCGCTCCACCGTCACTGCGTGCGGCCGGCTGAACTCGCGCAGGCCGTCGGCGCCGTGGATCCTGCCGAACCCGGACTCACCGATACCGCCGAACGGTAGGGCCGGGACGGTCCCGAAGCCGCCGACGCTGTTCACGGACGCCGCGCCGCTGCGGATTCGTCGTGCTGTCTGCAGTCCCTTCTTCTTGTTGCGGCTGAACACCGCGGCGCCCAGGCCGTAGTGGGTGCTGTTGGCTCGCTCGACGGCGTCGTCGAGGTCACGCACCGGGTCGACGATTACCGTCGGGCCGAAGGTTTCCTCTTGAACAGCCGCGGATGTTTCGGGCACGTCCTTAAGGACGACGGGTTCGATGTAGCGATCTCGGACGGAATCGAGTCCGCCCATCACCGCGGTCGCGCCGTGATCGAGGGCGTCGCGGATGTGTCGTCGAACGATGTCGACCTGGCGCGGCAGCGTCATCGGTCCGTATGTCGCGGTGTCGTCCGGTCCCGGCCGTGCCCGGGAGAGAGCGGCCGTGAGCTTGTCGACGAACTGCTGGTACACGGGCACTTCCACATAGACGCGTTCGACACCGACGCACGCCTGCCCCGCGTTCAGGACGGTCCCGAACGCCGCCGCCTCGGCTGCTTTGTCGAGGTCGGCGTCCTCGGCGACGATCACCGCGTCCTTGCCGCCGCACTCGGCGATCATCGGGGTCAGCGTCTCGGCGCATACCGCCATCACCTTGCGCGCCGTGGCGCCGGAGCCCGTGAACGCGATCTTGTCGACACCGGACCGCGCAAGGGACGTGCCGGTCTCGCCGAAGCCCGTAACGACCTGGAGAACCGGATGGTCGGGAACCACGGAGTTCCACGTGTTTTCGAGCCAGGTACCGACACCCGGGGTCAGCTCAGAGGGCTTGAACACCACTGCATTTCCCGCGGCGAGGGCGAACGAGATCGAGCCCATGGGTGTGTAGGCGGGGAAGTTCCACGGCCCGATGACGCCGACGACTCCGAGGGGCAGGTACTCGACGATCGCCTTCTGATTCATCGGCGGCATTGTCGTGGAGACCCGTCGTGGGCGGAGCACCTTCTGGGCGTTGCGCGCGGCCCAGTCGAGGTATTCGACGGTGAGCATCACCTCGAAGTACCCGGCGCCGTGCGGCTTTCCGGTTTCGGCGGAGATCTGCGACGCCAGTGAATCAGCCCCTGTGGCAATGGCTTTCTTGAAATCCAGCAGCAACTCTCGACGATCGCGGAATCCGAGCTCGCCCCACCACTTCGCAGCAGAGCGCGCACGATCGACGGTGGCGGCGACGTCTGCGGCGTCCATGATGCGGTACCGGCCGAGAACCGACCCGTCGCGCGGGTCGAGACTGGTGAACGTGCGGTCGGAATCTGAGGTCGCGGTGTCGGAAGCCGACGGCGTGGAGACATCGTGGGTCATGACGAGCGCCCTTCGTCGAGATCACGTCGGACGAGGCGGCGTGGTCATTGGGAGCGGATTCTCGATGCGGCGCCGAGTAGAAGCGTATCGCCGCAGCTCGCGGGCAGTCCAGGGGAGCGCATCCTCATCAAGGACGGGCACAGCTACCGAGACAACCCGAGGTCGATCGCCGCGAGCCCGGCCTGGGTGCGATTGTGGACGCCGAGTTTTGTGTAGAGGTGCTCGACGTGGTTGCGCGTCGTCTTGTGGGTGATGTTCAGCTTGGCGGCGATCTGCCGGTTCGAATGTCCCAGGGCGACGAGGCGCAGCACCTCCACCTCGCGCCCGGTCAAACCGGCCGGCCAGGGTGCTCGTCGTTTGGTTCGGTGTCCGGCGGCAGCCAGCACGGCCTCGACCGCTTCCGTGTCGAACCGGCCGGCTCCTGCGTCCCGGCGCATCCGTGCGGCCGCATCCTCGGCGGTGAGCGCTTGCCGGTGCGGCCGAGGTTCACGTAGCCGCTGGTAGGTCTCGGCGGCTGCGAGTATTCCTGCGGGGACGCTGAGGTCGACGCCGCGGAGCCCGTTGGGATAGCCGGAGCCGTCGAGCCGTTCGCGATGCGTCTGCGCGAGCGCCACGACCGATTCCAGTCCGCCCACGCGACTGAGGATTCGCCCGGTGAGATACGGATACAACCGGACCCGCTCCCACTCCGCTGTAGTGAGCGGTCCGGGCTTCTCCCAGATCTGGTTGGGCACACCCATCCTCCCCAGGCCGTGCACCAGCCCGGCGCGGTAGAGGAGTTCTACGTCCGCACCGGACAGCCCCCGGTGCCGGGCCGCGGCTGCCGCCAGATCGGCAACTTGCCTCGAATGACCCAGCAGGAAAGGGCATTTGAGATCGACGAAATCGGCCATCGCCCGCAACAACTCGTCCAACTCGGGACCGCTCAATATGTAGTGCCGATCCGGCGCCTGGGCCAGCGCCGCCGACCATGCGTCCTGTTCGAGCACGCCAGCGGTGATCTCATCCGCGGCTGCATCGAACGTTCGTACCACGCGTGGGCAGAACTGGGTGCCGCTGCGCTCTCGCGCCACGGTGACCGCCTGCGTCGGCCCGCCGGCGCGCAGGTGCACTTCGGCGACGTCGGCCAGATGCACGATGTGCATCTCGACGGATATCGCGTCGCCCCGCGCACCGGCCGGCAGCCCGGCGCCGTCCCACCGCTCGAACGTGAACGTCAGCATCGCCCCGACCTGTGGGTCCAGCCCGATGCGATCGGACAGGACGCTCGCGGATCCGCAGTGGGAACGAATGAGTTCGGACATCTGCCGCCGCGCCGTGAACAGGAACGCGGCGACCCGGAGGCTGCGCTCGGCCTGGGGGAGACCGCGCCCGGCGTGACTCAGCAGCAGGCGCAGGAACGGCAGCCCCGTCATGTCCACGGAGTAGGTGTCGGCGCGGAAGGCGATGTCGTCGCCGAACATGCGCGCCAGCTCGTGCGAGTCCGCGTGGCATCCGATCCAGGCGACCAGGTTCGCGTAGTACACGACGGCCCGCTGCTCGGGGCTCAGCCCCATCCGGTCGGCGATGCGGGTGGCGATCAGCGCCGACCGGAGCATGTGCTCCATCGGCTGGCCGAGCCCGAGGTCGATCGCGAGGGACAGCGCGGCGACCAGTTCGGCTCGCCGCGGACCCTCACCGGTGGGCGCCATCGTCCCAGTGTCCCCGGGGAGAGAAAGGTACGGAAGATGAGGCATCGGCCCCATGACCCTGCGGCGCGCGCGGCGCACGATCGACGTACCCGCAATCCTGGGAGGACGTCATGACCACCACCCCGCAGTCGGCCGCAGAGCGGTCCTGCGAACTGCCACGAGTCTCGGGAGAACGATTTGCCGGCTACGCGGTGGTCGGCGCCCCGTTCGCCGACGGCCACTACCTCGCGCTGCGCAGATTCCCTGCCAGCTCCATCGGCGACGGTTACACGTCCGTATGGCACCGCGGCCCGACCGGTGCCTGGACTGTCTACAGCGACGTCCCGGCCGAACTGAGCTGCCCCCGGTTCCTCGGCCACGCGCTGAGCCGGACCGAGCAGACCGACGTCCGCGCCGAGTGGACCGGTCCAAACAGACTGCACGTCACGGCCGGGGGAGAGCTCGAGTGGGATCTCCGGATGGACACGTCCCCGGCGACCACCGTCATGAACTTCGCGTGCAGGCTCCTGCCGGATGCTCTCTGGCACAGTCCCGCGATGCTGGCGGCGATGGGGCGCGTCGCGGGACCGGTGCTCGACATCGGCCGGGTCCGGCTCGCCGGACACATGCCGAACGGTCAGTGGTTCCGGGCCAACCCGCGACAGTTGTGGACTGCGCACACCGTGCGCGCGGTGGTCGACGGATCCGATCTCGGTCCCGACGGACCGCTGCCGGAGCAGGCGGCGTTCGGCGACTTCCGGCTGCCGCAGCGCGGGTTGTTCGCGACGGTGCAGACGTGGTTCGAACCGTTCGATGCCGAACGTCATTTCGCGGCTCGTCCTCGAGCGGGGGAGTCACCGACCGACCGATGAATACCATCGAGTAGGTCACGGATCGACGACGAGGCGTAACCGGAGGCGTTCGGCTAGTACCGATTAACGTTCCCTGCGGTAACGGCCTCGACCTGGGTGGGAATGGGCCAGTCGACGCGAAATCTACGGTTCCTCGGATAGGCCGCAAGGTTTAGTTCGAAAGCCGACGCAACTCCACGTCAAATGACACACAATGGATTTCGGCAAGAGTACGGCAAGCGAGAAAGGCACAACGAAGGTCCACCGCCCGCCCGCTCCGGTCTGGTTGAAACCTGCGGGCGGCCTTGCGTTTTCGGGATGCGCGATGATCGAAGCAGTCTTGGGGCACCACGCGAGGAACGACGAGTCGGTCGAGGCCCGCTCCGGGCCGGCCGCACGAATCGACGCCGACTCCGGTGGAGGCGATGTCACCCTCGGAAGACTGCTGGCGGTTGCGACCTTGACGCCTGCGCAGGCGGCACTGCTCATCACGGATGTGGTCGATCAGCTCGAACTCGCGCATGGCCCGGAGCGCCACCCGACCAGCCTCCGACGCGGTGCCGTGAAGGTGTCCGAAAGCGGACAGCTCACGCTCGAATGTGCCGGGACTCCGAGATCCTGGGGCGAGATACGCGATGCGGTCGCGGACCTGCTTCGACGGATCGCGGCGAACAGCCGCAGCGCCGAACTTGCCGACCGCCTGGACGAGGCGATCGCCGAATCCCCCGATGAGGACGACCTGGTGCGGCGTGTCCGTAATACTGCCGCAACCGAATTCGACCCGGGCGAGGTGGAACAGAAGCGGCGCCAGATCGCCGCGCTCGTCTCGACGGTGATTGGACGCGATCTTCCGGAGGTGCCGGTGGTGAAGCAGCCGGACACGTCGGTCCGGCCGCCGCTCCTGGCGACCGGAGCCTCTCTCGCGTCGAACGGCTGGCGCCCACCCACAGGCAGGGTGTGGCATCGCAAGAAGAGACGACGGCCGCGGCGCCGAGCGATATTCGTGCTGATCGCACTCCTGCTACTCATCGGGATGGTGTGGGCGGCTCCCAAAGCGTGGTCGGAGCTGAATCGCGGTTGGCACACGCTCCTCGACCCGGTGGATTCGTCGATGCCGAACGAGATCAGTCCGGTCTCGCCGCCGCCACCGGCGCCCGAAGCCCCGCCGCCACCGGCCGAGCCGGGAACCGAAGCGGGTCCCGTCGACATCGCCCTTCCGGTCGCAGCCGGACCGATCACGAAGGTCGCCGCGAACTTCGCCAACGGCGCCTGCGAGCCGGGGCGCCCGTGCACCATGCGGGTCGATGTCGACGTCGATCCCGCCGCGAATGTCGGTGCGGTGACCTGGAATCTGACCGTGTACGACCGATGCACGGGTGTGGCCGTGCCGGGTGGCGACATCACGGTGCCGGTGCCGGCGGGTGCGCGCGAGGCATACGGAATCGGAAACGTCGCCCTGCCGCCCGGTTCCGCGCTCGCGGTCGCCGCGGTCACGACCGCACCGGCTGCGGCCGCGTCGGAGCCGGTGTACGTGCCTGCCGAGAACGCTACGTGTTCGGACGGGAGCCCAGGTGCAGGCGGATAGGCGAAAGTCGGATCCCTGGCTCGTCACGGCGGCCGTCGCACTGGTACTTCTCGGCATGCTCAACATGGTCTCGACGGGCATGTCGTCGCTCGCTGTGCGGCACGCGATTCTCGCCGCTGTGGGGCTCGGCGCAATGTGGGTGACGTCGCGCATGCGGATAGCTGCCCTGAGCCGATTCGGGTGGGTGTTGTTCACCGTCACGGTCGTCCTGCTCGTGGCGGTGCCGCTGATGGGGATCGCGACGAAGGGCGCCCAGCGCTGGCTGGACCTCGGTCTGTTCACTCTGCAGCCGTCCGAAATGGCCAAGCTCGCCCTGGTCCTGGTTCCCGCCACGATCCTGGCCCGTGGGAACACGGTCGGCAGGCTCGTCGTGGTCCTGCTGGTTGCGTCCGTGCCGATCGTGCTGGTCGCGCTGCAGCCCGACCTGTCGACCGCCGTGGTGCTCGTGGCCACCGTGATGCTCATGCTGATCCTGGCCCGGGTGCCGATGCTGCAGCTGGCCCCGCTGTTCGCGATCGGGCTGCTCTCGCTGCCCATGGCCGTTCTGTTCCTCCGCCCGTACCAGCTCGAACGGATCCACGTGTTCCTGTCGCGCGACGCCGACCCGCAGGGGTCGGGCTGGGCGGCGTGGCAGGCGGACATCGCGATCGGCAGCGCGGGATGGTGGGGTCTCGGGCGTGAACCGGACTACGACCTGCGGGCCGAGTACCTGCCGGAATCCGAGCACGACCTGGCCTTCGCGAGCCTGGTCTACGGGTGGGGTCTCGTCGCCGGCATCGCCGTCGTGCTGGCCGTCGTGGTCATCGTGTGGCGCTCGGTGCTCGCCGCCCGAACAGCACGGACCCGGGAAGGAGCACTCGTCGCGGCGGGCGTCGGTGGACTGTTCGGGATCCACGCTGCCGTCTCGGTCGCACAGAGTCTGTCGCTGCTGCCGCACACCGGCATGCCGATTCCAGTGTTCAGCTACGGGGGTACGGCCTCGATCGTCGGATTCGTGTCCATCGGATTGGTGCTCGCGGTGCGCCGCGACGGCGTGACACGGCCGCTGTGGGCCACCGAGCCGCGGAAGCGACGGCTCCCGCGAGGCGTGTCTGTGGGTGCGGGGACGCTGACGGCATCGCTCGTCGCGATGTCGGTGTTCGCCTGGCAGCTGCAGACCACTCAGGGCGCCGAACTGCGCGCGACCAGCGACACGCAGATGCTGCGCTGCATCCGCCTGCCCGCCGAACGCGGCCACATCCTCGACCGCACCGGCGTTCCGGTCGCGGTCAACGTCCCCGAGTACACCGTCGCGGTGGTGGCGCGAATGTTCGCCGAGGGTGACCCGGCGGTGCGCAACCAGCTCGCCGCACTGCTCGGCATCACCCCGGACCAGCTCGCGGGGGAGCTCCGGAACAGCAACGGGGAGCTGCAGGCCGTGCTCGCACGGGTCGGGCCCGAGCAGGCCCGGCTGATCGTCGACGCCCACCTGCCGTGGGTGCTCGTGTACCCGACCGGACGCCGGCACTACCCGCAGGGGCCGGTGCTGGCATCGATCCTCGGGTATGTCGGGATCGCGGACCAGGAGGACATGCAGTTCTGGCCGAACCTCCCGCTCGGTTCCCGGGTGGGCAAGGCGGGACTGGAGAAGCAGTACGACGCGTTGCTCCGCGGCACCGACGGCAAGCAGTGCGTGTACGTCGACCCGTCCGGGCGTCCGGTCGGCACGGGGGAGCGGGTGGATCCGGTGCGTGGCCACGATCTGCGGCTGCACCTCGATCTCGGGATGCAGCAGGCCGCGACCGATGCGCTCGCCCAGGCGGTGCGCAGCAGCGGCGGTGACCTCGGCGCGGCGGTCGTGATGGATGCCCGCACCGGCGCGATCCTGGCGCTGGCCAGTGTCCCCGGCTACGACAACAACGTCTACGGCCCCCCGGCGGACCTGGCCGCGATTGCGGCGCAGACCGAAGGACCCGGACCGGGCCGGATGCTCAATCACGCCGTCCAGACGGCCGTACCCCCGGGCTCGACGTTCAAGATCGTGGTCGCCTCGGCGAACGCGGCGACCCACGTGCTGTCGCCGGACACCGTGCTCCAGGGCGGCGCGGCCTACACCTACGGTGGGCACACGTTCGCGAACTGGCAGCCGATGGCCGGAAACAATCTGCTCGGTGCGATCCAGTGGTCGGACAACGTCTACTTCTACCAACTCGCCGACCTCCTCGGCCCCCAGCGCATCGCGACGACGGCCAACGAACTGGGCGTAGGCACGCGATCGGGAATCGATCTGCCGAGTGAGTCCGAGGGTTTCCTCGGCACGCCGGAGAATGTCGGAAGCATCGGCGGAACCTGGTATCCGGGGTCGACGCTGTTGATGGGGATCGGTCAGGGCACCGTCACCGCGACCCCGCTGCAGGTGGCGCGCTGGACGTCGGGCATCGCCAGCGGTGCGATGGTGACACCTCAGCTCGCGGCGGCCTACGGGCCGGCGGACGCCGTGCCCATTCCCACCGCGGAGCCTCGTCCGCTGTCCTTCGCGCACGAACTCGGTCCCGTGCGCGCGGGGATGCGGGCATCCGCCGCGGCCGGTACCGCCGGCCAGCTCGCGAGCCTCCCCGTGACGGCCGTTGCCAAGACCGGCACGGCGGAGGATCCGTCGGCGCCCGGTAAGGGCCTCAATGCCTGGTTCTCCGCGGTGGTGCCTGCCGAGCAGCCCGAGGTCGTGGTGACCGCGTTGGTGCGCGGCGGTGGATTCGGTTCTGCGACATCCGGTCCGGTGGTCAAGGGTCTCCTCGAGCGCTACCTCGCACAGATCCGGGGCGCGACCCCGGCCCGCTGACCCGTGCGTGGTTTCGGTAGCGGGTGCTACCG
>NZ_JBSFRH010000084.1:0-12454 GCF_053589135.1 Rhodococcus sp. NPDC003382
TCTACCAGGTAGGACCCCACGTCCTCATCTCACGCCACACCGCCCGAATGTCCCCGGCCGCCGTCAGCGAACTCCTGGTGAGAAAACCTCAGTGAACCTCATGGAATTCGACGTCACCACACTGCACGGCCGCCGCGCGGATCAGCGCTGGAATCGGATGGTCGTGGGCGACCTGTTCGAGCGGCTCGTCTGGAGCAGCCCGGACAAGGACGCACTGGTCGGCTGGGCCGGGGCGTACGCCACCGACGGCTTCCGGCGCCTGACCTATCGACAGGCGGACGACGCGGCAAATCGCACCGCACAGGCGTTGCGCGCGGCGGGTCTGACCGACGGTGAACGGGTTCTGCTCTACTGCGAGAACTCCGTCGAGGCGGTGGTGACGATGTTCGGTATCGCCAAGGCCGGTCTCGTGGCGGTGCCGGTCAATCCCCACCTCGCCCCCGACGTTCTCGAGTGGGTCGTCGAGCACGTCGGTGTCCGGTTCACCGTCGTCGACGGCGAGTTCGGTGAACAGGCCCGAAAGGTGTTCGCACGGGCCGATTTGTGTGTGAATGTCACCATCCCGATCGGCGGTCCGATCGTCGCTGGCAGCCGCGACTTCGCCGAGTGGATCGCCGAGCAGCCGGCCGACGAGCCGTCCGGCAACCGGCACGCCGACGACGTGTGGAGCATCCTGTTCACCTCCGGTACCACGTCGATGCCCAAGGCATCGATGGCAACGCACACGTACTCCTACATGGCCGGCTTCTCGTACGCGATGTCGCTCACCCGCGGCCTGGACTACGAACAGGACCTGACGACGTGCACCTTCCTGCCGATTCTCTACCACTGCGGCCACAACTCGACGATCCTGCCGACGATCCTGGCGGGTGGCACGATGGTGCTCGGCCGTCGCCCCGATCCGGCGGCGCTGGCCGCCGCCGTGACGACGGAGAAGGTCACCGCCGTATGGGCAGGGTCCCCGGCCTGGGTCCAGCAGCTCGCCACGCGTGGCCTCGAGTACGACGACGTCGATCTGTCCTCCCTCACCGTGGTGATGTTCGCCTGGGGATCGATGAATCCGGGCATGGCGCAAGACCTGGCGAAGGCATGCGGACCGCAGGTGAAGATGCTCGAAGTCTTCGGGCAGACCGAGGCCATGTCGTGCTATCGCTTCTGGCCCGACCGGCATCCGGGCAAATTCGAAAAGTCGCTCCGCGGAACCAACTACGTCGGCGTGCCGAATCCGCTGTTGGCTGCCGACATCGTCGATGCCGACGGCAACAGTCTCCGCGGAAGGCCGGGCATCGCCGGTGAGGCCGTCTACCGCAGCCCGGTGGTCACCGCCGGCTACTACGGGGACGTCGCAGCCACACGAGAGGCGTTCCGCGACGGTTGGTTCCACTCCGGGGACAGCTGCATGTACGACGAGGACGGCCTGCAGATCATGGTGGACCGGTTCAAGGACATCGTGAAGTCCGGCGGTGAGAACGTCTCGAGTCTGCGCGTGGAGGGTGTCCTCGTGACCCATCCCGACGTGTTGCGGGCCGCGGTGATCGGCGTGCCCGACCCGGTCTGGGGTGAGAAGGTCACCGCCGTCGTCACCGTCGCGCCCGGTCGAGAAGCCGACGTGGAGGGCATCCTCGCGTTTGCGCGGGAGCGGCTGGCGGGATACGAGGCCCCGAAGGATATCGTCGTGATCGATCGCATGCCCGAAACCGTCGGCGGCAAGATCATGAAATACAAATTGCGCGAGCTCTTCACGAGGGAATGCTGAGATGTTCGAAGGTGTTCCGGCTGCAGATCACTGATCGGTCGAGCGGTCAGTGGCGTCCCGGCGGTGATGTGGTCACGGCAACGATGAAGGTGCGCCGGAGCGTGATCGTGGACAAATACGCGCTGGTCATCGAGTGGAGCTGTTGCGCCGCGACCTTATCCCCATCGCTCCGCACACCGGCGCCAACCAATCGGCCTGCTCGGTGACCGCGAGCTCTCGGTCGACTGCGCCTGCGATGTCCGAGGCGAACGGAACGACGCGTCGGGTGGTGAGGTCGACATGGGGTGCGACGACCTCGAGCGTGTTCGCCAGCGACTCGGTGGTGTCGTCGACGAGCAGAGCCATGCCGTGGATGACCTTGTCGGAGCGTTCGACGACCCGGAAGTATGCCGAAACCCGGTGTCCGACGTGTACTTCCGCGTAGTACTTCAGGTGATGTTCGGCGGTGAAGAAGCCCTGCCTGCGGGTCGCACGATAGTCATCGGTCAGGCCGATCCGGCGGAAGGCGATGTCGATGGCTTCGGCCCCCAGGTCCAGGTAGTGCCGGATGTTCATGTGACCGTTCGCGTCCTCGAACTGCGGTGGGACGACCAGTGGCCCGAGTTCGCGAGGAAGCTGCACGATTTGGTCGTAGGTGGGAACGGGGGCAGTCATCGGTCTCCTGTCGGGGGTGCATCATGACGCGGTCAGTTGCCGACGCGTGGAGGTGCTTTGATCTGAGTTGGTTTCTCGGGTCGCGCCGAATCGCCGGCAGCGGTTCCTTCACAATAACGATCGTTCACACGTCGTGCTAGAATCGTCGAGTGGACAGGAGCCGGAAGATTCTCGATACAGCCGCAGAACTGTTCTACGAAAAGGGATTCCACGGTACGAGTGTCGACGAGCTGGGTGCTCGCGCGGGTCTCACGGGTCCGGCGATCTACCGGCACTTCTCCGGTAAGGACGAGATCCTGGCCACCTTGTTCGACGAGGCAATGGACGAGCTGATCCGTGCCGTCGAGCCTGTGGACGACGATGCCGACATCGACTTCGAGCGTCTGGTTCGCCATCATGTCGAGTTCGCGATCCGGCACCGGCACCTGGTGAATGTGACCCAGCGGGAGGACCGCTCATTGGTGGATCCTTGGCGTCGCAAGGTCAATCGCCGGCGCAAGCTCTACGTCGACTGTTGGGAGAGCGCGGTGGCCCGGTGCCTCCCCACAGCGACGTCGGCGGAGGTTGCCGTGGCAACCCAGTCCTGCCTCGGCACGATCTTCTCGATCGCCTATTGGCCGACCAAGGTCAGCCGCACCCCAGGACTGGCCGATCTGATCGTCCGTCTCACAAACGAGGGACTCGACGCCTTCCGCGGCTGACCCCGGCGCCGGTGACGAAGCGCTTCGAGCCGGTGCGGGTCGGTCATGCCGATCTTCGGTCCTTTGCCGGGCTACCAGAGGGAGCAGGCCGGTCGTGCCGGGGTGCTTCTGCAGGTTCGGTGTTCGCTTCGGGGGCGACCCGGTTGCCATCATGGGTTTCGAGCGCGGGGTGGCCCTGCAGGCGGAGTACGAGCAGCGCAGTCTGGGCGCTCAATTGGTCGGATGCGTTGCCGGCGACGTCGAGTCCGGTCAGGGCGTGCACGCGTGCCAGCCGCAGGCGCACCGTGTTCTCGTGAACGCCGAGTCGCTGTGCCGAACCGCGCACGTTGCGTGCGGTGTCGAACCAGCACTGCAGTGTGTGGAGCAGGTCGGCCGTTCCGGGGGCGCCGCGCAGCAGTGGCCCCAGCATGTCGTCGACGAAGTGCCGCACCGCCGAGATTTCACCGTGGGCGAGGAACAGGCGTGCCGGTCCCAGGTCGTCGACGGCGAAGATGCGGTGGATCGTACGGTCGGTGAAACGGTCGATGCAGAGCACGGCCTCACGCGATTCACGGTATGCGCGGGCCAGCGCTGTGGGTTCGCAGACGGAGGACACGCCGGCGATGAACTCCTGCGACCGGAACAGGGAATTCGCGGCGCGCGCCAGGGCATCCTTGACGTTCGCGACGGTCGCGAGGGCGCCGACATTCTCGCGAGCTTCGACCAGGAGCAGGATGCCTTCGGATCCACGGGTGGACAGGACTTCGACGCCGAGATCTCGTTCCATCCACTCGGCGAGCACGCGCTCGGAATCGGCGAGGTCGTGATGGGAAGCCAGAATGTACACCAGCACACGCCGAGCGTGGATGTTCACTCCGAGATACTCACCGCCGGCCGCCAGATCATCCAAAGCCCCGGTGCCTCTTACAAGTTGGCGGGTGAGGGAAGACTTCGCGTTCCATGCAACCCGCGCGATGCGGCGTTGGACGAGGAACTGGGCGCCGATTCGGCGCGCGCTGCGGGCGGCGGTGTACTCGTCCGTCGGGCTCAGCGGCGACGGATGTTCGTCGATCACGAGCCATCCGAAGTGTTCGCCGCGTTCGACGACCGGGGTGACGATCTTGCGGCGGGTCAATCCGGTGGTGGGACCGGCCGCGAGTACGACCGGGTCGGGGGTGGTGACTGTTCCGGGGTTGTGCGCGCGGAGGATGTCCGTCAACGCCGGTGCTGTGACGTGGCCGGCCGTGTCGGGGGTCGCGGCGGCGATGGTGCGGCCGCGTCGGTCGAACAGCAGCACGGACTTGCCGGCGAGCGCGGAACAGGTGCGCACGATCGCAGACATGCAGTCGACCGCGGTGACGGCGTCGTCGAGACGTTCGTCGACCAAGGTTCGTTCGGCGGCCAGTCGCCGGCTCTGCTCGAGGTCCCGCCATCGCCGCTTGTGTTCTTCCGTGTCGAGGGCGGTGGTGGCGGCGTCGTCGAGCAGTGTGCGGAGCGCGGTGAGGGCGGTTCTCTGCTGGTCGGTGAACTCGGCTGTGGGATCGGCATCGGTGAGGACGAGGAGGCGAGTGGGTTCTGCACCGTCGTTCGACAGTCGTAGCAGGCACATCCGGGCGACACCGGGTCCGTCGAGGTCGGTTCCGGACAGCGATCGGCCCGATGCGTGCACGGTGTCGGGGGAGTTCAGTGCACGACGCACGAGCGGGCAGTCCGACCGAACGCGGCGCGGTGTCGACGCGGTTCCGATGCCGGGAAGGGGGAGGAGCACGCCGCGGGAGTCGTCCGAGACGAGCACGTCTGCGGACGCGAAACCGGCGAGCGTGGCTGCCCGGGAAAGCAACCCGCCGAGCAACCGGGGTAGTGCCGCCGAGGCCGGCGCAGGGGGTGTCATGGTGCTCGCCTCCTTGTCGTCCTGGTCGGTCGTGCCGACGACCTGCGCTGCGAGGCCGGTGTGCGGGATCCGTCGCCGCGGCGAGATCAGCTTTCGACGAGCAGTTTCCGCACGGCGGCGGCATGCTCGATGGAAGCCTCCATCGAGGTGGCGGCCGGGACGAGCGTGATGTTGTCCGCTCCTGCGTCGACGAACGCGCGCAGCCAGTCTGCAACCTGTTCGGGTGTGCCGGCCGGTGCCAGGTGCCGGAACTTGTCCCGGGGCAGGCGGTAGAGCGCGTGCATCTGCTCGCCCACCAGGCGGTCGGCTGTGGCGGCATCGTCGTCGAGACCGCACCAGACGTTGACACCGAAAGTGCTCGGAGTGCGGTTCTCTCGGGCGGCGGCCTCGAGGATCGCGGTGCGGGTTTCGGCGAATCGGCGGGGCGTGGAGAAGATGGCGAGCCATCCGTCGCCGTACTTCGCGGTTCGACGGATGGCGGCGTCGCCTCGGCCGCCGATGACGATCGGCACGGCTGGCTGGGGCGTGGGCAGGATCCGGGCACGTTCGAGGGTGAAGAACTCTCCGGTGTGGGTGACCTCTTCGCCGGACAGCAACGCTCGGAGAACCTCCAGTGTTTCGTCCAAGCGGCGCCCCCGGGTGCGGGGATCCACCCCGGCGTTGGAGATCTCGGAGCGGTCCTCACCGCCGACTCCCGCGCCGAGGACCAACCGGCCCGGGGCGAGCTGTGAGATGGTCGAGATCTGGCGTGCGGCGAGCATCGGATGCCGCAGCCCCAGTAGATAGACACCGATGACGACGGAGAGCGTGTCGTGGGCCGCGAGCACCGACGTGGCGGAGACCATCCCGTCGAAGCCGGTACCGCCGTGGAAACTGATGTGGTCACCCACGGTGATGTGGTCCAACCCGGCATCGGCGGCGGAAGTGAGCAGTCGCCGCCGTGCGAGCGGGTCCGGGACCAGCAGGGAGTCTGTGACCGACAGACCGACGCGGAGCACCATTTCGACCCTTTCAGTAGCTATGGACTGACCGTAAGGCCAAATGTTGTTCGTGGCAAGTGCCTCTTCCGGTCGGGAACGGGTCGACCTTTATGCTTCGAGCGTCCGCTTGCCCGAACGACGCCGGAGATCCGAGGCCATGACCGATGCCGCACCGTTGGCTCGTCGCCGCGATCCCGACCGTAAGGAGAAGATCCTCGCCGCAGCAGCCGAGCTGGTGGCTCAACGGGGCTTCCACGCGGTGTCGATGGCGGATATCGGCGCCCGCGTCGGGATCAGCGGTGCGGCGGTCTACCGTCACTTCGACAACAAGGCCACGCTGTTGTTGGCTCTGTTCGATCGCTCCCTCGACGGGTTGCTGCGCGAGGAGAACGTCATTGTCGGCCGCAGGGAAGACATCCCCGCCGCGTTGCGCGCTCTCATCGAACGTCAGGTCGACTTCGTCGTCGACGAGCGTGAGTTCGCGCGTGTGTACTACCGCGAGGTAGAGCACCTTCCACCCGACGACCAAATGCGATTGCGCCGCAAACAGCGCCAGTATGTCGAGGAGTGGGTGCATGTCGTGCGAGAGCTCGATCCGTCGCTGGACGAGTCCGCCGCCCGGGTTCTGGTCCACGCCACGATCGGAACAATCCAGTCGGCGCTCGTCCACAACGTGGGCATGTCCGACGACCGGCTCAAGGCCATGCTGCGCCGGGCGGCCTATGCCGTGATCGGTCTTCCGGTCGAAGGTTCTTGATCAGCGGCGGGCCGGGTTCTCCACCGATGCCGCCAGTTTGTTAAAGCGGAATAACAAATTTCTTCGCCAGTCGATCGTGGGGCTGCTGCTGATGTGCCCACGACCTGGTTCTATTCGTACGTCACCGCCCGGTGGGCGTGGTCTGCGTCCGAAAAATTCACCCTTTTGGTCTGATAGTTAATGCGGTATAACTTTTTCACGCGGCGGGAGCGCGCCGCGTCGAAGCCAGAAGGGCAATCCCATGACTGTCAGCGCAGATCCCCGATTCGAGGACCAGGTGCGCGCCTACTACGAGGCCGGCTACTGGAACCGCTCGACCTTCGTCACCGCGATCGACCACTGGGCCGATGTCGATCCGGACCAGCCGTACCTCTCCGACGGTACGAGTGCATACACCTACGGCCAATTCCGCAGCAGCGCATGGAATCTCGCCTGCGCCCTGCGGGAACTCGGCGTCGGCCCCGGAGACCGGGTCGTCGTCCAGCTCCCCAACTGGAACGAGTTCTTCCTCATCTACGCGGCATTGACCCGGCTCGGCGCCGTCACGGTGCCGGTGGTCTCGGTCTACCGCGAGCACGAAGTCCGGTTCATCGTCGAAAACTGCCAGGCAATCGGTCTGGTCACTGCGGGGCAATTCCGCGGATTCGACCACGCAGCGATGGGAGCACGCATCGCCGCCGAGGTCCCGACGGTGTCCTTCCACGTCACGGTGCGCGCGGCCGGCGCGGACGGCGGCCTCGATCTCACCGCCTTGCTCGCGGCAGCACACGACGTGGCCCTGCCGCCGGCGCCGTCCGCGGACGACCCGCATCTGATCCTCTACAGTTCGGGCACCGAATCCCGCCCCAAGGGCTGCCTGCACACCTGGAACACGGCAGCGTTCTTGCCTACCCAGGCGGTCCCGGTTCTCGGGATGAACCGGTCGGACGTGATGTTCGTGCCGTCCCCGATCACCCACACGCTGGGACTGACCCTTGGTGTCATGGCCCCGACCATTGCCGGGGCCCAGGCGCACCTGCTCGACGTCTTCAGTCCGACCGCTGCACTCGAGCGGATCGGCGCCTACCGGTGCACCGGCACCGCCAGTCCGGCACCGTTCATTCGGATGCTGCTCGACGCGTACGACCCGGCCGTTCACGACGTGTCACGGCTGCGGTTCTGGCTCACTGCCGGCGCCGCCATCCCGACCTCCCTCGTGCAAGAAGCCCAGGACCGGCTGTCGGGATGCCGCGTGGTCAGCGCCTACGGTTCCAGCGAGATCATGATGGCAACAGTCTGCCGACCCGAGGATTCCGTCGACCGCGTCGCTACGTCCGACGGTGCACCGGTACCCGGTGTGGAACTGCGAATCGTGGACGTCGACGGGAAAGAATCCGCCCCCGGAACCGACGGCGAGATCCGATACCGCGGTCCGGGACGGATGCTCGAGTACTGGGGCCGGCCCGAGCTCACGGCGGAAGGTCAGGATTCCGAAGGATGGTGGCGCACAGGAGATCTGGGCCGGATCGACGAGCAAGGTTACCTGCGGGTGACGGGCCGGATCAAGGACATCATCATCCGTGGCGGGTTCAACATCAGTGCCCGTGAAGTCGAAGAGGCCCTGCTGCAGCACCCGGCCATCGCGGACGTCGCCGTGGTCGGACTGCCCGACGAGGCGGTCGGAGAACGCGCCTGCGCCGTCGTCGTGGCGCGAGACGACACCCGCCTGACCGTCGACGACCTGCGGCGGCACCTCGTCGACGAACACAAGATCGCCGTGTGGAAGGTCCCCGAACGCGTCGAGTACGTCGACGAGTTCCCGCGCACCGCGACCGGCAAGATCCAGAAATTTGCGCTGCGCGCCAAGTACGGCGACCGCGCCTGAGGAAGGAGTCACCATGCCTTACGAATCCATATATGCACCAAATCTCTTCGATGGACAGACGGTCGTCGTCACCGGCGGCGGAAGCGGAATCGGCCGCTGCACCGCGCACGAACTCGCTTCTCTCGGCGCACACGTAGCCATCGTCGGCCGCAACCAGGACAAGCTCGACACAGTGCAAGCCGAGATCACCGAGGACGGGGGATCGGTATCGACGCACGTCACTGACATCCGAGACGAGGACGGCGTCGCCGCGGTAGTCGACGCCATCGTGGCGGACCGAGGCCGCATCGACGGTCTGGTCAACAACGCCGGCGGGCAGTACCGCTCACCGCTGAAAGATATCTCCACCAAGGGCTTCGAAGCAGTCGTGCGCAACAACCTCACCGGCGGTTTCATCGTGATGCGCGAGGTGTTCAACCGCTCGATGTCACAACACGGCGGCTCCATCGTCAACATGATCGCCGACATCTGGCACGGCTGGCCGCACTTCTCCCACTCCGCCGCGGCACGTGGCGGAATGTTCACCCTCACCGAGAGCGTCGCCACCGAATGGGCCGCCGCCGGAGTACGGGTCAACACCGTCGCGCCCGGGTCGATCGCCTCGAGCGGCCTGGACACCTACGACGAAAAGGACCGCGAGTTCATCCAGCACGAGGTCACGCCAGGCATCCCACTGCAACGCTTCGGCACCGAAGCCGAAGTGTCCGCAGCGATCGTCTACCTGCTGTCCCCGGCCGCTCGGTTCGTGACCGGATCCTGCATGCGCGTCGACGGCGGCGCACCGAATGCCCGCCGCGGCTGGTGGCAACTGCAGCCCGCCGTCCACAACGAACCGTTCAACGGGTTCCACCGCTCCACCACCCCCGACATCCTCACCACGGTCTCGTCCTGAATCCCACAAGGAGACAAATCATGTCCAAGGTCGTCTACGACAAGCGCGGTCCCGTCGCACACATCCGGCTCAACCGCCCCGAGGTCAAGAACGCCATCGACGTCGAAACCCACGAACTGCTCCGCGACATCTGGGCGGACTTCGCCGCCGACGACAGCCTGCGGGTGGCCGTACTCACCGGAACCGGAGACGCTTTCTGCGCCGGCGCAGACCTCAAGACACACGTCCCGACGTGGAGCGACGGCGGCCCGATGCTCGCGCGCAACAAACTGCCCGACGGCTTCGCCGGCGGCATCACCCGGGGCCAGCACCGCATCTACAAACCGATCGTCGCCGCACTCAACGGCTGGGTCCTCGGTGGAGGGCTCGAGCTCGCCCTCGCCTGCGACATCCGGATCGCCTCGGACAAAGCACAATTCGGCTCGTTCGAACTGCGCCGAGGCATGCACCCGGCGGACGGTGGGATCGTGCGTCTGGTCAACACCGTCGGGGTCGGTATCGCCCTCGAGATGGAACTGACCGGTGAGCCGATCGACGCTCAGCGCGCCCTGCACGCCAACCTGGTTTCCCGCGTCGTGCCCCACGACGACCTCGAGTCCGCGACCAACGACCTCGTCGCCAAGATCCTGCGCAACGATCAGAAGGCCATGGAATCGGCAAAAGAAACCATCTTCGAGGTCATCGGCCGGCCCCTCGACGACCAACTCAAACTCGAAGCCCTGCTCGGCTACGCACTCTGCGGCGACAACCCCGCCATCCGTGAGCGATCGGCTCAGTTCTTCGACAAGACCGACCCGGGCCGGGCCGGTACCCATCCGGTTGCGCTCGAGACCGAGACGGTGTGACCCGAAATGCTCGGGCGAGCAAACCGTAAGGTGCGCTCGCTGTGTGGATATCGATTCGGACTCCCAGCGACGACAAGCGAAGATCCGCTGGCCCCGCTGTGAGCTGTCCGCCATCACGCACATGCGCCGGACCTGGGCCCACACCTCGACGGATGAGGGCCCAGGTCATCGCACACGTGGTGTGCAGCATCCTGTCTAGAGCAACTCGTCGATGCTCCGGAGCCGACCGCGGTCGGCCTCGAACCCGAACGGCGCGTACCAGGATCGCTGGAAGGCCAGAAGCGGTCGGGAGGATTCGACGACCCACCGGCCCAAGGCTCGGCGGACGTCGTCCGGAAGCGACTCGTCCTGCACGACTGTGCTCACAGCGGTGGCAAGAGCGCCGGCCCACTCGATGAGCTCGGTGGTGCCTGTGGACGCGGACTCGCGTGCAGTCCTGCCGGCATCGATGTGCTCGGCGAGGGTGGCGGTCGCCGGCTGCGGCAGCCGCGCCAGCAAACCCTCGGCCATTCGGAGATACTCGCCAAGCTCGAACCGGGACCGTTCGTGGATCCGGTAGATCCGCGTACCCAGGAATTCCAGGTAGTCGACGACGAGGGGGAGTTGCTCGGAGGCAAGGGGATCGGACCGGTCCACCGCCGGCGCGACGCCGTCGACCAGGGATTTGCGCAGAGCTCCGAGAGTGTTGCGCGAGTGATCCATTACAGCACCTCGCTCAGGAGAGTGTTCAGCTCGTCGGCTGCGACCGCAGCCATGCCCTTGACCCGGCACAGGACCACGTCCTGATGCGACTTGCCCAGCTTGGCGACCCGATGCGCCGAGGCCAGGGTGGAGACCACGATCTGATACGCGTTGAGGATCTTGTAGAAGGTGATCTTCTCCGGATCCACGGCCAGACCGGTGGCGTCCTCGTAACGTCGGTAGAAGTCATCTTCGGGGACCAGTCCACACACCAGGTAGCGGCCGTCCTCGTCGTAGTGGCCGAAGGTGGACTGCGTGGTCCACGCGAGGTCGCGGTGCCGGTCACCGAGATGGCCGCGTTCCCAGTCGAGCCAGGCCGTGATTTCGAGGGTGGATTCGTCGTAGAGGAAGTTGCCGCTGCGGTAGTCACCGTGGACGATGCCGACGTGGTCGAGCGCGGGCAGGTGGTGACGCATCCACTGCTCCGCCACGTCCATGAGCGGCAGGTCCTCCGCCCGGTCTTCTTCCCACGTGCGCCGAGCTTGGTTGAGGAGCCACCGCGCCGCGTCGTCGGTTCCGATCCGGGGTCGGCTGAGGCTGGTGAACGTCGTTGCGGACAGATCGAAGGTGTGAAGGGCCGCCAGAGAGGACATGAACTGGTCGGCCAGTGGTTCGCGGGCGCCCGGGCCGAAGTTCGTGCCCAGACCGCTGATCTTCCCGGTGGTGGTCGCCGACGGTTTGGTGACCCCGGAGACATAGGAGTAGAACAAGGCGGGTTCCGGAAAGAATTCCCCCTCGACGTCGATGAAATGCGGACGGGGGATGGGGATCGTGCCCTGCACGGCGCCAACGAGCTCGAACTCACGGAGCCGGCTGGTGGCATTCGACCCTTCGGCGGGATCCATCCGGACCACCATCCGTTCGCTCACCCAGGACTCGGAATCCTTGCGGTGCAAGGTGAATCCCATCTGAATCTTGGACACACCGCCGGTGAACCATCGTGCATCCGACACCCGGAAGGGGTCGTCGATGCGGGCGGAGAGGAAAGACTCGACATGCCGGACGAACTCGTCGAGGTCCATCCGCCGGTACGGGCCGAGCGCGCGGCGCTTCATCTTGCGGGTCAGTGTCCGATCCACTTCGGGCTCGGTCGGATACAGCGCGCGGAGATGTTCGATTTGGGCGTCGGTCGGGTCGTCGGCCCAGTCTCGGTCGGGCAGGGGCAGGGTTGCGCTGGTCATTCGAGATTGCTCCTACTTCTCGCGGCCGTGGCGGGACATCCGCTCGGCCAGGTAGTCCAAGCCGAAGATGTCCCCCATCTCGCCGTAGCCGACGGCGGTGCCACGCTCGTATCGGAACAGTGAGGTTTTCTCACCAGGCGGGGGCTTGTAGGTGAAGAAGCACGAGGGCGGCAGCGGTTATCGCGCCGATCCTCCACGGACACAGACTGATTC
>NZ_JBSFRH010000085.1:0-11515 GCF_053589135.1 Rhodococcus sp. NPDC003382
GATGATCTTGGTTGATACCGAATCATCCCTGATCAGGGGGCCGTTAGGACCTTCACGGAAAGTGCGACAGATCCACTTTCTCATGGCCATGGACAGCCCGCAGTAGGCAACGCAACGACCACCGCGGGCAGCGCACACGACGGCCATACGCTTCCGCTGAGTGTGAGCCGCAAAGGGATTGGCGCGCAGGAATCCGTGGCTGAGACTCACATCCTCGCGAGGGATCACACCCAACCGTCCGATCGGGATGCCGCACACGGGTCTGACATGTGCAAATGGCAGGTCCACGAGACCGACCCCCGTCCCTCGGTAACCCTCTCGATCCGCGAAGCGAAACACATGCGACACAACTCGAGAAATCGGACATCCCGGTTCTCGGTCAAGTAAGAAAGGGGCACGCTGGTGGCACAGGACTGGACTCTCGGCATCGACTTCGGCACATCCAACACAGCGGCGGCTCATACCAGCCCGTCCGGCAACGGTGTGCACGTCCTGGCGTTGAGCCATCAGAGCAACCTGATGCCCTCGGCGGTGTACGTCGAATCCCCCGAGACCGTGTTCGCCGGCGACGCCGCACTGAACAAGGCCGAAGAGCACCCGCAGGCTCTGCTGACCTCCCCGAAACGCATGCTCGGGTTCGGGATGGTGCCGGTCAACGGGTACGAGATCCAACCGTCGGTGCTGGTCGCTGCGATCCTGCGCCTGGTCTACGACCGCGCCGTGTCGATACACAACAACGAGCAGCCGAGCCGGGTGGTCCTCACCCACCCCGAGGCGTGGTCATCGGATCAGATCGGGATTCTCACCGACGCCGCAGCCCTGGTCGGCATCGATCCAACCACCGTCACCACCATCTCCGAACCACGGGCGGCGGTGCACTACTACACCCGGACTACGCCGCTGCCCGTCGGCGCCACCATCGCAGTATTTGACTTCGGCGCCGGCACCCTGGATGTGGCAGTCCTCAAGGCCACCGACACCCGCACGTTCGAGGTTGTCGCTGCTCGCGGTGACAACGCGCTCGGCGGCAAGAACTTCGATGCGCTGATCCGTAGGTGGGTCGACGAGCAACTGACCGACCGCGAGCCGCAGCTGCTGGAGTGGCTTCGCCGATCCGCGCCACCCCAGGACATCCAGGCCCTCAACGGTCAGATCCGGCGGGCGAAAGAACTGCTCTCCGATCAACCGAACGCCACGATCCGCGTCACCGGCAACGGCCACAGCACCGCCCTGTCGCTTACCCGGGAAGAGTTCGAGCAGATCATCGGCCCACAGATCGACCGGGCCCTCGAACTGACCCGGCACACTCTGGCGGACGCCGGTGCCGATGCCGGCTCGCTCGACGCGCTCTACCTGACCGGCGGATCGTCCCGAATTCCGCTGGTGCACCGCCGACTGGCCGAACTCGGACCCATCGCCACCCTCGACGATCCGAAAACCGTGGTGGCACAAGGAGCCCTGCACACACCGTCTCGCAGCGGCGCAACTCCCGAACTGTCGCCCGTCGTGTCCGCACCTGGAGCTACACCCGCAGCGGCCGCGCCGGTGTCGACGTCCGCGCCCGATACCGCGCGCACGAAGCTGTGGTTGTCGACCGCAGCGGCCGGTGCCGTACTCCTCGGAGGTGTCGCCATCGTAGTAGCGCTGACCGGGCAGGAAACGCCCACCGGTGCGGCGGCCGCCGTAGCGGAGGGAGCGACCGCGATGACCATCGCATCTGCGTCCTCGGCCGCAGCACCAACGGAATCCCGAGCTGTGGTAGTCGCTGGGCCACAGACCGCAACGGAAGCAGGTGCACTCACCCGGCGGGGGAACCTCATCGGCACAATCGGCGAAACGATGACCAAAGGATGCACTGGCGAGGTGTGCAACCGGTCCGTCACCATCACAGACATCGAGGTGAACCCATCGAACTGCATCATGTCCGACGACGAGAAGACCGTGGTGGTGCACTACACGGTGGTCACCGGCCCGACGCCAGACGATTCGAGCTCCGGTCTGGCTCCCTACTCGTGGTCGGCGGTCGACGCGCAAGGCGGAGTGTTACCGAGCATCGGCACCAGCTATGACCCCAAATGCGGGGATTATGAGACGAATGATGGTTTCATGCCGAATTCGACATACAAACTCGTTTCGGTGCTCAGCGTTCCAGACACACACAGCACCTTGATCTGGCGGCCCGATTTCAAGAATACCGAGCTAATTTCCGCACCCGGGCTCGAATTCAGCCTTCCGACAGCTTGAACCGTCATCCAGCCAAGACTGCCGGTGACGACGAACAGAGAACTCGCTCGGAGGCAGCATCCGGGCAGTCGACGGCGGGTGAAGTCTTCACCCGCCGTCGACAACTGATGACCGCGCTCGGCTTGTACAGCTTGTTCGACGTGGCGAATCAGGCCGATGCTGATACATCGCTGGGGCCTCCCACACCTCGTGGCTCGACCAGCCAGAATCCGATTCCTGCCAGCAACCCACGTTCACATGTGAGTGAGACCCCAGCCCAGCCCCTCATATCGTCCAAACCGATGCAACTCGGGACTCGAGGGTTTCACAGCGCTCGAATCTCGGAAAGCACTCCATCTAGAAGTCCCTTGACATCGCTTCCACCGAGCACCAGCTGGCGGTCGAGCAACCGGTTCCCGGTTTCACATGATGTCTCACTGATCAAAGAACAACCATGACACGCTGAGAGATTGAGCTGGGAAGCGCCCTGCCTGTCGCTTTCGATACATACCGGGTCATTCGAACAGAAGTCAGCGTCGTCCAGCGCTGAAACCAGGAGTGGGACCAACTTGTCCGGGGCCCCAAGTCTCACGAGGCCGCCAAGCGTTCCCTGAGCATCGCCGGCAGCGGTATAGATGAAGATCCCAGCGGTCTTGTCCACGCGATCCGAATTGGCATAGATCCGCTCCTGCAGGGAAGCAGAAGCATACCCGCTCGCAAACGCCAGTCGCCGAATAATCAAATGCGACAATGTATGTAGTGCAACATACCGAGGCTCCGGGACATCCAGCCTGCTTGCCCACTGGCTATCGTTTCTTCGCTCACGGAGAATGCGTGCTCGCGCTTGCACATCGGCCCGGGACTCCCACGCAGCAAGTTCGGCCTCGTCGAACCTCAAGAAGATTCCCTCACCGAAAAGTTCAACCGCAGGGTACGTGGGCCGCCGCCACTGATCCGGTCCGAGATCGGCGTTGATCAGGGCCGCATCAGCATCGTGTCGACGGAAGCCACGTAGGGCACGAACTTCCCGAACTCGCCTAACCTGTCCGATAGCACTGATTTTTCGAAGAAGGCTGTCAGGGCCTGCCACACCGTCCAGAGTCCACCCGTCGACTACGAAGTCGCTCCCGCTACGGTCACGGCCGCCCGCAAGCTTCTTGACAAACGCAGCCCACTCCCCATCCTTGAGATCGAGCAACATCTCATCTGCACCGGCCTCATTTCCGGCGGCTACTGCTAGGACCTGCTCGGTGGTCACCTTCAATTCGTCGGCGATCCAACCTGCTACGATTTCAGCTTGAGGGCCCCCATTGTCCGCTACTACTTTCTCGAAATACACATGGCTGCGAATCTTGTCAGCGGCCTCAACAGATTGTGGCCGCTCTTCAGGAATGTCGAGGGCGGAGATTCGCTCAGCGATGTAGTTCCCGGTTGCACCGCGCTGCACCGCGACCAGTTGATGCTCACACGGCTTTTTCACAGAGCTTTCCGGTTCCCAAGGTTGACGACCTGCACACCGGATCCCATCTCGGTGCAATGAACCCTTCGTCACGAGCTCCGACATTGAACGCGAGTTCCCACACCCGTAGCAGGTGACAACGAGTGAGGACAGACCTTCGCCCCGATTCGATAGTTTCTCGAACCGGAGTGCCTTGTAATCACGACAGAACCGAACCTTTTCGTTCTGCGTTGCCTCCTCCCCACGATGTGCCCACTGGAACCAAGGAATGTCTTGGACGTGACTACCTTTCACGCAGATTGCCACGAAACGCATCGGTACAAGGAGCCCTCCACATTCGCACGAATTGCTCCACTTGCCTTGCTTCTTTCCGGTGAGCTTGGAGAGCTTGTCGCAGCGTTCGCAGAATCGCCACGCCGGGAATCTCCAATAGGGCAGCGCAGGCGTGTCCTTGGCGGTGTGGCCGGCATGCGTGGGCGGCCGCCTCAGGACACCGGCCCCGAGTCGGGCCATGAGACGCTCACAACTGATCTCAGGTGCGAAACGTCGATCCCACCAAGATGTATCCGGGGCGAGGAGGGACTCGTTCCGGATATCGACAATGGCTCCTACACCGAAGGGTGAGATCGTCTCGGACAGGCGAAGGTCATGCTTGATCTTCTCCACGGTGCACCTCCTCCTGCGGTTCCTGGACCTCTACGGCCACATTCGGTTCGACCGATCTCATCGAGTCGTTGACCAACCATCCCTCGCCCGATTGCCCGAATCGTTTGAGCAACGCCGTCTCGACATCTTTCGAGCGTTCGTAGTTCAGCGGCTCGTTCGCTTCACGCGCCGCAGCTGCTCGACGGTTCCAGTCACGAAGCAAGCCCCAGACGGCGTCGTGTGTCTCCTCGAATTCGATTTCATCCGCCCGAGAGACATATCCGAGGAACTTGTCGACGAGCCGGCTGACCGCCGACTCGATTCGTGTGTCTCCCAAATCCAGTCGAGATGCCACGCCGTTGGCTGCAAGTGGCTCGAACGAGTGCCGGACCATCGCGACGAGCGCACCTGCCAACGATCTGTCCCGGGACGCCAAGGACCAGGGGGTGACACTGGTAGGTTCGACACTTCGGTAGAGGGCCTCGTGGTAGCCCCTGAAGGTCTCGAAATGCGACCGGTCGCGTGCACGGCTCGATCGGAACAGCGTTACAACGACACCGTTCGTGTCACCTCGGCCCACTCGGCTCGTAGCCTGGATGTACTCGGCAGTGGTCTTCGGCTGGCCCACCATCAGCATGAGCGCTAGGCGGGGGATGTCGATGCCGACGGAAAGCATATTCGAGGACAGGACCACGTCCACCGCATCGGGCGACTGATCGGCTCTCACCCTCAACGCTCGCAGATCTTTGGGCAACTCATCCGCTCCGCGGCGACTGGTCAGTTCGAGGACCTTGCCTGCCCTGACCGGTCTGTGTTCCAAACCAAGCCGGTCCGCGCGGGGTTCGAGACGTCCGTTCACGTCGTCCACGACCAGAGTTCCGGTCCGCCCCAGCTCGCGCAAACTGTTGTGGTACATCACCAGAGTCCAGTAGGCATCGCGCGAGGGTCCATTGGGGGCCTTCTTGGCAAGTACCTCGGGAACCTCGATCAAGGGGGTTGTCGCCGCAATCACCGCCGATGGCTGAGAGACCGACTGCGGCATGAGGCCCACGTAGAGGCGACCTTCACCGCTCTCCACTGGCTTCGAGAAGAAGGTGCGGTCGTCGTCAAGCCCGGAGGGTGGATACAACGCCACGCCACGTCCGTAGAGACCTTTGACCTGCTCGTCGGAGGACCGAATCGTAGCGGTGGATGCGACGATTTTCGGTGTATCACCAGTCCTGCTTAGCAGAACCTGAATTGCAGCGTCGAACACTGCCACCGTGGTACCGAGCGGACCGGAGAGCAGGTGCAGCTCGTCCTGGATGATCAGCGACGGTTGCTTGAAGGTCGTCCCGATACCCAGCAATTTACCCGCGTCGGGGCGAAACTGCAGACGGGCGAACTTGTCGACAGTAGCCAGGAGAATCGTGGGCGGGTTTTCGTAGATCATCTCGTCGACCACGACGAGCGGAAGTTCATCAGAAAACGGACACGTGGCATCGGTGCAGTGGAGTACGACGTCTCTCCCTACCAGCCGAAACCCATACGTGCGCTTATCGTCGGCCTTCTTCTCCGGGACCATCGGTGTCAGGCACCATGGGCAGCTCTCGACCTGGAATTGGTTGGCTTCCTCCGGGCGTGCGGCTTTGTGCAATCGATCTAGCGCATCCTTGGCCTCACCCCGGTCACCCGGTGTGACCTCGTTGCCCACCCACAACCCGATCGTGAACGGCGCCATACCCTTGACGCGTGCGTCCGTGGTCCGCAAGAGCTCCATCGCACAGATCAGAGCCGCGGCTCGCTGGAACTGTTGGGACGTCAGCAGCCTCAAGGTGTAGCGCGTTATGACCGCAGTTCCACCGCCGGCCAGACCGTGCACGAGACGGCGACGGAAGATATCGATCGCAGCGAGGCCTAGATACGCTTCCGTCTTTCCGCCACCAGTTGGGAACCAGATCAGATCGACGAGCTCCCTGTCCTGGTGCGCTTCCTCGACCGTGGACGCCAAAGAGACGAGCAGGAATCCGAGCTGGAACGGACGCCACGCCGGCTCCTGAACTTTCTCCTCCAATACGCCGTTGTTGATCCGCGCCTGCCGCATCTGCGACCGCATCGCCGACATACCAAGTGCAAAGGCAGTACGTAGCTTCGAGTTCTCAGGCGAACGAAGAAGACGGAGGCTTTCGTTCATTCTGGCGACTGCGTCCTGAGAGCGCTTCGCAATCCTGATAGCAACCGGCGCGTCCTGGTCGAACCGCTGTGCTCGTGCCATCTGTTCGTCGGACCAGGCCTCGAATGCACGAACGAACGCGTCGAGTGACGGGAGCACTTCGTCCGGGCTCTCGTCGATCTTCGCGAGGTGACGCAACTCCAGGGACTTCGCCTCATTGGTACCTGCCTTGAATCCGGTCGTCTCAACCGCCGGAACGACGAACGCTGGTACTGCGTCCAGAAATACCCGGGTACAGCGGTCGCCGGAAAAGGCCCAGTTCGCGGCCATCCCGTGGCCGACGGCGTAGACCTTCCGATTCCGGTACCGGAGCCGCAGCTCCGCCGCTTCCTCATCGGTGTCGAACGAACGTGTCGTGTCGTACTCCAGAATGTCTGCCCCAGACTCGGGCTCGACCCCCAGTTCGACCTGGAACAACATCCGTTCGATGTCCAGCCGGTCGTCGCCGGTCGACTCCGCTAGCACTCGGACGTGGACTGTCACGAGATAGGCACCCTTGAAGTCACGCCAGCGGGAACCGATCTCGACGCCGATTCCGTATACGTCGAGAGTGATCGGGCCTTGCTCCCGAGCCAAGGTGCGATCAGACTCTTCGAACTGGCGGCGACGCCATTGAGGCGGACCGTCGGTATCGACCGAAGTGTATGTACCGCAGGAAAAATCGACGACTACTCGGGGTCCGTCGGTAACGAACGAAAGGGCCACCGAGGAGGGACGCCAGTCCTCTGCAAGCGGGACCCCTGCGCCGTCTTCCTCGACATCCCCTTCCGCAACATCAGCGCTGACATCGCCCCCGGAGTTCGTACGATCCCCACGAGGGGCCGCTTCGCGCGGAAACAACATGCCGACCGCATATTGCCGGTGCGGCTGATTCGTGGTCACTTCCTCATCGCCGGCTTCCGGCCCGACATACGACGCTCGCAGATGCTCGAGGACCGATTTCTGGGGTGCAGTGAGCGTCATTTGGCAGCCTTCCTTCTGAAGAGGTCCTGCAGCCGCTTCTTGTCCGTCGCCGATGCAACGATGTGAAGCGTTACCCGCGCACGGGTGACGGCAACGTAGAAGGCCGCGAGGCCAGGTTCGTCGTACTCGTGCGGCAGGTTGCATACAATGACATGCTCCGCCTCCAACCCCTTTGCGAAACGTGGGGTGGTCACAAGGAATCCACCTTCGATCCGCCGTGGTTCGGCATCCCCTGACACATCGATGATCCAGATATCCTCGCGCCGAGCACCATTCGCGACGAGGTCGCGGGCCACAGCAACACCCTCATCGATTCCTGCAATATCCTCGTTCGACCACCGCCACTCCACACGATCGCCGTGGACGATCCCCGGATCTCCGACATCGGCTCCAAGGTATTCCTGGACCACGTGCACGATCGCTTTCGTGTTGCGAACGTTTCGATCGAGATTGAACTGAACCGCATCGTGCTTCATCAATTCGTATACGTCACTGTCGAATTCACCATCGACGTGCGCCTGGTTGTTCTGGTCGAGGAACATTCGCCAACGACCAGCTGTCAAGCCTCCGTGAACCATGGAGTCGAGTGCATCCATCCCCGCGGCATTCATGATGTCCTGGGCTTCATCGACGAAGATCACGTCATACTTCTTGTCGCCCGTCAGATCTGCGAAAGGGCGCAGGTCGATATCTCGGTCACCGACTCGAGGTGAGAAGAAGTCAACAAGGGAAGGCGAGTGGAACGTGATGAGCACCGACTTTCCGCTCCCTGCCTCCTGCTTTGCTGCCTCTGCGAGCACCAGAGATTTTCCGGTACCTGCACCGCCAGAGATCAACATCCTGGGATTGGGAGACAAGGCCGCCAGTATTCGCGCCTGCCCCTCGGTTGCGCGGTTCTGCTCCTCCAGCACTGCACCTCGCTGCGCATCGATGACAGGCATACGGGTGAACTCACCGAAGAGACGGCTCCGCAGCGTATCTGCGCGTGCCCGCTTCACACCGAACGGCGCGGTTCTCGCGCCCTCCTCGATTGCCGCGAAAGCGTCGGACATCCCCTGGATATTCATCTGGTCCTTGGCCCACCAATGACTGTTCTTCCAGTCCACCGCGGGAGGGGGAGAATCGACATCGGGAGTGATGACGACAGCCTCGGAGGCGAACCACCCGACACCCTCTTCGGTCAGGATCTCCTTCAACGCATACATCGCCGATTGCGCCTGCTCCATTGGAGATTCACGCAGTTTGTGCCAATCGCGGTGCCGGTCAATGCTGTACCAGACCCCGTCGTGTTTGCGAACTCCCCCTCCCTTCACCTCGATCACGATGACGAGGCCGTTCCACAGGACTACGAAGTCGGCTTCGCCCTGCTGTTTGACGGAGTGCGTCCGTAACTTGACCGAATAGAAGGCCACGGCATCCGCCGGCCCCTCGACGGCGCGCAATAGCCGCGCCACCCTACGTTCCGCGTCACTCGTTGCAACGGACTCGATATCCGCCAGGTCCGGTACCAGAATCATGCCTGCTGACTCCCCCAAAGTTTCTCGTACTCGCGGTAGCCGAGGAAGTCATTCACGGCACCGAAGTTGTCGGCGACATCGACGATGAGGCACTCCTCACTACCACCGTTGGCCGGACCGCGAAGACCACGGCCCGCCATCTGAATGTAGGCACTCGGGCTGAACGTAGGGCGCGCGATATAGAGGGCTCGCACTCCAGGCGCATCGAATCCTTGAATCAGCAGGTCACAATTTGTCAATACCCTGATCTTGCCGCTCTTGAATTTGTCGATTACCTCGCGGCGCTGCTGGCGACCGGTTTGACCACTGACTGCGGCAGCTTCAACGTCCCGGTATCGGAGGGTTGCGGCAAGAACTTGAGCAGAGAGAACACTCGGTGTGAAGACGAGGATCGGCCACTCGGAATCCTGACTCATGATGTGGTTGACGAGGATCCTCATTCGCGCTTGGTCCCGGCCGATTCGGTCGAGCACCTGTGGTTCGAGCTTACGCATTCGCTGCGCCTGGAGAAGTTCCCGCTTTTCCAGGACGACATCGATACCCGGTAGAACCTCGTGCTTCACACGAGACAGAACACCAAGCTTTGAAAGCTCCTCGTACGCATTGTCTTCAAATGCCGCCATCTTGTTGTGGCCAAAACGCGCAGCGAGACTCTTGGTCGGCTCGCTGTTCTCGACTCTGCCCTTGAATGGGGTGGCCGACAGCCCGACGAGTGGCCTCTCATAGCTCCGGCCGTCGACGCCCAACCAGCGAAGAATGCGTGTATAGCGTGGTGAATCGCCCGTGCGGTGCGCCTCGTCGATGAAGACAGCACACGGCCGGCTCAGCCATTCATATGCAGGATCTCCCGCTACCGATGTATCCAACTTGGCATCGGTGGCTACTACGACGCTGAATTCGGTGTCAGGCTCGTGAACCGTGGCTGAGTCCCAAAGGCGTCCGATCGACAGGGGGCGTTCGTCACCGAGCCCCCGCCATACAGTGCTGAACGTCTGAACCGCCTGCTCGCACAGCTCTTCCGACTGCGCGATCCATAGAATGGTGCCGCGGAGCGCACCGTCGATGAACAATCTCAGGACTGTTTCCGTCGCGACACGCGTCTTCCCGGCGCCGGTCGGAAGCTCAACCATGCCTTTGAGAGCGCGACCTTCTGGCCCTCTGAAGGTCAACACCTCGCACAGCTGTCGCCGGATTCGTTCCTGAAAGTCGTGCAAGGGGTTGAGTTTGATTGCGCCCGGGACGAGGAATTCCGAAGGTTGCGGTTGGTTTCGGCGACCGGCGTACTCCATTCCGAACCCGAGATTCCGCAACCAGGAGATCGTGGCTGGTCTTCCGGCCCATTCGGTAGGTACGTCGTGATGTCCTTCGTTCTGGAATTGGTCCGCGAGAAGTTTGATCGAGTCCGTTCCGTATACCGTCAGAAACAGCTCAGCCACCGAGGTCGAGTCGTCAACGAGTCCCTGATCTTCCAGCGCGTTCCACAAGCCCTTCGGCAGCCCTTCCTTGAGGGTGTCCTCGCCGAAAAATACCTCTAGCCGTTCGGCGTCACTGGCGGCGGCTCTGGCGGCCTGACGTTGCTCCTCGAGCCGCTGGTCAACTCCAGCTTGGATCACGTTCGCCAGCTCTACATTGGACAACCCCAGGCCGAACGCTTCATTGGCGATTTCGAGGACACGCCGCTCGTCGAAATCTGCCTGCAGCACCAATTGCAGTCCATCCAGGTGCCATGGAAGAGACTGATCCTCGACACCGTCCTCGGTAGTGACGCGCTTGATGATGTGCACAGCCTTCGAAACCGTTGCATTCGCGACCTTGTCAGCGACAAAAGTCGTGCGCAGCCCGGTGTACAAGTCGATGATGCGCTCAGGCTCCTGCTGGCCTTCGACAAGCAGAGCGAACGAGAAGCTGTCTTCGAACGAGCGGCATCCAACGAGCTGAATCAGCTTTTCCACATGTTCCGGCGCAAAAAGGTACGGCTTATGCCTCGAGCTGAGGAACAGTCTCTCCTCATCGTTCGTAGCTACGTAGACAGCGTCCGGTCGCTTGACCTCGATTCCTCGACCTACTCGCGCGAGAATGCGCGGTGGACGGGAGCCAGAGAAGGCAGCTTCACACGCGGCCAGAACAAAGGTGGACAGCGTCCCGTCGTTTACCTGCGCTGTGCCAGGTTCGGATGCGAGCGCGTCGGTCAACACCGCGACCGGGATGTCGCCTACTTCCTTCGGGAGAGACAGTGCGTCCTCGACACGACGGGGACCACGAAAGAGCGGAAGCAATGCTTCGTATTGGACGAGCGAAGCAGAAACAGCTTCCGACGGCGGTTTGAAGCCGCGGGTCGTGTTCACCACGCCTGCGCGGTCCACCGCCCAGCGAACAGGAGAAATTACCTGATACGTCCGGCCAGTGAGGTTTTCTCACCAGGAGTTCGCTGACGGCGGCCGGGGACATTCGGGCGGTGTGGCGTGAGATGAGGACGTGGGGTCCTACCTGGTAGAG
>NZ_JBSFRH010000086.1:0-11412 GCF_053589135.1 Rhodococcus sp. NPDC003382
CTCCCCCCCTCTTGGCGTACCCCCAAACCCCCCGTTCTCCCCGGGGGGGGCCCGGCTGCGCATGCTCGCGCAGCCGGGCCCTCCGCGCGTAAACTGACGCCCGCGGGCCACGATCCCCGGCATTCCCGGGCGGAGCCGATCGGCCCATCCCCGCCACTGCACCGCCCGTGGTGGCGACCCTCCGGGGCCGCCGCCCCGACGCGCGACGCGTCACCCCCGCACCGTCCGCCCCGGTGGAGGTGACAGCAGTGCTGTACTCCTCGATTCCCGACGCCCGCGGCCTGTACGACCCGGCGCTGGAATCGGACTCGTGTGGGGTCGCCGCGATCGTCGACATCCAAGGCCGCGCCGCTCACGACGTCGTCGTCGACGCGATCCGCGCGCTGCAGAACCTCGCTCATCGCGGGGCGTGCGGGCGTGAACCGGCCACCGGAGACGGCGCCGGCATCACCCTGGCTGTCCCCGCGGCGCTGTTCGACGCGGTCACCGACTTTCCGCTGCCCCCTCCCGGCCGATACGCCACCGGTCTGTGCTTCCTGCCCCGCGATCCTGACGACCGGGCGCGCGCCCGCCGGCGCATCGAGGATCTCGCCGCTGCCGAACACCTGGAGGTCCTCGGCTGGCGTCCGATGCCCGTCGAACCCGAACGCGCCGGGATCGGCGTCACCGCGGACGGGTGCCGCCCGCACATCGACCAGTTGTTCGTCGCCGCACCGGCCGTCGCGGGGGTCCGGCCGGGCGGACTCGATCTCGATCGGCTCGTCTACCCGCTGCGCCGCCGCGCCGAGCGGACCGGACCCGACGCGCCGGCGGTGTACTTTCCGTCGCTGTCCGCGCGCACGATCGTCTACAAGGGCATGCTCACCGCCGAGCAACTGGCCCGGTTCTACCCGGATCTGCGCGACCCGCGCTGCGCCAGCGCGATCGCCCTGGTGCACAGCCGCTACTCGACCAACACGTTCCCGTCGTGGACGCTCGCGCAGCCGTTCCGGTACAGCGCGCACAACGGCGAGATCAACACCATCCGGGGAAACCGGAATCGGATGCGGGCCCGCGAGCCGGCGCTGCGCACCCCGCGGGTCGTGGGCGACCTCACCCGGCTGTTCCCGATCTGCAGCCCGGGCGGGTCGGATTCGGCGATGCTCGACGAGGTGCTCGAGCTGCTGCATCTGTCGGGCCGGTCGCTGCCGCACGCGGTGAGCATGATGATTCCGCCCGCGTGGGAGAACGATCCCACGATCGACGCCCGGCGCCGCGGATTCCACGAGTTCCACGCCGCGCTGCTCGAGGCCTGGGACGGACCGGCGTGCCTGCCGTTCACCGACGGCCGCATCTTCGGCGCGGTACTCGACCGCAACGGGCTCAGACCGGGCCGCTGGTGGCGCAGCCTCGACGACCGGGTCGTCTTCGGCAGCGAATCCGGGGTGCTGGACCTGCCGCCCGACCAGATCGTCGAGAAGGGCCGGCTGGAACCGGGCCGGATGTTCCTCGTCGACACCGGCGCCGGGCGCGTCGTGCCCTCCGACGAGCTGCTGGCCGGGCTCGCCCGCACCCACCCCTACCGGCACTGGCTCCGCGCCGGCCAGGTCGCCCTCGCCGACCTGCCGCGCCCGGACACCCGCCCCGGCCCGTGCACCGCGACCCCGCAGGCGCATCGGTTGTTCGGCTACACCCGCGAGGATCTCGACGTGCTGCTCGCCCCGATGGCCGGCACCGGCCGCGAACCCCTGGGATCGATGGGCAACGACACCCCACCGGCGGTGCTGTCCCCGCGACCGCGCCTGCTCTACGACTACGTCACCGAGATGTTCGCGCAGGTCACCAACCCGCCGCTGGATTCGATCCGCGAACGCATCGTCACCACCACCGCCGTCGCCGTCGGACCCGAGGACAACCTGCTCGCCTGCTCGCCGGATTCGTGCCGCCGGTTGCTGCTGCCCGGCCCGGTGCTCACCGCCGACGACCTCGATACGGTCCGCACCCTCACCGCGGAGGGACCGCACCCGGCGCTCGCGACACGGGTGCTGCCGGCCCACTTCTCCGCCGACGGACCGTCGGGTGAGGCCCTCGCCGCCGGCCTCGCCGCCCTGTGCCGGGCCGCGGACACCGCCGTCGACTCCGGGTTCGGATTGCTCGTCGTCACCGACCGCGGCGCCGGACCGGACGCGGTTCCGATCCCGTCGCTGCTCGCGGTTTCCGCGGTGCACCACCACCTGATCCGGACCGGTCGCCGGACCCGTGTGGGCCTGCTCGTCGAAACCGGCGATGCCCGCGAGGTGCACCACGTCGCCGCCCTGCTCGGTTTCGGGGCCTCCGCGGTGTGCCCGTACCTGGCGTTCGACACCGTCCGGGCGCTCGCCGCCGCTGCCGGTGACGATCCGGACACCGCCGCCGCCAACTACCGGCACGCGCTGGTCGCGGGGGTGCTCGAGGTGATGTCGAAGATGGGTATCTCCGTGCTCGGCTCGTACGTCGGGGCGCAGACCTTCGAGGCGGTCGGGCTGGGCCGCGACGTGATCGACGTGTACCTGCCCGGCACGGCCTCGCGGATCGGTGGAGCCTCGCTGAGCGACCTCGCCGACGACGCACGCGCACGGCACTCCGCCGCCTACGGCGAATCCGATTCGGGCACACAGGAACTCGACAGTGGCGGTGTCTACCGCTATCGCCGCGACGGGGAGCCGCACCTGTTCACACCCGAGACGGTGTTCCTGCTGCAGCACGCCACCCGCAGCGGCCGGGCCGACATCTTCGCCCGCTACAGCGACGAGGTCGACCGGCTCGCCGCGGCCGGGGGCGCCCTGCGCGGACTGCTGGGCTTCCGCACCGGCGTGCATCCGCCGATCCCCGTCGAGCAGGTCGAACCCGTGGAACGGATCCTCACCCGATTCGCCACCGGTGCAATGAGTTACGGTTCGATCTCCGCCGAGGCGCACACGGCCCTCGCGGTCGCGATGAACCGGATCGGGGGACGTTCGAACTCCGGGGAGGGCGGGGAGGACCCGGACCGGCTCGGGGATCCGCTGCGCCGCAGCGCGGTCAAGCAGATCGCCAGCGGACGATTCGGGGTCACCGCCGAGTACCTGGCCGACGCCACCGACCTGCAGATCAAGATGGCGCAGGGAGCGAAACCCGGTGAGGGAGGGCAACTTCCCGGAGGAAAGGTGTATCCGTGGATCGCCCGCACCCGGCACAGCACCCCCGGGGTCGGCTTGATCTCGCCGCCACCGCACCACGACATCTATTCGATCGAGGATCTCGCCCAGCTCATCCACGACCTGCGCTGCGCCAACCCGCGGGCCCGCATCCACGTCAAACTCGTCAGCGGTGTCGGGGTCGGCATCGTCGCGGCCGGTGTCGCGAAGGGGCACGCCGACGTGGTGCTGATCTCCGGCCAGGACGGGGGCACCGGCGCGGCGTTGCTCACCGCGCTCGCCCACTCGGGCACCCCGTGGGAGATCGGGCTCGCCGAAACCCAGCAGACCCTCGTGCTCGGTGGCCTGCGCGACCGCATCACCGTCCAATGCGACGGCGGGCTGCGCACCGGCCGCGACGTGCTCGTCGCGGCGCTGCTCGGTGCCGAGGAATACGGCTTCGCGACCGCGCCGCTCGTCGTGCTCGGCTGCATCCTCATGCGGGTCTGCCACCTCGACACCTGTCCCGTCGGGATCGCCACCCAGAATCCGGAGCTGCGCGAAAAGTTCACCGGCAGAACCGAATACGTCGAACAGTTCTTCCGTTTCGTCGCCGAGGACGTGCGCCGCCGCCTCGCCGAACTCGGGTTGCGCAGCCTCGACGACGCGATCGGCCGCGTCGATCTGCTCGAACCCACCGCCGCCCTCGCGCACTGGCGCGCCGCCGGACTGGACCTCTCGCCGCTGTTCGTGCCGCCGGTCGACGCGAGCGGCGGGCCGCCGCAGCGCCGCCGCACCCGGCCCGCCGCGCCCCCGGCCGGCGAGACCCTCGACGACCGTCTCATCTCCGCGGCCGCCGATGCCCTCACCGGCTCCCGCCCGGTGCGGATCGAGGCGCGCGTGCGCAACACCGACCGCACCGTCGGTACCCGGCTCGGCGCCGAGATCGCCGCCCGCCACGGGCGGGCCGGCCTGCCCGACGACACCGTCCGCGTCGAGTTGCGCGGCAGCGCCGGCCAGTCCCTCGGTGCGTTCCTCCCGCCCGGCATCACGATCACCGTCACCGGCGACGCCAACGACTACGTCGCCAAGGGGCTGTCCGGCGGACGTGTCGTCGTGCGACCCGACCCGACCGCCCACTTCGCGGCGCACACGCAGATCATCGCCGGCAACACCCTGCTGTACGGCGCGACGAGCGGGGAGGTGTTCCTGCGCGGACGCGTCGGCGAACGCTTCGCGGTGCGCAACTCCGGCGCCGACGCCGTGTGCGAGGGCGCCGGCGACCACGCGTGCGAATACATGACCGGTGGGAGGGTGGTGATCCTCGGCGCCACCGGGCGCAACCTCGCCGCCGGCATGTCCGGTGGTCTCGCGCACGTGCTCGACCTCGCCCCGGTCCGTGTCAACCGGGACTCGGTGCACCTGACCGCGGTCGAACCCGGCGACCTCGAGCCGCTGCGGAAACTGCTGGCCGCCCACCGCGACCGCACCGGATCCCCGATCGCCGCCGCACTGCTCGTCCACTGGCCCTGCGCCGCAGCGCGATTCACCACGATCCTGCCGGTCGACTACGCGCGGGTGCGGGCCGCCGAGCAGCGCAGCGAACCCGCCACCGCAGGAGCCGGCGGTGGCTGACCCGCGCGGCTTCCTGCGGTACCGCAGGATCGAACCCCCGCACCGGCCGGTCGGGGAGCGCACCCGCGACTGGGCGGAGATCGCCGTGCCGATCGCAGCCGCCGAACACGACCGCCTCATCCGCGACCAGGCCACCCGCTGCATGGACTGCGGCATCCCGTTCTGTCACTCCGGCAGCGCCGGATGCCCGCTCGGCAACCTCATCCCGGAATGGAACGATCTGGTGCGCCGTGACCTGTGGGCCGAGGCCTCCCGCCGCCTGCACGCGACCAACAACTTCCCCGAGTTCACCGGGCGCATCTGCCCGGCGCCGTGCGAATCGGCCTGCGTGTTGGCGCTGTCCGATCCCGCCGCGGCCGTCACCATCGAGAAGATCGAAATGGCCATCGCCGACCACGCCTTCGCCGACGGCACCGTCACCCCGCAACCGCCGCGGCACCGCACCGGACGCTCGGTCGCGGTCGTCGGCTCCGGTCCGGCGGGGCTGGCCGCCGCGCAGCAGCTCACCCGCGCCGGACACGCCGTGACGGTGTTCGAACGCGACGACCGGCTCGGCGGGCTGCTCCGCTACGGCATCCCGGCCTACAAGATGGACAAGGCGCTGATCGACCGTCGTATCGCGCAACTGCGCGCCGAAGGCACCCGGTTCCGCACCGGCTGTGAGGTCGGCACCGACCCCACCCTCGCCCGCCTGCGCGCCGACTTCGACGCGGTGGTCCTCGCGGTCGGCGCGGGCGCCACCCGCGACATGGACCTGCCCGGCCGTGACCTGTCCGGCGTGCACCAGGCCATGGACTACCTGGTCGCGGCCAACCACGACTGCGAAGGCGACGGCCCCACCCCGATCCACGCGGCTGGACGCCGGGTCGTGATAATCGGTGGCGGCGACACCGGCGCCGACTGCCTCGGCACCGCGCACCGCCACCGCGCCGCGTCGATCACCCAGCTCGACTACCGCGTCCGGCCCCCCGACACCCGCGACGAGAACCGCAGTCCGTGGCCGCTCGTCCCGTGGGTGCTGCGCACCACGCCGGCGCACGCCGAAGGCGGCGAACGACGCTTCGAGGTCGGCGTGCAACGGTTCGTCGGCGACGACCACGGCCGGCTGCGGGCACTGGTGGTCGCCGAGGTCGACGCACACCGCACCCGGGTGGGCCCGGAATTCGAGATCCCGTGCGATCTCGCGCTGCTCGCCATCGGATTCGACGGGGTGCGACCCGGAAGGCTGGTCGACGACGGCCCCGCGACCACCGCACGCGGCACCCTCGACTGCGGCGCCGACTGGCAGACCGACGAACCGGGAGTGTTCGTGTGCGGAGACGCGCACCGCGGCGCCTCGCTCGTGGTGTGGGCGATCGCCGAGGGCCGCGCGGCCGCGCGCGGCGTCGACATCTATCTGACCGGCCGGTCCCGGTTGCCCGCACCGGTCACCCCGGATTCGCGAGTGCTGACCACGGGCTGAGGGCATCGGCCGGAACCACAGGCACCGAATCGAGTGCCGCCAGGGGTGGCGCAATTCACACGAGCAGCGCGCTACCCGTCCCGTGCGGCGGGTTGTCGTAAGTTACGCGCGAGTTGGGTTCCAGCGCCCTCCAACCGCGGTCGTCACCCCGCTGTCGGGGGACTAGGCTCGACCCGTGACCCGACGCACCAAGATCGTTTGCACCATGGGCCCCGCCACCGCCGACCCCGAGGTTCTCAAGGAACTCGTCGCAGGCGGCATGGACGTGGCCCGACTCAACTTCAGCCACGGAGAACACTCGGAGCACGAGGCCCACTACAACCGGGTCCGCGCGGCGGCCGAAGCCAGCGGACACGCCGTGGGCATCCTCGCCGACCTGCAGGGACCGAAGATCCGTCTCGGCCGCTTCCTCGAGGGCCGCACCGAATGGGCCAACGGTGAGGTCGTGCGGATCACCGTCGACGACGTCGACGGCACCCACGACCGGGTCTCGACGACGTACAAGGAACTCGCGCAGGACGCCGTCCCCGGCGACCGTCTGCTCGTGGACGACGGCAAGGTCGGGCTCGTCGTCGAAGCGGTCGAGGGCAACGACGTCGTCTGCCGCGTCACCGAAGGCGGACCGGTCAGCAACAACAAGGGCGTGTCGCTGCCGGGGATGAACATCTCCGTGCCCGCCCTGTCCGAGAAGGACATCGAGGACCTCGAATTCGCGCTGCGGCTCGGTGTCGACTTCATCGCCCTGTCGTTCGTGCGTTCGCCCGCCGACATCGAACTCGTGCACGAGGTGATGGACCGTGTCGGCCGCCGGGTCCCGGTCATCGCCAAGCTCGAGAAGCCCGAGGCGATCGAGAACCTCGAAGCCGTCGTCCTCGCGTTCGACGCGGTGATGGTGGCCCGCGGCGACCTCGGCGTCGAACTGCCGCTCGAAGAGGTGCCGCTGGTGCAGAAGCGGGCGATCCAGATCGCCCGCGAGAACGCCAAGCCGGTCATCGTCGCCACGCAGATGCTCGAGTCGATGATCGAGAACTCGCGGCCCACCCGCGCCGAGGCCTCCGACGTCGCCAACGCGGTGCTCGACGGCGCCGACGCGGTGATGCTCTCCGGCGAAACCTCGGTCGGCAAGTTCCCCGTCGAGACGGTCCGGACGATGGCCCGCATCATCGCGGCCGTCGAGTCCGATTCGACGGAGGTGCCCGCCCTGACCCACGTGCCCCGCACCAAGCGCGGGGTCATCTCCTACGCGGCCCGCGACATCGGCGAGCGCCTCGATGCGAAGGCCCTGGTCGCGTTCACCCAGTCCGGCGACACCGTGCGCCGGCTCGCGCGCCTGCACACCCACCTGCCGCTGCTCGCGTTCACCCCGGTCCCGGCCATCCGCAATCAGCTCGCGCTGACCTGGGGTACCGAGACGTTCTCCGTCGAACCGATGCAGACCACCGATCAGATGGTCGAACAGGTCGACGCGGCGCTACTGTCGTTGGGTCGCTACCAGCGTGGCGACCTCGTGGTGATCGTGGCCGGTGCCCCTCCGGGACGTTCCGGCTCGACGAACCTGATCCACGTGCACAGGCTGGGGGAGAAGGACACTCGTTGACAGGTATCGAGGCGACGGACCTCGACGTCCTCCTCGGTCTGCTCGATCTCGAGCAGACCGAGGAGGACGTTTTCCGTGGAGCACACCCGCCGCAGACCGGCCTGCGGACCTTCGGCGGACAGCTCGTGGCACAGGCGCTCGTCGCCGCCGGCCGCACCACCGGTGACCGGCCGATCCACGCGCTCAACGCCCACTTCATCCGCGGCGGCAACGTCGAGGAACCCATCGAATACCGGGTCGCGCGGCACCGGGACGGGCGCGACTTCGCCAATCGCATGGTCACCGCCTATCAGGGCGACGAGGAACTGTTCGTCATGCTCGCGGCCTACCAGAAGTGGGGCAAGGGACTCGAACACGCGGTGACCGTCCCCGACGTGCCGTACCCGGAGGCGCTGCCGCCGATCGGTGACCATCTCGAAGGCTACGAGGAACACCTGCCCGGCTTCGTGAACGCCCTCAAACCCATCGACATGCGGTACGCGAACGATCCCGCGTGGATCCTCAAGGGCACGGGCGAGAAGCTCAACCACAACCGGGTGTGGATGCGCACCGACGGGGAGCTGCCGGACGATCCGCTGCTGCACGTCGCCGCGCTCGGCTACAGCTCCGACACCACCGTCCTCGATTCGATCCTCACCACGCACGGACTGTCCTGGGGTCTGGACCGGATCTTCGCGGCGACCGCGAACCACTCCATCTGGTTCCATCGGCCGCCGCGGTTCGACCAGTGGCACCTGTACGCCACCGAATCCCCGGTCGCCGCCGGATCGCGCGGCCTGGCCACCGGCCGCTACTTCAATCTGGACGGCGAACTCGTCGCCACCGTGGTCCAGGAAGGGATCATCAAGCACTTCCCGTCCCGGCGCTGAACGGGCGGTAGCGGCGATGTTCGCGAGCCTCGCGCTCGTCATGGTGGTCGCGATCGTCGGGTCGCTGCCCGCGGCCCGCAGCGGTGTCCGGTTGCCGCTCGTGCTCGGCGAGTTGCTCGCCGGGGTCGTCGTCGGAGTCAGCGGCCTGGGCTGGATCGACGCGAGTGAACCGACCCTCGACGCGGTCGCGCAGGTGGGTTTCGCGCTGGTGATGTTCCTCGCCGGCACCCACGTGCCGATCCGCGACGCCCGGCTGCGTCCGGCGCTGCGGCGGGGGATCGCGCGGGCCGCGCTCGTCGGTGCGGTCGCAGTGCCCGCCGGGGCGGGGCTCGCGTGGCTGTTCGACGCGCCGCACGCGGCGCTGTTCGCGGTGCTGCTCGCGTCGTCGTCGGCGGCGCTGGTCCTGCCGATCGTGGATGCGTCCGGCATCGGCGGGCGCGAGCTGCTGCCGCTGCTGGTGCAGGTCGCGGTCGCCGACACCGTCTGCATCGTCGCGTTGCCGCTCGTCATCGACCCGCCCGCAGCGCTGCGCGCCGGGCTCGGCTCGCTCGCGGTGATCGCGTGCGCGGCGGTGGTGTTCCTCGTGCTCCGGCAGCTGGACCGCACCGGCGTGCAGCGCCGCGTCCACAACGTGTCCAAGGACCGCAAGCTCGCCGTCGAACTGAGGGTGAGCCTGGCGGTGCTGTTCGGTCTCGGTGCCCTCGCGGTGTGGACGCACGTGTCGGTGATGCTCGCCGGGTTCGCGCTCGGGCTCGCGGTCGCCGGGGTCGGGGAACCGCGGCGGCTCGCCGGCCAGCTGTTCGCGGTCACCGAAGGGTTCTTCGCCCCCGTCTTCTACGTGTGGATCGGGGCGTCCATCGACGTCCGGGCGCTGGCGGAGGATCCGTCCCGGATCGGGCTGGGCCTGGCGCTCGGCGCGGTCGCGGTGCTCGTGCACCTCGTGCCGCGCGTCACCGGTCAGCCGGTCGCGCTCGGCGCGCTGTCGGCGACCCAGCTGGGGATCCCGCTGGCGGCGGTCGCGATCGGCCTCGCCGGGGGCCTGCTGTCGCGGGCCGACGCCGCCGCCCTGGTTCTCGGGGCGCTCGTCACGATCGCCGTGGCCGCGATCGCGGCGGCGGTGGCGACACCTCGCGGCCGAGACGCCGTGGAGCCGTGACCGCTCCCGACCCGCGGAATGTCCCGAGTTCGGCTGCTGTTGCTCGAATCGGGGTCGCGTACTCGTGCGGCTTCGGAAAGGACTCAACGTCATGTCGGCGACCACCACGCTGCCCGTGATCGACCTCGCGGACCTCGACCGCGGAGCCGAGGCCCGCGCGGATCTGCTCACCCGGCTCCGCACGGTGACCCACGAGATCGGGTTCTTCCACCTGGCCGGCCACGGCATCGATCCGGCGCTCGGCGCGGACCTCATCACCGCGGCCCGCGCGTTCTTCGCGTTGCCCGACGCCGCGAAACTCGAGATCGAGAACTCGCATTCGCCGCAGTTCCGCGGCTACACCCGCATCGGTGGGGAACGCACCCAGGGCTACGTCGACTGGCGCGAACAGATCGACATCGGGCCCGAACGCGCGGCCGTCACCGAGATCGATCCCGCGAAGCCGTGGGAGGTGCTGCACGGTCCGAACCTGTGGCCGGCGCAGCTGCCCGAGCTGCGGGAGCTCGCGCTGCGGTGGATCGACCAGGCGCAGGCCGTCGGGATCGTCCTGCTGCGCGCCTGGGCGGAGTCGCTCGGTGCCCCCGCCGACTTCTTCGACGACGCCTTCGCCGATCCCGATCCGCTGCTCAAGATCGTCCGGTATCCCGGTCACGACCGGTCGGTCACCGGGCAGGGCGTCGGCAGCCACAAGGACGTCGGGGTCCTCACCCTGCTGTATCCGGAACCGGGCAGCACCGGATTTCAGGTCGACCGCGACGGCACCTGGATCGACGTGGCTCCGCAACCGGGCTGCTTCATCGTCAACATCGGGGAACTGCTCGAACTGGCCACCGGCGGATACCTCGAGGCCACCGCCCACCGGGTATTGCCGCCGGAACCCGGCACCGACCGGATCTCGCTGCCGTTCTTCCTCAACCCCGGGCTCGACAAGGAACTGCCGACCGTTTCGCTGCCGCCCGAACTCGCGGCGAACGCGCGCGGCGTCGGCACCGACGAACACGGCGGCACCCTGCATTCGGTGTACGGCCTAAATGCGCTCAAGTCCCGGCTGCGCGCCCATCCGAACGTGACCGAGCGGTACCACGCGGACCTGTTGAACTCACCCGCTCTGCGTGGGTGACCGCGGCGTCGACATCCCGGTCCGGTGACCGTGGATGTCGGTGCGCGGGTCCACACTGTCGCCCATGGCATACGACGAGGAGTTGGCCGACAGGATCCGGGACCTCATCGAACCGGGACCGGCCGTGACCGAACGCAGAATGTTCGGCGGCCTGTCCTTCATGGTGGACGGCAATCTGGCCCTCGCGGTCAGCGGTGCAGGCGGACTGCTCGTGCGGGTCGGAGCCGAACCGCGCGAACGACTCGTCGACCACGACTCCGTCCACCCGGCGAGGATGGGGGATCGCGAAATGACCGGCTGGGTGCGCGTGACCGCGTCATCCGTCGAGGACGACGCCGATCTGCGCGCGTGGGTCACCAGAGGAGTCGAGTTCGCTCGTTCGCTTCCGCCGAACGGTTGACGCCCGCCCTCGTGCGCGGTTTCGGTAGCGGTGGCTACC
>NZ_JBSFRH010000087.1:0-8609 GCF_053589135.1 Rhodococcus sp. NPDC003382
GTGTGTTGTATATTAGTGGCTACATCGGAGACGAGTACTGTGGTACCAGGTGGGGGTCGCGGTGAGCGGTCTCGACGGGCCCCCACACGCACGCCGCGCACGTCGGTGCGCATGGTGGCGAGTGCGACGAGCTCGCCGTCGACGTTCACCGTGATCGTCTTGTGCCGCGCCACCGCGGTCGCTGCCCCGGCGATCAACGTCAGCAACAGGGCTCCCACCACCGCATACAGCAGCGTGGACCGGGAACTGTTGATCTTCGACAGCGCAGACACAAGTTCCAGTTCTTACCTCAGGCCGAGCTTGCTGGTGCATGCAGGCCAGGCACCCCAGCCCTGTGCCGCCTGCACCTTCTCGGCGACCGCGATCTGCTGCTCGCGGGTGGCCAGATCGGCGCGCGGGGCGTACTGAGTGCCACCGAAGGCGGCCCACGTCTGCTGGGTGAACTGCAGGCCGCCGTAGAAGCCGTTGCCGGTGTTGATGGCCCAGTTGCCGGTGGCCTCGCACTGTGCGATCGAATCCCAGGTGGATGCGCGACCGGAGGCGGGCACGGCGGGCTTCGGCTTGGTTCCGACGCGGACGGTCGTGGCGACGGGCTCGGTGATCACGGTCGATGCCTTCTCGGTGCGGCCGACCTCGACGCCGTTGACGGTGTGCACGTCGAAGGTGACGGAGCGCTCACCCGGGACACCCGGGTTGTCGACGGCGGTCTCACCCTCGGTCATGTTCGGGTCGTCGACGCGGTGCTCGGCCGGCGGGACGGGCAGGTTCTCGACGCGGGACTCGATGCGGTCGCGGGTGACGACGATGTTCAGGCCCTCGGTGAGCGGAGCGTCGGCGGCGGGCGTCACGGAGTCGCCCTGCTCGAGCTTCGTGCCGTTGGCGGCGAGGAACTCACCGACCGTGGGGGCGGCGATCCGGACCGGGACCGCGGGCGCGGCGCCGTCGGTGAACTGGACGTTGCGCGGGTTCACGACGTCCAGGTCGATGCCTTCGAGCGGCAGGCGGTGCGACCGCGAGGCCGAGACGTGGACGTCGGAGGAGAGCTGGAACTGGGCCAGCGCCTCGTCGACGGTGAGCGCGGTGGTCCACACCGAGCGCTGCTCGCCGTCGACGGTCAGGTTGACCTCGCGGGCGCGGCGCAGGACGACGGTGTCGCCGTCGGAGACGGTCGCGTCGGCGGCCGGAGCGACGACGTCGTGCTCGCCGATTTCGTATCCGGCGTCGGCCAGGATGTCGCTCACGGTGGAGCTCATGGTGCCGAAGGCACGCTGCTCACCGTCGACGTCGAGGGTCAGTTCCTTGTGCTTGACGAGGGCGAAGATTCCGCCGGTGATGAGCGTCACGAAAAGGGCCGCGACGACCGAGTACAGCACGGGGGATTTGGCTCGATTGAGCTTGGCAAAAGGTGACACAACAATTCCAAACGGACGACAACTGTGATCACAGCACGGTAACGAACCGGCTTTGATACGGCAACTGCACCCGTCTGAACTGCGGATTCAATTGTAAATGCTTGGTGACATTTCGTGATTTTCGATCACTTCTCCGAGACCCGGGGAAAGTGGTACGGACGTGCGATTCTCACCCCGAATTACGAGCATGTGATTCCGGACGAAACGCCGTTCGAAAGGATGGTCGAAAGAAGGCGGAAATTCACGGCCCGACCCGGCCGTTCGCACACACGAGAACCCGGCCGCGCGGTGTGCCTTTCCGGCGGTTCCAGCCGCCACAAAGGCACACGGGCGGCGCCAGCCGCAGATTACGCGCGCGCCATGAAGGGCACCTTCGGCGCGATGAAGCGGTCGAGGCTGTACGCCCCCGCCCCGACCGCGGCGAGCAGCAGCGACCCGAGGCCGAGCGCGCCGACGAGTTCCCACCCGCCGTCGTTGACGTAGACGCCGTTACCCATGTGGACGAACAGGTAGGCGCCGAGCATGTCCAGGAACAACAACACCCCGAACACGGGGACGAGCAGACCCAGGATCAGGGAGATGCCGCCGAGGATCTCCACCCACGTGGCGATGAACGCGCTGACCGGCGGCGCGGGGACCTCCATGCTCTCGAAGCCGGCCTTGGTGCCGGAGTAGCCGTTGACGGTGAGCTTCTGCAACCCGTGCACCAGGAAGATGACGCCGATACCCAGTCGAGCCAGCAGAATCGCGATGTCGCGGAAGAACGTGCTGTTCATGGGGAACCTCTCATCGACGAAACGGAAGGTTCACGCACATCGGTGATGCACGTCACACTCAATGTATCGCACCGCGGGAAATTGGTTGACTGCGCAACGATATGGTTTACGCTCAGGTAGTTGAACACGCAACGAACTGTGAGGAGCGAATCGTGAGCACCACCACCGACCGGGAACCCGACCGGTTCGAAGCCCAGCGCGAACGTCTCCGCACGCAGTACCTGCTGCCCGCCGACCGGCGGCCCGCCTCCACCGCCCGCGGGCTCCACCACACCGCGCTGCTCAGCAGCGACGTGGAGACGACGATCCGCTTCTACCAGGACCTCCTCGGATTCCCACTCACCGAACTGATCGAGAACCGCGACTACCCGGGCTCGACGCACTTCTTCTTCGACATCGGCAACGGAAACCTGCTGGCATTCTTCGACTTCCCCGGGCTCGACGTCGGCCCCTACCGGGAGGTCCTGGGCGGACTGCACCACATCGCGATCAGCGTCGCCCCCGACCACTGGGAACGGTTGCGGTCGGCACTCGCCGACGCCGGTGTCGCCACCGAGGAACACAGCGGGACGTCGCTGTACTTCCGCGACCCCGACGGCGCCCGCGTCGAACTCATCGCCGATCCGCTCGGCGAGATGTACGGGAACCAGGTGCTCTGACGGTCAGACCGGCCGCACGCCCTCGAACGCCTCGCCGAGCACCCGGCGCACCCCGACCCGCGTGATCTCCCGCGGGTTCGGGTACCTCCGCTCCGTCGCCAGGTGCGCGGCCTCGTCGAGGTCGCCCTCGCGCATCCCCAACTCGGCGAGGGTGGTCGGCCCACCCGCGGCGGCGACCAGGTCGAACACGCCCGCGGGCGCGGACTCGGTGCCGAGCACGTCCGCGATACGGGCCATCACGCCGGGCACCGCCTCCGCGTTGTACGCCATGACGTGCGGCAACATCACCGCGTGCGTCGCCGCGTGCGGCAGTTCGAACGAGCCGCCGAGCACGTGGCACAGCTTGTGGTGCAGGCCCATGCCGACGGCACCGAGGCACGTTCCCGCCAGCCACGCCGCGAGCAGCAACTCCGATCTGCCTCCGTGGTCGACGGCGTCGGCGCCGATCGCCGGCAGTCCCCGGCCGATCGCGGCGATGGCCTGCAGCGCCAGCGCATCGACGATCGGATTGGCCTGCTCGGCGTACAGGGCCTCGACGGCATGCGCCATCGCGTTCAACGCGCTGTTCACGGCCATGGGTACCGGCATCGACAGCGTGAACTCGACGTCGTAGATCACCGTCTCCGGCAGGATCTCCGGCGAGGATCGCGTCGTCTTGACCCCGTCCGCGGTCTCCCCCAGCACCGGGGTCACCTCGGACCCGGCGTAGGTCGTCGGCACGATCACCTGGTCGATCCCGGTGCGCACGGCCAGCGCCTTCGCCAGACCGGTCGTCGAACCACCGCCGACCGCGACGACCGCGTCGACGTCGTGCTCCTTGACGACCTGCAGCACCCGTTCCGTGACGGCGACCGGGGTGTGCATGACGGCACCGTCGAACCGGGCGACCCGCAGGCCGCCCAGGACGTCCTCGACGAAACCCGCCTGCTTGCGCACGTGATCGCCGCCGAGCAGCAACACTCGCGAGCGGCCGAGCTTCTCGACCTCGTCGGCCACGCGCGCGGCCGTTCCCGCTCCGAACACCACCCGGGCCGGCTGTGCCGTGTAGACGAAGTTGTACATGCCTCCGATTGTTGCGGTTCCGGCGCGCGTACCCGGGCGGTTCGGGATCAGATCGCCGGGAAGCCGTAGACCCGTTCGGCGTTCGCGGTGGTCGCGGCCGCAAGTTCGAGCGGATCCTCCCCGCGCACCTCGGCGAGCGCCCGCAGCGTGTACGGCAGGCAGTACGACTCGTTGGGGGCGCCCCGGAACGGATGCGGGGTCAGGAACGGCGCGTCCGTCTCCACCAGCACCTGCTCGCGCGGCACCAGCGGCGCCGCTTCGCGCAGCGCCTTCGCGTTCCTGAAGCTGACGGTCCCGGAGAAGCTCAGCACGTAGCCGGCGTCGACGCAGGCCCGCGCCATGTCCGCGTCCGACGAGAAGCAGTGGAAGATCACCGTCCCGGGAGCGCCTTCGTCGTGCAGGACCCGCAGCAGCTCGGCGTCCGCGTCGCGGTTGTGGATCATCAGCGTCTTGCCGAGGCGCTTGGCGAGGTCGATGTGCCAGCGGAAACCGTCCTCCTGCTCGACGGGGTCGGCACAGCCGTCGAGTTTGCCCGGCCAGTACAGGTCCAGGCCGGTCTCCCCCACCGCGACGCACCGCGGGTCCGCGGCGAGGCGTTCGACCTCCGCGCGGGTCTGCTCGTCGAGGACGTTCGCGCGGGTCGGGTGGATCGCGACGGCCGCGTAGACACGGTCGTCCCAGTGCGCCGCCTGCACCGCGAACCGTGCCGCGTCGAGATCGTCGGCGACCGTGACGACCCGGCCCACACCGACCGCGGCGGCCCGATCGACGATCGCCGCAACCGATTCGGGATCCTCCGCGCCGCACGCGTCGAGATGCGTGTGGGCGTCGACGAGGGGTGCGAGGGGTTCGGGGGGCTCGGGCGCGGGACGGGCTTTGCTCACGGGTTATACAGTAGGGCCACCATGACTGCGCCCATTTCCGCCCGCCCGCCGTTCTATCTGACCACCGCGATCGCCTACCCGAACGGTGCCCCGCACATCGGGCACGCCTACGAGTACATCTCGTCGGACGCGATCGCACGGTTCAAGCGTCTCGACGGCTTCGACGTGTTCTTCATGACCGGCACCGACGAGCACGGCCTCAAGATGCAGCAGACGGCCGTCAAGGAAGGGCTGCCGGTCGAGGAGCTCGCCGCGCGCAACTCGAGCGTGTTCGAGGCCATGGACAAGGCCCTGAACATCTCGTACGACCGGTTCATCCGCACCACCGACGCGGACCACATCGAGGCCAGCAAAGCCATCTGGCAGCGCATGGTCGATTCCGGCGACATCTACCTCGACACCTACTCGGGCTGGTACTCGGTGCGCGACGAGGCGTTCTACGCCGAGGCCGAGACGACGCTGCAGGAGGACGGCTCCCGGATCTCCACCGAGACGGGGACCCCGGTGGAGTGGACCGAGGAGTCCACCTACTTCTTCCGGTTGTCCGCCTACCAGGACAAGCTGCTCGCGCTGTACGAGGAGCAGCCGGACTTCATCGCCCCCGCGACCCGCCGCAACGAGATCGTCAGCTTCGTCTCCGGTGGCCTGAAGGACCTGTCGATCTCGCGCACCACGTTCGACTGGGGTGTTCCGGTGCCGGAGCATCCCGACCACGTGATGTACGTGTGGGTGGACGCGCTCACGAACTACCTCACCGGTGTCGGATTCCCGGACACCGAGTCCGACGCGTTCCGGAAGTTCTGGCCCGCGAACCTGCACATCATCGGCAAGGACATCACCCGTTTCCACACGGTGTACTGGCCGGCGTTCCTGATGTCGGCGGGCATCGAACTGCCCCGGCGGGTGTTCGTGCACGGCTTCCTCTTCAACAAGGGCGAGAAGATGTCGAAGTCGGTGGGCAACGTCGTCGACCCGCTCGAGATGGTCGAGAAGTACGGTCTGGACCAACTGCGGTTCTTCCTGCTGCGCGAGATCTCCTACGGGCAGGACGGCAGCTACAGCCACGAGGCGATCACCACCCGGATCAACGCGGATCTGGCGAACGAACTGGGCAACCTGGCGCAGCGGTCGCTGACGATGGTCGCGAAGAATCTCGACGGGCTCGCGCCGACGCCGGGCGAGTTCACCGAGGACGACCTGGCGCTGCTGGCGCAGGCCGACGGCCTGCTCGAGAAGGTGCGCGCCGAGTTCGACGTGCAGGCCCTGCACCTGGCGCTCGAGGCGATCTGGCACGTGCTCGGCGAGACGAACCGGTACTTCTCCGCGCAGGAACCGTGGGTGCTGCGCAAGACCGATCCGGCGCGCATGGCAACGGTCCTGTACGTGACGCTCGAGGTCGTGCGCATCGTCGGCATCCTCGTCCAGCCGGTGATGCCGGATTCGGGGACCAAGATCCTCGACCTGCTCGGCCAGGACACGGATGCCCGCACGTTCGCGGACCTCGCGACGCGTCTGGTGCCGGGCACCGCGCTGCCGGCACCGTCGCCGGTGTTCCCGCGGTTCGTCGACGACGCCGAATAGTCGGCATCCCGGGTTCGTGTCGGTGCCTTCCGTCACACTGCCCGCATGGGGAGCACTAGAACATACATTCGAGAAGAAGATCTGGGCGCCCAGGCGCTGCTCGACGAGCTGACCTGGGCGTACGAGCGGGGGTGGCAACCCGCGGACGTGCTGCACGTGACGGCGCGTTCCGGCGACCTCTCGGACGTGCCGCTCGGCGCGGCCGCGGTGCTGTTCGACGCGCACCGCAGCCGCGCCGAGGACCGGGCCCCGGAAGGCTGGCTCCGGCAGATCCGCACCGTCGCGGACCACCATCCGCATCTCGCCGCACTCGCGACGCGGATCCCGCCCGGCGATCGGGGTCCGCTGTTCGGCGCCGCCCTGCAGCGCGCGCTGCCGGACGTCACGCGGTTCCAGGTGACCGGCCTCGCGTTCACCTGGAAGTACCTGCCGCGCTTCACCGTTCTGGCCCCGCCGCCGTCGCAGTGGCCGCCGCTGCGCACCGCCGCCGCGGCGGATGCGGTCCCGGATCCGCGGATCCTCGACCGGATCCGCGGGCTGCTGTCGAAAGCGGAGTCCACCGACTTCCCCGAGGAAGCCGAGGCGCTGACCGCGAAGGCCCAGGAACTCGTGACCCGCTACGCGGTGAGCGCGGCCCTGCTCGCCGGGAAGGACGAGTCGTCCGGCATCCGCGGGATGCGGGTGCACCTGGACAATCCGTACGCCAAGGAGAAGGTGCTGCTGCTCACCGCGATCGGGAGCGCGAACCGGGCGCGCACGGTGTGGTTCGCGAAGGTCGGTATCGCCACGGTCGTCGGCGGTGACGTCGAACTGCGCCAGATCGAGGTGCTGTTCGGGTCGCTGCTCGTGCAGGCGACCCGCGCGATGGCCGCGGCCGGAACCGGCGGCCGGGTCGGCGGCGGGGCCACCGCGTTCCGGCGCGCGTTCCTCGCCGGTTACGCCGGGCGGATCGGGGAACGGTTGCGGGAGGCCGACGCTCGTGCCACGGTCGACGCCGCCGCGGACGCGCACCTGCCGATGACGACGCTCGCGCCGATCCTGGCTCGCCGCTCCGAGGCGGTCGACGAGGAATTCCGCCGCCTGTTCCCCGCGACCCGGTCGTCGCGTACCCGCACCGTCGACGCCGAGGGCTGGCACGCCGGACGGGAAGCCGCCGAGAACGCCTGCCTCACCTCACCGTCGACGTCCGGCCCGCAGTGACGGGCCGCGAATCACGAGTCGGCGAAGCCGAGTTCGGTCGCCAGGGTCAGGCCCTGCTCGACGGTGTCGACGCTGTACGTCAGGATCAGACCCGTCTTCCGGTCGATCGTTTCGAATCCGGAACTGTACGTGTCGTCCGTGGCGTAGTTGACGATGCGATCACCCGAGGAGTGCACGCGACTGGCGTATCCGGACAGGGTTCGGTCCCGGTACCGGATGAAATTCGACCGGGCGTACTGGTCGTCGCGCCAGGCGGTGACCCACTGGTCGTCGTCCTCCGCCAACCGCATCGCCTTCCCGACACTCGAATCGGCGGTCACCACACACCGCAGCTGCAACGCACCCTCGTAACTGAATCCGGACTTGTCGCACGAGGACGACGAGGTGATCAGCTTGCTGGGCAGCAACGGCAGAACGTCCTCGGACACCTCACTGATGTATGCCGAGTCCGAGGTCGCAGGGGGTGCGCCGGCCGGGGCGGCGGCGTCGATGGTGGATGCCGCGGCGGTCGCGGGGGTCTCGCCACCGTCGACGGCGAAGTAGACGCCTGCCGCGGCGAGCACCGTGGCGAGCGCAGCCCCGGCGATCACGAACGGTGTGCGCGACCGCCCCGCAACCGGAGCCGGGTCCGCTGTGGGCGTCGCGGCGAAACTGGGCGCGGGAATCGGCGTGTGCGGCGGCTGCGCGGGTTCGCGCCGGACAGGCTCGGTCGCGCTCAGCGCCGCGGGGTCGGTGGCGCGTCCGCCGGCGACGAACCCGGCCGCGCCCTTGGCGACGACGGTTTTCGGGTCGTCGAGGGTGGCGATCGGGCCGAGCTCGGCCAGGCGCCGGTGCACATACGGGATCCGCGACGAGCCGCCGGTCAGATACAGCGCCTGCAACCGGCCGCGGTCGATGCCGGCCTCGCGCAGCACCGTCGCGGCCAGCTGCACCCCGCGGCTGATCTGCGGTTCGATCAGCTGCTCGAACTCCTCCCGGGTCAGGGTCAGGGTCAGGTCGGCGCCGTGGCCGGTCACCCGGATCGTCGCCGACGGG
>NZ_JBSFRH010000088.1:0-7582 GCF_053589135.1 Rhodococcus sp. NPDC003382
TGGCGCACACGCGCGACCTCTCTGTACACTTCAGCAGCCCCGCGCGACATGGCTGTTTACCGCGGTAAACAGCCATGACTCGCATCTCGCTGTCACGAAACACCGCCAACGACGAGCCGGTGGGGGAGAGGAGGCTCCCGTGTTTCCGTCGGACGGGGAGCGCGCCTACCTCACAGCGCTACCGGAGGGATTGCTTCGCCTGCGGGAGAGGGCTTCTCGAATCTGATTCATGACCGACATCCTCGTGCTTGTAGAGGCGATTCGCATGTCGCGGTCGGACGCCGCCACGGAAGCTCGCCGACGTTCCAGGTCCCGCTCCAGTTTGGCCGCGCGGGCGCGTTCGGAGGGGGAGGGGCCGGACCAATCAATGCGCGCCAGGCGCCAGCGCAAGAACCTGATGGGGTGCCTAAGCGAACCCCGTTCAGGCCAGGTCCAGCCGCGAAGCTTGGTGTCTTCGTTGAGGGTTCTCGCGATATCGCGCCCTGTCCAGCGAGTCGTATCGACGCAATGGTCCCTGAGTGCGTCGCAGACGGATCCGATATGCCTTCCGGTATCCAGAGATGGGGCAAGGGAAATTAGCTCGGCAGCGGCCTTCTGAAGCTGAATCGGTCGAGGATTCTCGTTGCGGGAAGGGGAAGCTCCGGCCGCGTGCGTTCGCGCGCGCGTTGTCTTGTACTTCCTGACGGAAGTAGAACTACATAAAACAACACCAAGAGATTGGGGGCCACCGGTGCGGGATTGTGGATGAATCGGTGGGGTAGGGGTGCGGGGGTCGCGTGAGGCGTTCCCGACGCGTGTAGTGGGTGGAGTGTCCGTGGGCGAGCCAGCGGAGGTAACGCGAGTCACGACGGATCTGGGGGAGGTCAGGGCCCAGACGCTTGTCGCCTTCACTTGTTTACGTCCGTGATGGGCTTCGGCGGCCCACTGTTCGATTGTGCGTAGGAATCGGCCCCGGACCATCTCGTGAGCCATCCCCAGTTCGGACAGAACGCGCCGTGCACGCTTGAGGACAGTGATCGAGACGCCGGCTCGCTCGGCGAGGGTCTCCCGTGAGGCGGTGACGCGGCGTCCGGTGCGCTGGTCGGCTACGGAGGCCATGCATACCGCAACGGCGAAGACGCGTTCTGGGTCGATGCTGTGGCGCCGGCATTCTTGAATGCCGGAGTCGCTATTCAGAATTTCTCGGACTTGACGTTGCCAGATTGCTCGTCCGGACCAGACGGGGGTGGTCGACTGCATTTCTGGTGGTACCGGAATTGACCAGGTTCGACCGCGTTGATCGCTTTCGATATTGATTTTCTCGACTCGCGCCACGTTTTTTTGTGCGCGAGTTATTGCATCCAAATAGGCGAGGTCATGGGAAGGGGGGGATTGGTGAGTTACGGCATCCGGCGCGACTGGTGCGGAAAATTCGCGGCGTGTCGTTGTGGAAGTTGTTGAATCTGTGTCAGGGCATGAGTTACCCTGAGACGTACCAAGCACGGTATGTCCCTCCAAGAAAGCTGGACCTATCGAGCACCGATAAGCCCTGGTGGGAGCAGTACTTGGAGCGAAGCGGCAACTTCGGTTCCATGTCGAGCGCCAACAGTGGTGAGAACTGAACACACGGTTAGCTGCACTACAACTCGATGAACCTGGTGGAAAGATTCTCGAAGGACAAGCCCCCGTTAGGGGGTTTTGTCTTGTACTGCCCTGTGAGGTATTTACTTATTACTCGTCGGTAAGTTCCGGCTCCTTCCTTCGGTGGGTATCGATGTGGTTTATTTCACCACATCACCGGTCCGTGATCGCGCAGCGACTCGAATTTTATTTTCGCGTGCGTCGAGAGCGGCTGTCCACGCCCGAGGACGATATTCAGCGTCGATTTTCGGAAATGAATATCGGGCACTACTCGGCGCCGTCCCGATCTGAGGGTTCGACGTGGCGCTGTCCCCGAATCGCTCTCGACCGTGCGCTACTCGTGTCCCGCGCCGGATGAGACGCTCGCGGCTCGGGTCCGTCGGGGCGGTTGTCCGCAGCGGATCGCGGGTCGAGGTGAAGTGCCGGCACCGACCCCGCCGCGGCGTTCGGTGCCGGATCTGTTGTTGGACCCGGCACGGACCCTCGGTACCGGCTGGGTTTCGGAAAGGGTCCGGGTCGCGCCGTCCGTTCAGACGACAGCTACTCTGCCGGTGCGTTCGTCTCGGCGATACGGACACGCCAGAGCCCTTCCTGTAGGGGAGGGGAGGAACCGGAAGGGGCCCGAGCATCGCAACCCCGACACGGGATGCGTCAACCGCGGGGCATCAGAAGAGCACGGCTGTTCCGTCAGCACAACAGGGGTACTCCACTGCGTCGAGGTGATCTGCCGCTCGGGACGACGGTGGTCCGATCACAGTAGATGAGGCCGACGCGAGGTCGTCGGATGGCGAGGTGATGCATGGGGAATCGAACATGTGACGGTCCTGCGGAGCCAGGATCCTTGTTCAATAGCTGCGGCATTGTCGGCCACGCGATCCTTTCCCGAGGTCTGGATGCGGAACCCGAGTCCGTGTTCGCCGGATCGAAACACGGAACACGTGCGCGCGCATACGATGACGGTCGACTCGGCCGGAGCTGAGCGAGGCCGGTTGGTGTCCGACGTGGTAGGCGTGGCATTGTGCGTCAATACCGCTCACTCATGCGCATCTTCCGGTGGTGCTGCGTGCGGGCCTGCTGCGCGTCGCCGCGCTTGAGATACCTGTAGTGCTTGGTGCCTGTGGCCCACGGCCGAAGCCGACGAGGATTGCGGGCGTCGGCGACTCATGCGGAGCGTCCGATCTGAACGCTCGAGCCGGCCCGAACCACTGAACCGCGTTGCGGACAGCGTCCACGACGAGGCAGCTGTAGTGGGTGGCTGTGCGCTGGACATAGAACTACACGGTCTAGGTGACCGGGGAATGAAGATACAGCTCCGGGCCGATAGAGGGGCTCGGTCATGGCTGCATCGAAACCGAGCGGCTCCGGGATCTTCCCCCGAGAGGGCCGGCTCCTCGGACGTGCCTCAGGTGACTTCCTGGGATGTTGACAAGGTTCACCGGCGCGATCGCGTCAGCTTCTGCCAGGGGCGGGGTACCAGTGTGTGGCAATCGATTGTGCCCCTGGGTGTCCCGGAACACCGACAGCAGCTGCGAATCCCATTCGAGATCCACGGCCGTGGCCATCTGTATCAGCGGCGCAAGCTGGGTGTTCGACTCCCTGGTGACTTGGTGTGCGCCAGTCGATTCGCGATCGGAATACCTCCGCGCCAACAGCTTCAGCTTCTGAAGTGTGTGTGTCGACCTGGAGACGATCGGCGGTTCTGGTAGTCGGTGTCTCGGTCCGTGAAGACCAGGGATGCGGTGTCCGGGGAGGCGGAAGCACTCCGGTGCTTCGGCGGGCGAGTTCGGCTGCGGCGTCCGCATGGCGCTCGCGATGGTCGGTGCGTCGAGAAGTTCCAATTGGCGTGTCCTGCTCGGTACCTCGGAGGCTGTGTTCGGAAGTTCCCGAGCGGTCACCCGGTGAACGGCATGGTTGCGCCCGGATTCGCGACGCTCGAGTCGATCACGTCTGTGAGTGGGGTCGAGACGGCGACGATCGACGATGCGACTTGCGTGACCGGGGAAGCCAGACGGGGAGTCGGACCAGTTGGCGGTCCAGACCGGCGATGTGCGTTCCCAGTACTGGCTGGTCTGCCGTGGAGAAGTCCGATATCGGTGTGAGGCTGTTGGTCGCTTTGTGGACGGGGGCGCAGGCCGGGGCGGCGAGCGATCCTACTGCGAGTGCGCGCGTACGGGGAGGTCGTGGCCGTCGCCGAACTCGACTGCGAGGTCTTGCAGGTATGGGCGTCCGGCGGGTATCCGAGGATGGTTAGGGTCGCACTTGCAGGATTCTGCGTTCTGAGACAGTAGTTTTCGGGCTCGGGTGAGTGTCGAGCGTGTTGCCGCCGGAGCCGTGCCCGTTGTCGATGGTGCAGCTATCGACGGGTGAGCGTAGAACTCCGAGCAGTGTCCGTTCGGGTGTTCGCTCGTGTTGCGACCAGCGCGAATATGTGGACCGATCGTTTGGGTCGGCGTTCGCGTCGGTTCAGGCGACTGGGATGCACAGATTGCATGTTCGGGTTGTATGAGCGTGGCGTAGGCGAGCGCGGGTTGTCGATGGCGCGCGGCTGCGGACGATCGTTGCGGCCGCCGTGAACGCGAGCGTGCGATCGGTTCTCGGATGTCCTTCCGGCGAAAAGCCTTTCGTTCATGTTGGGGAGTAAGGGTCCACTCGGTGCGGCACGGCTGCGTTCTTCTCACGGGGTTAGCTGCTGCGAGCTGACGCGGGTATGGCGGATGCGGCCGCGTCCGTACACCTGTGCTCGGCTGAGTCTCGAAGGAGACGCCGCGGGGAACGTGTTTCGGCGCCTCGGGCGTGTCTCGACGGTATCGGCTTCGTCGCTGGCGGTGTGCTGCCGGTCAGGTGACGATGTAGCCGAGGCTGTGCGCTGCGGTCTCGACCGCGTCGGCGAGGGCCGGGGGTGCGCGAAAGGGAGTGAGAGTTCGGGCCGGGTGGGGAAGGCGTCGGCGTCGCGTTCGAACAGCGCGATCGTAGCGGGCCCGGCGAAACGGCCGCGGTAGATGACGCCGTCCAGATCCGGATGGGCGCGGTGGATGGTGCCTGCTCAGTACTGGGCCCGGCCATGGGACACCGAGTCGAGGGAATAGTTGCCACCGACGCCGGTGGCCCATGTTCCGCCGCCGATCCCGGAGACGTCGAGCAGACGCACAGGGCGTGTGAATGTGAGGCCGGTCAGGTGCGGATCACCACGGTGGCGGTCGATGCCCTGGAGGACTGGAACACTTCGGCGAGTGCACCACGGGGGTGGATGCGCCAGATCCTTCGGTCGGTGTCCATTCGATGGTTTCGTCGGGGAGCAGTCCTGCCGCGCGGAGCGTGGTGATGGCGGGTGGCGGCGGGATCATCGCCGCCATCTACATCGACTCCCATTCGGCGATGGTGATGACCTCGCGGGCCTTTCGATGTCGTCGTGGCTGCCGGCGCTGCCGGTCAGCCACGTCACGATTGACACCGGGTGGCCGTCGACGACGAGTGAGTCCTGTGGCTGGTGAGCAATGCCTGCACGGTCAGTGGGTGCAGGTCCTTCGCGATCGACGGCATGATCTTGTCGAGGTGGGGGACTTCGCCGGTGTCGGTGAACTGTTCGGGGAGCAGGAGTCGCTGGCGGCCCGAGTCGAACGCCCAGAGTGTACCGGCGGTGATGCGTTGCCGGATGCGGGCGGGTGCGACACCGAGATGGGCAGCGGCGTCGATCGTTTTCGAGTTGTGGACCAGTGTCGAGATGCAGATGTCGCGGTCGAGTCGTGCGATGGTCGCGGCGGTGCGGTCGCCGGTGAATCCGGCTTCGTCGAGGATACGGGCGTCGTGTTCGGACAGTTCGGGTACGACCGGGTTGCGGAGGCGAGACTGGGGATCTGAACGAAGTCGTCGCGGTCGAGGGGAACACCGGTTACCTCGCGCAGGGCGTCTTCGAAGGCGAGGTGACCGCTTGCGGTAGCGGTCTTCGGCAGTCGCGGACCCGTCCATGCCGATCGCCGTCCTTTCGTTGACTATCGCGTGTAAATCGATGATTGCGCTGGTGTGGGTGGTTGCTACCGCCACTCGGGCTCGACGGCCCGGGGAGGGGCGGGGACGTGCAGCAATCAGTTAAGCGTCCTCCGTGCAACGCACCTGTCCCAGGCGTGTAGGTATTCCCGGCGCGGCGGCTTCCGCCATGACGGTATGCCGGCGGCGCTGGGTCGATTGGCTCAGTGGCGACGAGAGGCGGATCCTCCTTGCTGAGGATGGCGAGTCGGGCTGAGGTCAGGAAAGAGATTTGGTATTTCGACTGTGGTTCGAGTGTCGTCGGGATTGTTCTTAGCCTCGGGAAACAAGCCATCGGCGCGAAGCTCTTGCTTCGGGTGAGTGGCATTATCGCTCGGCCGAAAGTATGGAAAGTCGTTACTCAGGTAGTTGGTGGTGACTGTCACAAAGGTGCCTTCCGCGTATGCATGTCTAGTGGGCGTTTCGAAGCCCACCGCAGAGTGGAATAGCTGATGTTGCGCGATGTATTCAGAGGACGGGTGCGTGGCGCGTCGAGGGGATCTGCCCCGGCCGTGCTCGTGGCTCGCGTCGTCGATCAATGCAAGCGGGGGAGTACCGTTCGGGATCGCGTGGTGATCGTCGATGCGGAGACGAGGGCAGTTGGCACTTCACGGTGACGCGATGAGTGTGGACCCAATTACTGGCTCTTTCGGAGCGGTTCTCATGTGACTTCGGATCAACTGCACAGGCAGGCACCTGGATGCGTTCACGTGCGGAACTTTCTTGATTCTAGGATTCGCCCCATACCGTGGGTATGTAGAATGTTTCCAGTCCCTTCCGAAAAGGTTGAAAATGGAGGTTTGCCGGTGGCAAGCAGAACGGTCGTGGAAGTATTCGACGACATCGATGGAACCCCTTTGGAGGATGAGGGGGAGACGATCAGTTTTGCCGTCGATGGCGTCGAGTACACCATCGACCTGAACAAGAAGAACGCCCGAGACTTCCGCAAGAAGATCGAGCACTACGTGGCGCATGCCACCCGTGTCGGAGGGCGGAAGCGGCGAGGAAGCGCGGCCAGCAAGAGCGTTTCGGGTGCGCCGAGCTCCAAGGAGATCCGGGATTGGGCCATCGAGGCCGGTTACGAAGTCCCCGCTCGCGGACGTCTGCCCCAGTCGCTTGTCGACGAGTACACGGCGGCGCACTGACCTTCCGTTCGCCGGTACCGCGGAGTTCCACAATCCCGCACCCACTGCACTTTTCTTGTGCTCGTGGGTGCGGGGCACCCGGCGAAGATTGTGGTGTCGAAGTCCGATTGTCCTCGATCTGAACCGTAAGGGCCCGGACGGATCCAACGAGTGCAGGTACCAGTCGCATCAGTGGGGGATGCTGCAAGAATCCCTGTGGACCTGCCGATTCCAGCTGTGTGCGAGCCGGGCCTGCTTCTTGATCTACAGATCGAAGCCAGAGTGGCACTGGCTCGAAATCATGGGCGGCCCGGAATCTGACCGAACCGAAATCGCCCTATGCGCCAGCCGGTTTCTTCCTCGGCACCGTCGTGTTCGAACTCGGATGCGTGCTCAGGTAGTTCCTGGATGCACGCATCGATCTTGCCGGCGCTTTCCTCAGTCGCCGCTCATACCAACACCTTCACCACCTCGAAGACGCAACGTCGAGCCTGTAGCTTGCGGCCGTGCGTCCATCCGATCTCAGCGGATGCATTCCCGAGCGCCGTCGACATCATGGACAAGACGGCGGTCTCGACATCACGAACCCGGCCGTCCCCAGGCCGGGAAGCCACGCACAAGCAGGTCAGGAACTCATCCGGGCGGTCACTGGGCATGGCGGCCCCTGGCCCTCAGGCCAGGTCGACCGGACGTGGTCGACCGCCGACTCTCCGATGAAGAGGGAGTGTCCGATAAACGGTGGAACCGGCCTGGCATCGGTTAGTTGATGCGTCCTTCGAAAGTGATCGCGAAGGCGTTCAAGGCAGGCTTCCACC
>NZ_JBSFRH010000089.1:0-5934 GCF_053589135.1 Rhodococcus sp. NPDC003382
AGTGGCTGCAGAAACCTGCGGACGGTCTTGGCGCTGCCTCGGTAGCCGCGTTCGGTGATCTCCGCGGTCAGGCGGGCGGCGTCGGTGCATCCCGCAGCGAAGCGTTCTCGCAGGTAGGGTTCGTGCTCACTCAGCAGGGTGGGTCCTGCCGTCCGAGTGGTGGTCAACAGCTCGTCGACGGTACGAGCGCGGGCGAAGCGACGCACGGTCTTGCGGTCGAGACGCAGTTCCCTGCTGATCGCCGAGATCGTCATCCCGCTCGAAACGAGTTGATGCACGGCTGTGTGCCGTTCCCTGGTCCGGGAGACCAACCGGCCGTCCGGCATCTCTGCGCCTGAAGGACTTGTACCGCAATTGCTCTCGGTATGTTGGTCCGTCGCGTTGGGGTCTGTGAGTTCGGGTGGTGGACGAAGATCGGCGCGGTGCCGAACAACCGTGTCCTCCACCGCGCCGACGAGGTTGTGCCACAGATGCCACCGATCGGCGACCTGCACCGCATCCGGTGCGCCGGTGCGCACTGCTTCGGCGTAGGCACCGGCACGGTCACGACACACCACCTCGGCGCCGGGGTGTTCCTGCAGCCATGCGGCGACGGTGCCGCTGGTGCGGTCCGGCAGCAGATCGATAGGCCGGCTCGTGGTCAGGTCCACGACGACGGTGCCGTAATGGTGGCCGCGGCGGATCGCGAAATCATCGACACCCAGAATCGGGGTCTGCTCGATGGGCCGGTCCGGGATCGCACGCACCGCCCGCAGCAGGGTGTCGCGGCCGACCTCGATCCCGAGCCGGGCTGCCAGGCGGGCGCCGGCGCGGCCGGCCAGCGCCAGCCCGATCGCTTCGAGTACCGCGTCGAGCACGGTTGTGCGGCGGGCGAACCGTTTCGTCAAACCGGGTATCTGTTCGGCGAATGTGATTGTCGTGCAGTGCGTGTTGACGCAGAAGAATCGACGGACGGTCAGTTCGAGTACGACCGGGCGGGCACCGATCGCGGTGTCGGCCGGTCGGCGGCGGTACCGGGAATGGACCCGGCTCGACGAGGTGTCGCACTTCGGGCACTGCGCCTGGTTGCGGTGAGGGTGGGCGTGGATCCGGATCGTGGAGCCGGCGAGGCGGACGGCGTCGACTACGACGTCGGTCAGATGCGGCAGCAGGGCCGTCAGGGGCGCGAGGTCACACCATGATGATCTTGGTTGCTACCGAATCATCCCTGATCAGGAGGCCGTTAGGACCTTCACGGAAAGTGCGACAGATCCACGTAATTCCTCACCCGGCCGTCACGTAATTCCCCACCTTCGGGGCGTGTCGGCCGGGGTGTGGGTGCTGCTGCAGGTTCGCTTCTTCTCGAGGTCCACCGAGGGCCTGGGAAGGAGCCCGACGGTGGCAAGGAGAACGTGGACGATGACCGATCTGATGGAGTTGTTCCGGCATTGGCATGCCGGCCGCTCCCAGGTGCAGATCTCGACAGCCCTGGGACTCGACCGCAAGACCATCCGGAAGTACCTGGCCCCGGCGCTGGCGGCCGGGTTGAGCCCGGGCGAGGGCAACAAGTTCGACGAGAATCTCTGGCGCGAGTTGATCGCGGCCTGGTTCCCGGAAGTGGTGGACCCGACGGCGCGGGCGGTGACCTGGCCGGCGATCGCCGCCCATCACAGGTGGATCGAAGGGCAACTCGACGAGTCGGTGACCGTGGCGACCATTGCCCAACGCCTACGCGACGACCACCACGTCGCCGTGTCCGAATCGACCGTGCGTCGGTATATCGCAACGCAATTCGCCGACCGGGTCGCGGCGTCGAAGGCCACGATGCCCCGCGGACCGGTCCCGCCGGGCGACGAGGGGCAGGTCGACTACGGCAAGCTGGGGATGTGGCGCGATCCGGCGACGGACCGGCGGGTGGCGGTGTGGGCGTTCGCGATGATCCTGGCGTGTTCGCGGATGCTGTTCGTGCAGCCCGTGCTGCGGATGGATCAAACCTCATGGTGCGCCTCGCATGTGGCCGCGTTCGAGTTCTTCGGTGGCGCTCCTGCACGGATGGTGTGCGACAACCTCAAAACCGGGGTCGACCGCCCAGATCTCTACGATCCGCAGATCAACCGGGCCTATGCCGAACTCGCCGGGTTCTATCAGGTGCTCATCGATCCGGCCCGGGCCGGCAAACCCAAGGACAAACCCCGGATCGAGCGGCCGATGCCCTATATCCGGGACTCGTTCTTCCGGGGCCGTGAGTTCACCTCGCTGGCGCAGATGCAGGCCGCCGCGCTGACATGGTGCACCGACGTCTACGGCCGGCACCAGCATCGCGGCCTCGACGGTGCGCACCCGGCGGTGGTGTTCGATGCCGTCGAGAAGCACGCCTTGACGCCGTTGCCGCCGCGGCCGTTCGAGCCGGTGGTCTACTCCACCGGCAAGCTCGCCCCGGACTGCCACGTCAAGGCCGGCAAAGCGTTGTATTCGGCGCCGTGGCGGCTGATCGGCCGGCAACTGCTGGTGCGCACCAGCGGCGATGTGGTGCAGATCTTCCACGACGAGCAGGTCGTGGCCACCCATGTGCGCCGACTGTCGGGGCGGGCGACGAATCCCGAGCACTACCCGCCGGCGAAGACCGCGTTCACGTTGCAGACCGTGGTGTGGTGCCGGGCCCAGGCCGAGCAGATCGGGCCCGGTGCGGTCGCGATCGTCGACGAGTTGTCACAGGTCAACGCGATCCACCGGCTGCGGTCGATCCAGGGCATCGTCCGGTTGCGGTCGCGTTACGACGATGCCCGGGTCGATGCGGCCTGCGCCCGCGCCCTCGAGGTCGGTGATCCGCGTTATCGCACCGTCAAGGGCATCCTCGCCGCCGGCACCGAACACGACGAGTGCGACGAGCACGACACCGCCGATGCCAGTGTCACCGTCCCGGCGTTGCTGCGCGGACCCGAAGCGTTCGATACCGAACGCTCCGCGTGAGATCTGTTGATCGACTGCCTCTTTCCCTTCTTCAGGAGACTCCTGTCATGACCATTCATGATCCCAGTCTGCGTGCTGCGCTGAAAACCTTGAAGCTGACCGGCATGCTCGACACGCTCGACGCTCGGCTGGCGCAAACCCGCGACGGGCAGCTCGGGCACCTCGAGTTCCTGCAGGTGCTCTGCGAGGACGAGATCGCCCGCCGGGAAACCGCCGCCCTGGCCCGGCGGGTGCGCCGGGCCAAGTTCGAGCAGCAGGCCACCTTCGAGGACTTCGATTTCACCGCCAACCCGAAACTCCCGGCCGCGATGCTGCGGGACCTCGCTGCACTGCGGTGGCTCGACGCCGGCGAGTCGGTGATCCTCTACGGCCCCGTCGGTGTCGGGAAAACCCATGTGGCACAAACACTTGGGCATCATGTGGCCCGCCGGGGTGGGGATGTGCGGTTCGTCAAGTGTTCCCGGATGCTCGCCGACCTGGCCGGTGGACACGCCGATCGCACCATCGGCCAACGCATGCGTGAATACGCCCGGCCGGCGGTGTTGATCATCGACGACTTCGCGATGCGCGAGCACACCACCACCCAGTCCGATGATCACTGAGGTTGCCCCTCGAGAGTGGACACCGGATTTCATGCGGCGAGTGCGAGCGTAGCCGATGCGGTCAATCGTCGTTCGAACTCGATCGGTGCCAGATAACCCAACGAGGAATGACGCCGCCGCCGGTTGTAGTACGACAACCACCCGAACAACTCCAGACGCGTCCGCGCCTTCGACATCGCGGCACGACCATGCAGCCATTCACGCTTCAAACCCTGAAAGAACGACTCCGCCAAAGCATTGTCGTAACTTGACCCCACACGACCCCGACTCATTCGAATCCCATGCGCGGCACAGAATGTCGCGAATTCCGCCGAAGTGTACTGCGCTCCGCGATCGCTGTGAAAAATCACGCCGTCCACACTGCCACCGCGAGTGACGACAGCCATCGCGAGCGCGTCGGTGACCAACTCGGTACGCATGTGCTCGGCGATGGACCACCCCACCACCCGACGTGAACAGATGTCGATCACCGTCGCCAGATACAACCACGACGACCCCACCGGAATGTACGTAATGTCGCCGCACCACCGGGTGTCGAGCTCGTCGGCGGTGAAATCGCGACCGATCAGATCAGGTACCGCCGACGCCTGCGGATCGGGGATCGTGGTGCGCCGGCCACGCCGCAGATGCCGACCGACGATGCGGTGGCCACGCATCAACCGCGTGACCTTTTTGCGGTTGATGCACACCCCGAGTTCCCGCAGTTCGGCGTGGATGCGAGGTGCACCGTAGGCACCGCGATGCTCGGTGTGGATCCGGCGGATCTGTGCGACGGTCGCAGCCTCCTGCTTGGCATGCTCGGCACGAGCATCGGCGGTGGCCAGGTGCCGGTAATAGCCGGACCGGGAGGTACCGAGGACCCGACACAGCCGCTGCACGCCGAACTCGTCGCGGTGGGTGGAGATGAAGTCCCAGCGGCAGGTCTTCACTTCATCTCCTGCGCGAAATAGGCGGCTGCCCGGCGCAGGATCTCACGTTCGAGCTGCCATTCCTTCTCCGAGCTGCGCAGCCGGGCGTTCTCTGCCCGCAAGCGCGCCAACTCATCGGCTGCAGTCTCGCCGCCAACGGCCGCTGAGCCCTGGTCCGAGGCGTTGTCCTTGCGGACCCAGGTCCGCAAGGTCTCGCCGCTGATGCCCAGGTCCGAGGCCACCGCCGCGTAGGTGCGGGTGCCGCCACCGGCGCGATACAACGCAACCGCGTCCCGGCGGAACTCTTCCGTGTACTGAGACTGACGTCCCATGTGAACATCCCTCCTGGTTCTTCTGCGAACCATTGTCAGGGTGTCCACTCCGAGGGGGCAGCCTCACTCTACGATCTGGTCTCCGATCGGGCGATCGCCGGGAAGCCGTTGATTTTGACGAGCAACAGGGCCCCGAAGGACTGGTACCCGCTGTTCCCGAATCCGGTCGTGGCCGAGTCTCTGCTCGATCGGTTGATCAACACCAGTCACCAGGTCCTGATGGACGGTCCGTCCTACCGGCCCCGCAAGCGCCCCGGCCGCATTCCCGATGGCACCGCCTGACCCCAACCCGACCGCCGGGTTACGCTCACTCCAGCACGCCCGGACATGGGGAATTCCTTGACGGATACCCCTGGGGAATTACGTGACCGTCGACACATCCGGCGGGGACATCCTCACGGGAAGCCGAGCATCACTGACGTTGTACGTGCAAGATGTGGATTCTGCAGCCGAATGGTATTCGGCCGTCTTCGGGTGTGATCCCATATACCGAGGGACGGACCGCAGCCTCGAAGGAGCTGCCACGACTGTCGTTGCGTTCCGGCTGGCCGGACTGAAGGTCTTCCTCAGTCCCGCCAAGCGTCCGTCCGAGTCTCAGGGAGCAGCACGCCCGACACATTCGACATTGGTCTTCATGACCACGCGTGAACTGAAGCACGTACATGATGAATTAGCTTCCCGCGGAGCCATTTTCGACAACGCCGAACATGTCGACGATTTCCCCGCCAACAAGGACGGGATACGTGTCGGACGAGATGCCGACTTCTTTTGGTTCTATGACCCCGTGGGCAATCGGATGGAATTCTGTCGTGTCCACAGCGATAGGATCGACATCCTCAGCCTGATGTGTATGCACCCCGCGAAGATCGGTGGACACAGCTTCTTCGCCAGTTCCCTGGCTGTCTACGAAACCGTCAAGAAGGAACAGCCCGAGTATCTCGAGATCCTCGAACGCGGTTCCCCACAGTGGCGAAATGGCGAACAGACGCCAGGCGACGAGGAGATCACGCCGTACTGCGAGGCGGTGACGATGTCGATCACCTCGCCGCCGAGCCTGCGGGTGACGTGCACCTGCGCTGCCGCCAGTTCCGGGGGCACCGAGTAGCGGTTGCCGCGGTAGGCCACCAACGCTTGCCGGGAGAC
>NZ_JBSFRH010000090.1:0-5340 GCF_053589135.1 Rhodococcus sp. NPDC003382
GATCTCTACCAGGTAGGACCCCACGTCCTCATCTCACGCCACACCGCCCGAATGTCCCCGGCCGCCGTCAGCGAACTCCTGGTGAGAAAACCTCAGTATCTTCGGAACTTCCGGATCGAGAAATAGGCGACGACCGAACTTTCTATCTCCTAGTAAGGAGATGATAGCTTTGTAAGCCTGAGCTATGGGTGTTTGGCGGTTGACAATGTCGTAATCACCCTCAGTAGGCATGAGGGTCGTCTCCTCTCTGAGTTGTGCGGATTCGAAAATCTTCTGCCGATTTGCTTCCTAACCCCCTTCGCATGCCAGGCGATGAAGCTAAGCAAGCTTGCGGATTGAGACTTGCCGGTACGTCTCGATGCTCCTCCTCTCTGGCCTTTATGTCACGCGGTATCACAACGTAAGACAGCGGCACCTGCCACCACCGAATTTGCCGCGTAACTTCCCGGCCTAATGGCAGCTACCGGCCATGTCGCAACTGTGGCAGGTTTTGGTGCAGGGAGCAGTCGACGGGACAAGATTCTTTCGACCCGACACCGACCTTGTCGATACCAGGATGAGATGCCTGAAGTCAGATCGTGTGCCCGTGTGCCCGTGTGCCCGTGTGCCCGTGTGCCCGTGTGCCGCGCGGGACGCGGTGATCGCTGATGGGAGGTCTGCCCCCGACGTCCATCGAACGCCGGCTGGCGAGTAAGTGGCACTCAGGCCCGGATTGTCGTTCTATTGCTTTGTTGTCGAGGTAGGCGTCTGCGCTAATGATTGACGTGAATTTGTAGATGCCAAGCGGATGGCTGAAGAGTAGGAGGTCGGGCTGCCCATAAATAGCCCAGTTCCCGAAATGTGCCGTGAGCAATGATAGGAACTGGGACTTTGGCGAAGTTCGTCCACTCCGGTCGCTTTCGCCCCCTAGTTCGGCTGATGGCGCTCTTTGATCCTGGATCTGGCGCACTTTCCGTGAAGGCGACAGCACGCCGCTGATCAGCGAAAATCTGCGATAGACCAAGATCATCATGGTGTGACCTCGCGACCCTGACAGCCCTCCTACCGCACCTGAACGACATCGTCATTGCCGCCGTTCACCGGACCGAGTCCGCGATCCGGATCACGGCCCACTTGCAAAGCAGTCAGGGGAAGTGCCCGAAGTGCGGCGCAGCTTCGAGGCGGGTGCATTCACGGTATCGACGCCGTCCCGCAGGCATAGCCATCGGCGCGCATCCTGTCGTCCTCGATCTCGTGGTTCGCAGATTCTTCTGTGACGACAATTCCTGCAGTGCAGCAACATTCGCAGAGTAGGTTCCTGGACTGACGCAACCTTGGGCTCGGCGAACCACGGCGCTCACCACGATGATCGAGGCGATCGGACTGGCCATGGCCGGCCGCGCCGGTGCCCGCCTCGCAACCAAACTCGGGATACACATCAGCAGGGACACCCTGTTGCGGGCCGTACGATCGATCCCGGACCGGCCGATCGAGACAACACCGAGCCTCGGAATCGACGACTTCGCACTGCGCCGCGGACACGTCTACGGAACGGTCATCGTCGATCTGACCGCGGGCCGGCCGATCGATCTGCTGCCCGACCGAACCAGTGACACCGTCTCGACCTGGCTGCAGGAACATCCCGGCGCCGAGATCGTGTGCCGTGACCGGGCCGGTGCCTACGCCGACGCGGTCCGGACCGGGGCACCGGATGCGGTGCAGGTCGCCGACCGATGGCATCTGTGGCGCAACCTGATCGATGCGGTGGAGAAAACCGTGATCCGACACAGGAAAGAACTGTCTGGCCCGGCTACACCACCCGAGGACGCCGAGGAGATCAGCGACGACGCGGCCGCCGCAGAGGCGCCCGACGGCCGATTGGTGGTCCGCACCCGCGAACGGCACGCCGCCGTACACCAGCTGCACGCCCGAGGATTGTCGATCTCGGGTATCAGCAGGGAACTGAACCTCGACCGGCGGACCGTGCGTCGATTCGTCCGCGCCACCGACACCGACGAACTGTTGGCCACCAGCCGGATGGCCGGAGCGACACTCCTCACTGCACACGAGAGGTATCTGCGAGAACGCTTCGCTGCTGGATGCACTGTTGCTGCGCGTCTGACACGGGAGATTACCGAGCGCGGCTATCGGGGAAGCGCGCAGACGGTCCGTCGATTCCTGCATCCGCTGCGCGCCGCCGTCCGCGCCTGTCCGGTTCCGCCGCGTACGCCGAGCGTCAGGCAGGTCACCATGTGGTTGACCTGCCATCCGGACGATCTCACTGCCAAGGACGATCAGCAGCTCACAGACATCCTCGACCGTAGTCCCGCCCTGAGGACCGTGCGTGAACACATTCGCGGTTCGCCGGGATCATGGTCGACCGTCGTGGGCACGACCTGGCCGAGTGGATGGCCGATGTCGATGCCAGCGGATCACCGGCACTTCGGTCCTTCGTTACCGGGCTACGCCGTGACCTCGATGCCGTCACTGCCGGCCTGACGCTCGTGCACAACTCCGGACCGGTCGAAGGCCATGTGAACCGGATCAAGATGCTCAAACGGCAGATGTACGGGCGAGCCAACCTCGACCTGCTCCGCAAGCGTGTCGTTCATCTCGAATAGTGAAGGGTGACAGCGGCTTCACGGAAAGTGCGCCAGAACCACCTTCGCTGAGCCTCATCATGGCGGCTTCTTGGTATCTCAATGTTGATAAAATAGGCGACTCGACGCTGCCGGTCACTGTGTCTTCCATCAGTGAATTCGCCGCTATGCCTCTGCGAATATCGATTCACTATCAGGCCGCCGGGATCGATGTGCGAGGGGCCCGTGTGGGGCGGCGGCGCTTGTCATCTCATCGGAAGCGAGTTCCTGTCGTCACCGCAAGGCAGTCCGCACGATGCGTACGTCTTCATCGATCACCGTAGAAGCGCCGCGGAAATCCGTCGAGCGGACCGCCAACGTCGAACACGCCAGATGGTCCGGCAGCGCGGCGGAAAACTTGAGCCCGCGCAGGGCGTTCCGATCCACGACAGGCAGGGGGCGGACACCGGCCAGACGTAGCCTCCTCAACCCGGCTTGTATGTCGGTGGCACTCAGGTCCGAATGAAGACGAATCGATTCGGCCCCAATCCGCTGCCGGGGTGGGACAAGATCGGATGCCCACGCTGCGAGCGTGCGGTTCGCCTTCGACCCCGCCCATGTCCACCATCGCCAGTCATCGTTGTCTTCGCGAGAAATGACGAGTTCACCCTCAATGACCTGTTCAGCGCGGTGCAGGCGTAGACCCCGAGGGCCGCTGCCGCTCTGCGAGTCAGGGTTACCCCGCGAGGATTGGCACCCAGGAGAACGTCTCGCATGCCGCGGGTGATGTGGAACGATGCGCCGTCAGGGATCGAATTCCACTTCGCTCGACCTTGGAGGTCCGTGGCTTCGACGTATACGTGCCGCCGCTTCCAGTCGATGTGGGTGACCTTCCCGGGCAAGCTCCGTGAGCACCTCCGCCTCGTCGTGCAGCCTTGATGTTGCGGCGTCATCCAGCCCGACCTTGAGCACTCGCAGTCGATCGTCGCTGTCCCGATCGGTGACGAGTACCCCTCGCGCTGTGGAGCCGGCGCCGAGTATTCGCACCACATCGAAGCGGCCACCCAGCACAGCACCCGGGGCGGGGTTGAGAGGATCAGCTTCGTCGGCGGCGGTCGTATCCAGGCGCTTGTGTCGATAGGCCGCCAGCGTGGCGACGAACTCCTGCGCGCCGAACTCGGGGCGACCGGTCTTGCGGTCGGTCTTCATCCGCGTAGACACCGACGGAGATGTGGCCTGCAACACCAGTGAGCGCAGTGCTTCGTCGATGAATGCGCCGCCGGCCGCTGCGAGGTCCAACCCCTGTTCTAGGCGCAGACGCTCGAGTAGAGCAGCGCGATCGCGTGCAGGGGCCTGCCCACCGGACAGAAGGTAGTAGGCCAGAGCGCCGAGGGAGAACACGTCGAGAGCAAGCCGATCAGCGGTCGGAGCCCAGCGGTCCTCCGGAGCCTGATACACCTCGTCTGCAGGTGCGCTGCCCGGCGTAGCTGGAGTGCCCAGCACCGTTGCAGACCGGGTATCGGCGCTGTGCACGCGTCCGGCCCACGACCAATCAGCCAAACGAACCCGCACTTCACCGCGATCGAGAGTGTCGGTGTGGATGAGCACGGTGCTCGGACCGAGGCCGCGGTGCGCAACGTGGTTCCGGTGGGCATACGCGACTGCCTCGGCGATCTGCGTGAGAATCAGGAGCTGCTGGTCGGCAGTGAGAGTGCGGGTCGCCAACGCCAGGTCGAGTGGCTCGTAGCCGGGAAGATCCGGATAGACGATGACCGTGTTGCCGTCGTCGTCCTGAACCAGATCTCTCGGGGCAACGATGGCGTCGTGCCGGAGCGACGACAGCAACGAGAACTCCCGCTGCATCCGCCGATGGGAGGCAGCACGTGCATGTACCGGCGTGCCGCGATGGAATGACACGATACGTGCACGACCGCGCTCCTCGGTTCCCTTGTGTGTGGCTAGCCACTCCTGCCAGTCGTCACCGCTGGCCACTGGCGTGCCGGTGATCGTCCAAGAGCCGGCGTCTCGCTCAGTCCGACGAGCGATGCCCAGGTTCTTCAGCGCGAGCGCGATGATGACAGACAGATCTTCATCGACCCTTTTGCCCTCGGAGGGAGGTTCCAGGAGTCGAGTGGAGATACCGGGCAGGTTGGTCTCCTCCTCGAAACCGTCTGGGCCGAACAAACCCGATTTTGCGAGGTCGGGCATGTCGACCTTGAACGGTGAGCCGTGCAGAAATACCGATTCCTGAACGAACGGAAGCGCCCGCTTGACCTTCTCCGCATTCAGGCCGGCTTCGAGCGCAACTTTGCGAGCTTCCTCTTCGATGCGCGTGGCCAGCCGCTGGGCCTTCCGGCGGGTGATCAGCAGCGGCGATCGCTGGGTGCGCTTCTTGCCGCCCAGGGTGGTGCGTACCCAGTTGGTCTCCGACCCCTGCAGCAATCCGGTGTAGTGCTTGAGCTCGACCAAATGGAGCCGGCGCCGACCGAGGACGAGGGCATCGATCTCGTGCCATTGGCCGTGGTTGTCCATGAACTCGAAGTTCGTCCATGCGCGGTACGGCGAGGCCTTCGGTACCACGTACCGCAGCATCGCCAAGCCGTCGGTCTCGTGCGCGAATGCAGACTTCGAGACCTCGACCCAACGGTCATCGCTGTGTGCCACGTCACCGCCTACTTCTCCGGTTCGGGTCAAGTCCCGTGAGGTGGTGTACGACGTCGTCGCGTGATTCCTCGTGGGTGGCTCAGGCAGTCAAGGCCGGTGTCACCTCCTCGGTCTCCTC
>NZ_JBSFRH010000091.1:0-5160 GCF_053589135.1 Rhodococcus sp. NPDC003382
GAATCAGTCTGTGTCCGTGGAGGATCGGCGCGATAACCGCTGCCGCCCTCGTGCTTCTTCACCTACAAGCCCCCGCCTGGTGAGAAAACCTCAGTGGCAGCGAATAGAAGATCAATCCGTTGATGATTCGCAGTGCCACACCCACCCCGATTCGCGGACTGGTCTTGACCACCGACAAGCCGTGGACCACGGTCTTCACGGTAGCGCGAACGCCGGTGTCGGATACCTCGGACTGTGCGCGGATCAGGAGGATCGCGATCAGGCCCCCAGCCACGATGAAGGCGAGGGAAACCCAAAGTGTGGCGTAGCTACCAATCCTCGGAATGGTGAAACCGGCGAGGTACGCGCTGAGAACACCCAGGCCCGCCGTGTACGAGAACCAGTACCAGCCCATTGCGCGGCTAAGGACCGCGTCCGGTGTCCGTAGCGTCACCCAGACGAGGAATCCGAACGCGAAGAACGGGTATCCCAATCCACGAATTGCATACGATACCAGCATGATCGGGTAGATCTTCGTCGCTACGCCGGCGGTCAGGAAGACGACGTGGAAGATGACCCAAACGGCCAACCCGATCATCATTACGCGCCTGGGTCCCCACGCTGCCACCAAGGCTCCGGAGAGCCACGACGCGAGGGCAACGACCACGCCATACACGGCTACGAGCGTTGCGATATCGGCGGTCGAGAAGCCTATCGACTCCAGGTATGTTGCCAGGAAGCCCACTTCAATTCCGTCACCGACCATGAACAGCAACATGGCCAGATATCCCCATGCCAACGGCCGGACGATTCCATGTCGTTCGAGCCATGTCCGCGCAGCTAGACCCCGGCGTTCACTCGGTTCGTACATGAGAGTTCCTCGGATGGATCCGGACGGCGAGCAACTGTGTGTCGACGACCGAGGTGGACTTGATTCGCTGTGACGGGCCGACCGTCGGCTTTCCTTGCTCGTTTTCGTTGAGCTCGTGGATTGGGTGTAGGCAACGAAGGCAATCGTAGAGTTGTCCGCTTTGTTGTGTCAGTCGCTGCATTCCGCGGTATGGAACAGCGAACAAGGTGCTCTGAGTAGGGAATCCTGTTCGGAGCCGTGGAATCGGCGGACGGACGCGTTCAGGGTAGTCGAGTAACGAGGTCAGCCGGGTCGGTGGACGAGACCGCTGCGCTACTCACCGCGGTCCAGCACGTGAGCAGGAAGTCGGGAAAGCTTGGAGCCAGCGGTCCGGCCTCCCGCTCCGCCAGGGAGCTGACGACAGTCGCTGTCGGATTCTTGTGTAGATGAGATGCCAGCTCGGCGTACGACTCGGGAGCAGCTCCCGGTTGAGGCCGCTACCAGCGAGCCGGTCGGACGTGCCCGCGCACGTGTGCACGCGATAGCAGCGTCGCGGGCGGTTGGCCTGGGAGCAGTCGCATGGACATGACGAATTCGTCCAGTGATGAGGCTCAGCGAAGGTGGTTCTGGCGCACTTTTCGTGAAGCTGCTGCCGCGCTGCATCATTCGAGGTGGACGACACGTTTCCGCAGCAGATCCAGATTCGCCCGCCCGTACATCTGCCGCTTGAGCATCTTGATCCGATTCACATGCCCTTCGACCGGCCCGGAGTTGTGCACGAGCGTCAGGCCGGCAGTGACCGCATCGAGGTCTCTGCGTAGCCCGGTGACGAAAGACCGAAGCGCTTGCGATCCGGTGGTATCGACATCGGTCATCCACTCGGCCAGGTCGTGTCCACGACGGTCGACCATGATCTCGGCGAAACGGCGAATGTGCTCACGCACGGTCATCAGGGCAGGACTGCGGTCGCAGATGTCGGTGAGCCGCTTGTTGTCCTTGTCGGTGAGATCGTCCGGATGACTGGTCAACCACATGGTGACCTGCCTTGTGCTCGGCGGGCGCGGTGGCACCGGCCGAACACGGACCTCGGTGCGCAGTGGTTGCAGGAATCGGCGGACGGTCTGCGGGCTGCCCCGATAACCGCGTTCGGTGATCTCCCGGGTCAGACGAGCAGCGTCGGTGCATCCGGCGGTGAAGCGTTCTCGCAGATACATCTCGTGCGCAGTGAGCAGCGTCGCCCCTGCCATCCGGCTGGTGGCCAACAACTCGTCGATGTGGGTGGCGCGGACGAAACGACGCACGGTCCTGCGATCGAGATTCAGCTGCCTGGCGATACCCGAAATCGACATTCCCTGGGTATGCAGCTCGTGGACGGCTGCGTGCCTTTCGCGGGTCCGGACCACCAAGCGGCCGTCGGGTACCTCGGCGATGGCCACGCCGTCGCTGATCTCCTCGGTGTCGTCGGGTGGTGCAGCCGGTGCAGAAAGATCTTTCCTATGCCGGATCACGGTTTTCTCCACGGCGCCGATCAGGTTGCGCCACAGATGCCATCGGTCGGCGACCTGCACCGCATCCGGTGCGCCGACACGGATAGCTTCGGCGTAGGCGCCGGCCCGGTCACGGCACACGATCTCGGCACCGGGATGTGCTTGGAGCCAGACGGAGACGGTGTCGCTCGTTCGGTCCGGCAACAGATCGATCGGTCGCCTTGTGACCAGGTCCACGATGACAGTGCCGTAGACGTGGCCGCGGCGGAGTGCGAAGTCGTCGATCCCGAGCACGGAGGTCGCCTCGATCGGCCGGTCGGGTATCGACCGCACGGTCCCCAGCAGGGTGTCGCGTCCGACACTCATCCCAAATCGGGTGGCCAGTCGAGCGCCGGCGCGACCGGCCACGGCCAGTCCGATCGATTCGACCATCGCACTGAGCACCGTGGTCCGCCGAGCCCACCGCTGTGTCAGTCCTGGCACCTGCTCGGCGAAAGTGGCTGCTCCGCAAGCGCTGTTGTCGCAGAAGAACCTGCGGACCGTCAGCTCGAGCACGACCGGGTGTGCGCCGATTGCAGTATCGGCGGGCCGGCGTCGGTACCGCGAGTGCACCCGGTTCGACCCCGTGCCGCAGGTCGGACAGTGTCCGCCGTCTGCTCGCGGATGTGCTGTGATCCGGATCGTCGCATCGACGAGGCGGACGGCCTCGACGACAACACCGGTCAGATGCGGCAGCAGGGCCGTCAGGGGCGCAACGTCACACCATGATGATCTTGGTCTATGCCGAATCGTCCCTGATCAGCGGCATGCCTTCGCCTTCACGGAAAGTGCGCCAGAACCAGGATCAATGAGCGCCATCACCAGGACAGACGATCCGCATGCACCTCGACGGGGCCCCGCCGCGGTTGCCTGCAGACTGGCCAGTGGTCGGAATGAGGGGGAATCAACCACCAAGGCTCGGTCCATCAACCGCAGGGCCTACGGCTTCAACTGCGCCGAGATTGCACTCGATCCTGCTCACGTTGCCCGCCCCTATGTCGACCGATGCACATGCACTTTCATGACAGGAGAACCGAACAGGCCGACGGCGTAGGTCACCATGGAAGCAGACAGTCGGAAGTCACAGCGGTTGTCCCCCAGCTCCGCCGGGCCCTCGCCAATCGCGCAATAGCGCGTGAGTTCGGCAGCAGTCCTCTGAAGATCCGCATGACGTAGCGCTAAGGTAGCTCGGTGCTCCCGCGTTCGAGTTCGCGACCTTCTGGCAATGTAGCGCGCGCCGTTTCGTCACTCGCCGTCGTTGATGTTTGCCCGGGCACCTCCGCATACGCCTGATACGACAGGGGTTACGAGGTTCTAGTGACGTCAGGAACCGCGATTCGGGCAGGGATTCCGTCTGTTGGAACGCATTAGCGTGAGGATCGAGATGAGGATGGTATTGATCTGGGGGCCCTCCCCGCCCGTCACGCATGCCTTGAGTCCAGACTGGCTACGAGTGAGCCGGTTCTGAGCGGCGCCCGGGCCCACATATACAACATGCCCCACCACAGAACAGGAGCTTTTCGAATGCATTCCAGGACCTCGCCGATGAGATTGGCAACCGTCGAACCTGCGGTCCGTGCCGCACTGGAGGCGGCAGAGAGGGACGGGGTCGGCGTCTGCGTTGCGATCGTCGACGACCGTGGGCATGAGGTAATGCTAGTGCGTGACAGAGCCATTTGGTTCACTGCCGGCGCCGCGAGAGCCAAGGCCGCGACCTCGGCGCTTCTCGGGATGACCACCTCCTCGTTTGCTGAGCTGGCCGGCGAGTATCCGGATCTCACACCCCTTATCCAGGGGCAGGTGAAGGAATCGATAACAACGTTGCCGGGGGGAGTGCCGCTGACCGTAAGTGGCGAGGTGGTCGGCGGAATCGGAGTCAGCGGTGCAACGCCGGACCAGGATGCCGAGTACGCCAACGTTGGAGCTAAGCACTTCATTCAGGGCGCAGAGGTCTGACACCCCGGCGCCAGAGTAACTAGTGTTCGCAGCCAGGAATTTGTTCGAGTATGAGACGAGGCGTTCGAGAGGGGTGCTCTTGGTGTCTCCGTGCTGGAACTTCGAGGTCCCTCGGTGACCCGAATCGGAATCAGCTCGATGGAACTCGGGGCAATGTGCATGTCTGAAGGCGGACATGAACAACTCGGCGGCGCTCTGGTTTCGAACACATTCTTTCCTGTGCCAAGGATCATCGACAGTTCCACCATGACGATTGTGTCACTGTCGATGCCGGTGGAACGTCGAGCCGGCAACTCCGTAACGTTCGGTCTGTTCTGTCCGATAAACCTGGTGGCTGTAGATACCCACCCCCGGTCGGCCTCTACTGCTGCTCTGCGCCCCGCCTCCCATCAGAATGCCAGAGGCGGGGCGCCTTTCGCGTTCGGGCAGATCCTCACCGCCGAAGCCTTCTGATGGCTGCAACCTGCTGCACACGTCGCGCCCGGGGTGCCCGGTTCAGCGCTCCGATTCCTCCCGATAAGGCGAGGCGCTGCCCGTGAGGGTAAGTGGGATAAGGCCAGTACCGCCGAGCATCCCCTGTGTGCCCGGCGTACTGGACCAGCGTCCAATCGGACCTAACCGAACTGTACCTCCAGCAGGCACGAAACAGAAGAGACCCCGTCGGCGGATATGGGGGGTGCGCCGACGGGGCCCTGTATCGCCACACAGGGGACGGTGGCGACTGATGGATTAGATCACAAAGCCAGCCGGATTACTAGTGCCGCACCCGTGAACCTTTGCCCCGTTGCAGCCGACACGCCGACCACTTCCGGTGTGCCGGCCACGGCATCGGTCAACCTGGTCGAGTGG
>NZ_JBSFRH010000092.1:0-5158 GCF_053589135.1 Rhodococcus sp. NPDC003382
GGGGGGGGGGGGGGGGGGGGGTTTTGGGGGGGGGGGGGGGGGCCACCCGCCCCGGCCCCCCCCCGCCACCGTTCCCATCCCCCGGGTCTGTGGCTCAGATGAGCGTGCCGACGTCGCGGGCGACGATGTTGTCGAGGGCCCGCTCGGCGACGGCGGCGATGGTCATCGACGGGTTGCACGCGGCGGCGTTGCCGGGCATCAGCGCCCCGTCGAGCACGTACAGGCCGCGCTGCCCGAGCACGCGGCCGTCGAGGTCGCAGACGCTGCCCATGTTGGCGCCGCCGAGCGGATGCCAGGTGGACGGCACGACCTTGTTGGTGTCGACGAGGACGGCGGCGGCGCCGGCGATGCGGCGGACGGCGGGATCGATGTGGCCGTTCTGGATCCCGGCGTCGCCCTCGTGCGGCCAGCGCAGCACGGCGTCGTCGCGTCCGGCGTCGTAGACGAATTCGCCGCGGCCGTCGCTGACGCCGTAGCCGACGAGGACGGTGCTGCGGGTGTTCACCTCGAACGAGGGCAGCGACGCCTGGACCACGGTGTGGGCGTGGTGCGGATCGTCCCAGTTCTTGCTGCCGTAGACGACCGGGCCGCCCTGGACCGCCCCGAAGTCCGCGGCCATGTCGGTCCACATGTAGATGCGGTCGGCGTTGGTGCCCCAGCCGCGGCCGAGGTCGTCGGGCAGGTCGGTGATCTGTCCCTTGGCGGCGGCGCGCAGGAGCAGCCGGGTGGTGTTCAGGCTGCCCGCGGCGAGCACCAGCGCGTCGGTGGTGAGGATCTTGTTCTCGAGGACGGTGCCGGATTCGTCGGTGCGGTCGACGTACACGGTCCAGCGGCCGTCGGCGGCGCGTTCGATGTCGGTGACGTCGTGCAGGGCCTGCACGGTGGCCAGGCCGGTGGCCTCGGCGTCGGCGATGTAGGTGACGTCGACGGTGTGCTTGCCGCCGTTGTTGACGCCGAGCGCGCCGGCGCCGTCGGTGTAGGCGGGGGTCATCTCGCCGCGCAGTTCGGCGAGCGCGAAGTTCCAGTCGATCGGCATGGGGATCTTGTCGAGCGGCATGCCGGCGGCGCGGACCCGGTCGGCGAAGATGCGCGCGGCCGCGTAGTTGGCGGTGGCGACCAGTTCGTCGGGGGCGGTGGCCAGGCCGAGCATCTTCGCCACGCGCGGGTAGTGCACGCGGTTCATCAGGTCCCAGTCGAGTTCGTTCGGGAAGTGCGCGTTGAACACGTCCCGGTCCGGTTGCAGGGACATGCCCTGGTAGACGAGGGAGCCGCCGCCGACGCCGGCGGCGCACAGGGCGGTCATGTTGTCGCCGGGGACGGCTTCGACGAGGCCGACGTAGGGTTCGACGTTCAGGCGCCGGCCGAACACCTCGGGGAACGACTTGTGCCACAGCATGCGCTTGTCGGGGTCGGCGACGCGCGGGAAGGTGGTGGCGTTGGGGCCGGTGGGCCAGCGGCGGCCGCGTTCGAGGACGGTGACGGGCACCCCGGCCTGGGCCAGGCGCAGGGCGGTGACGCCGCCGCCGAAGCCGGAGCCGATGACGATCACGCGGTGCTCTTCGCGGGTGACGGCGACCCGCTTGACGCGGGCGCCGATGCCGGGGGCGGCGTGCGCGGTGGACGCGCCGGCCAGCAGTGTCCCGGCGGCGACGGCGCCGGCCAGGAAGGAGCGGCGCGTGAGTGCGGACAAGTCGATCCCCCATCGGTTTTCGGCACGGCGCAGGCCCGGACGCAAGCAAAACTAGACAGTCCGCGGCCGAAGTGTCAAGAATCGCGGGTGGGCCCGCCGAGGGACGCCAGAGCCGGCTGCAGCCAGCGCCGCAGGAACCCCCGCAGCTCGTCGTCGGATTCCATGCTGTCGCCCGCGAACATCAGCACCGACAGGCCCAGCAGCAGCGACATCACGACGATGTCGTCGGCGTGCGGTTCCAGCTCCGGGTACCGTCGCACCATCGGCGCCAGCAGCTGCCGCCCGATCGGTTTGGCGCGATCGACCATGCCCGGATCGAACACCGGGTTGTCGCCGTCGCCGCGCAGCAACACCGCCAGCACCGGATGCTCCCGCACCAGCGTGCGGCCGAGCACGATGGTTTCCACGACGTACTCCCCCGGGTCCTCGATCCGCTCGAGCCGGGCGGTCATCTCCGCGTACGCCTCGAGCAGCTGCCCGCTGATCGCCTGGGAGACAAGCTCTTCCCGACTCCCGAAGATCGAATACACGGTCTGCCGGGACACCCCCGCGGCCTGCGCCGCCCCGGCGATCGTGACACCTTCGAAGCCGACGTCGGCGATGAGCCCGAGCGTGGCGTCCAGAATCTTCGTGCGCGACCGCATCCGCCGATTCTCCCCCACCCGCGCGCGTCTCCGCGGCACGCGCCCCGCCCTGACCGAGCACCGCCCTGTCCGACCCCGATGTCAGACTGTGCTCGCACACATGTACGACACGAGCCGGCGGAAAGGGCGCACGATGGCGAGCGGGGACGAACCGGGCCTGCTGGAGTGGATCTCGGCCTACCTCGAGACCCTGCAGACGGCGAAACGGTCGGCGCACACCGTCAAGGCCTACCGGCTGGATCTGCGGGCGGTGTGCGAGCAGCTCGCCGCCACCCGGCAGGTCCATCCCGACGCGCTGACCGTGCAGGACGTGACGATCCGGTCGCTGCGCTCGGCGTTCGCCGCGTTCGCCCGGGAGCGGCAACCGGCGTCGGTGCGCCGCGCCTGGTCGGTGTGGAACAGTTTCTGCAACTTCCTGGTCTCCGAAGGGGTTTCGGAGGGCAATCCGATGGCGTCGATCGCCCAGCCCAAACGGCCGCAGCACACCCCGAAGGCGTTCAAGCCGGCCGCGATCGGTCAACTGGTGGACACGCTCACCGTGCAGGCGCAGCGCCCCGAGACCGGGCCGCGGGACTGGCCGGGCCGCGACCTGGCGCTCATCGCGACGCTGCTGCTCACCGGCATCCGCTCGGAGGAACTGATCCGGCTGGACCTGGCGAGCATCCTCGGCGGCCGCGAGGCGCCGGTGCTGCGGGTGCTGGGCAAGGGCGCCACCGAACGCGAGATCCCGCTCGAGGACAGCTGGACGGCGATCGTCTCCGCCTATCTCGAACAGCGGTACACCCGGTTCCCGCCGGCGCGGCGCACCGCCCGCGCCGACCGGGAGGACCTGGCGATCTGGGAACGATTCCCGCCGGAGGATCCGCTGTTCGTCGGCAGCGACGGCCGGCGCATCACCCGCGGCACCCTGCAGTACCGGGTCCGGCGGATGTACCGGCTGGCCGGGATCGAATCCGAACGCAAACGCGGCGCGCTCGCGCACGCGCTGCGGCACACCTTCGCCACCAGCCTCGCCGACAGCGGCGCGACCATGGTCGAGCTGCAGCAGCTGCTCGGGCACCGGTCCCTGCAGACGGTGCAGATCTACACCTCGGCCACCAACGACGCGGTGCGGCACGCCGCCCGCCACAACCCGGTCTACGAGCTGCTGCGCGACCCGGAGTGACCGCGCCGGACACGACTCACCGATCGGTTCGACGCGTCACGGCCCGCGAATGCTGCGAGACTGGGGCTGTTCGCCGAGTGAGGCGGGGACCGCGCCGGCACCGATCGGCCCGGTCACTGACAGACGTCGAGGGAGCAATCAGATGAGCATCCAGCCGGTCGGGTCGGGTCGTCATCGGGTCGTGGTCATCGGATCCGGATTCGGTGGACTGTTCGCCACCCAGGCCCTCAAACGCGCGGATGTCGACGTCGTGCTGATCGCCCGCACCAGCCACCATCTGTTCCAGCCGCTGCTCTACCAGGTGGCCACCGGCATCCTGTCCGTCGGCGACATCGCCCCGGCCACCCGCATGGTGCTGCGCAAGCAGAAGAACGCGCAGGTGCTGCTCGGGGAGGTCGAAACGATCGACATCGACGCGCAGACGGTCACCTCCCGATTCCTGGACCGGGTCACCGTCACCGAATACGACAGCCTCATCGTCGCCGCGGGCGCCGGCCAGTCCTACTTCGGCAACGACCATTTCGCCGAATTCGCGCCCGGCATGAAGACCATCGACGACGCCCTCGAACTGCGCGGCCGCATCCTCGGGGCGTTCGAGCAGGCCGAGTTGTCCGACGACCACGACGAGCGCACGCGGCTGCTGACGTTCGTGGTGGTCGGCGCCGGCCCCACCGGGGTGGAGCTGGCCGGGCAGATCGCCGAACTGTCGCGCCGCACCCTCAAGGGCGCGTTCCGGCACATCGACCCGACCGAGGCGCGGGTGGTGCTGCTCGACGGCGCCCCGGACGTGCTGCCGGTGTACGGGGGCAAGCTCAGCCGCAAGGCCCGCAAGACGCTCGAGCGGCTCGGGGTGGAGATCCAGCTGGGTGCGATGGTCACCGGCGTCGACGCCGAGGGCCTGACCGTCAAGGACAAGGACGGCACCGAACGGCGCATCGAGTCGCAGTGCAAGGTGTGGTCGGCCGGGGTGGCGGCGAGCCCGCTCGGCAAGCAGCTCGCCGAGCAGTCCGGCGCCGGCATCGACCGGGCCGGTCGCGTCCAGGTGCAGCCCGACCTGACGCTGCCGGGTCACCCGAACGTGTTCGTCATCGGCGACATGATGGCGCTGGACAACCTGCCGGGACTGGCGCAGGTGGCGATGCAGGGCGGCAAGTACGCCGCGCAGCAGATCGTCGCGGGCCTGCACGGGCAGGATCCGGCGCAGCGCAAGCCGTTCCACTACTTCGACAAGGGCTCGATGGCGACGATCTCGCGGTTCAGCGCGGTCGCGAAGGTCGGCAAGCTCGAGATCAGCGGGTTCATCGGCTGGATCGCGTGGCTGTTCATCCACCTGCTGTATCTGGTGGGGTTCTCGTCGAAGCTGTCGACGTTGTTGTCGTGGGCGCAGGCGTTCTTGTCCACCGGCCGCAACGAGATGGCCGCGACCGAGCAGCAGGTGTTCGCGCGGATCGCGATCGACCGGCTGCGGGAGCACACCGAGGCCGCCGAGGCCGCGGCGGCAGAAATCGAGAAGGGCGGCTCCGGGTCGGCCCGCGAGGCCGGCTGACGCCGAACCGGCTCGGGCACCGGGTGCCCGAGCCGGCGGGCCCGAGGTGTAGTGGCCGATAGATCGGAAGAGCGGCGGGGGGGGGAAGAGTGTAAAGCGGCGGGGGTTGATGT
>NZ_JBSFRH010000093.1:0-4873 GCF_053589135.1 Rhodococcus sp. NPDC003382
GTGCCTTTGTGGCGGCTGGGACCGTCACAAAGGCACACCGGCGCGTCAGCGCACTTCGCCGCGGATCACGGTGGCGCGCACGCGGTCCGCGTGCGGTGACGCCAATACTTCGGCGAGGGGGCGATCGAGCAGCACCAGGTCGGCTTCGGCGCCTACGCGGATCGTGCGGGCCGGGTCACCGGGGTCGTCGAGCGGTGCCAGATAACGGTCGAGCGCCTCGCTCGGGTCGATACGTTCTGCGGGCCCGACGATCTCGCCGGTAGGACAACGCCGGTCGACGGCGGCGGCGATCACCTCCCACGGGTCGAGCGGGCCGTACGGGGCGTCGCTGGACAACGCCGTCGGGACGTGCCCGTCGATCAGGCTCCGGCAGCGGTACAGGTCCGGCAGGTCGCGTGGCTCGACGTCGCGCAGGTAGTCGTCGCCGCGGTGCGCCAGGAAACCCGGCTGGGTGACGACAGTCAGGCCGCGCCGCCGCAACTCCGCGACCGACTCTGCCGGGATCAACGCGCCGTGCTCGATGCGGTCGCCGGGGCGGGTGCCGGCCTCGTCGAGGGCGACGAGCAGGATGAGCAGGGCCTCGCGGGTGACGCAGTGCGCGGCGATCGCCCGTCCGGCCTCGTGCACGCGGCGGATCGTCGCGACCAGGTCGTCGAGTTCGGGTAGCCCCGAGTCCGCGAGCACGATCTTGTAGGGGCCGGGGCTCAGGGAGCATGTGCACCAGGATGATTCGTGGTGGAGCGGCACTCCGAGCATGCGCATCCGCTGGGGCACGATCCCGCGGAGGTGGGCGTCGACCAGCGCGTCCAGTGAACTCTCCGACAGGTCCGGGGTGGCGTCGGTGATCCCCGTGATCCCGAATCTCGTCAGGTCGGCGCCGACCGCGTCCAAGGGCGGTGGCGCGGTCGCGGGCAGTCGGTCGCGCAGCCAGTCGTCCGCGCGCCACACCCGGCCGGTGGGCCGCCCCCGTTCGTCGCGTTCCACCCCCGGGTGATCCGCGTCGTCGAGTCGGGCCAATCCGGCGGCTACCGTGTTCAGCACCCACATCGCGCCGCTGCGGTGCTGGATCCGTACCGGCCTCCGCGCGTGGATCCGGTCCAGGCCCTCCGAATCCAGTAGTCCCGCCACCGACTCGATGTAGCCGACACCGCGGATCCAGTCGTCGCCCGGCGCGGCGGCGAGCGCATCCGCGAGGTCGCCGGGCGAGCGCACGTGCGGCGGACCGCACTGCACCGACATTCGTTGTGCGGCAGCGGCATGCAGATGCAGATGGTGATCGTGCAGGCCGGGAATCAGGGCGCCGCCGTGACCGTCGAGCACCTCGGCAGTACCCGGCACGTCGAGCCCGGGACCGACCGCGACGATCATCCCGGCCCGGATCAGCACGTCGACGCCGGGCCGTCCCGCGACCTCGACGTCGCGGACCAGCAGCGTGTTCATCGCCGGATCTTCAACTCGGACAGCACCTTGTCGGTGTGGCGTCCCGATTCCGGCGCGAGACCCGACGGTGTGCGCAGGGCCGGTTCGGCGACCGTGACGGCGCCGTTCGCGGTGTCCACCCACCACCGATCTCCGGACCGATATGTCTGCGGTACAACGGGATCGGAGTCGGTGAGCGTGGCGGCGACGACCGCGGACATCGCAACGTCCCACAGGTGCCCGCGATCCCCGTTCGGTGCCGACATCGCGAGCGCCGCCGCGGTCAGTCCGGTCAGGGGATCGGCGATCGCGTCGCCGACGAACACCGGTGTGCCACGGTCGTATCCGACCAGGCCTGCGGACGCGGCGACATCGTCACCGAAACCGACACGGCCGCTGTCTCTTCCGTGGGCCGTGATCGACACCCAGGTTCCGCCCTCGGCGACGAACGTGTCCGCGTCGAGCCCGAACCCGGCGAGGGCACGCGGACGGGACGCCTCGATCACGATGTCGGCCGCCGCGACCAGATCGCGCAGGGCATCGCGCTCGCCGGGCAGGTTCGGATCGAGCACGACGGACTCGTGGCCCGAGTGCAGCAGCCGATAGAACTCGGGATTGCCCCGCCGCGCGCCGTCGGGCCGCCACGGCGTCTCCACCTTCACCACCCGCGCGCCGGCGAGTCCCAGCAGATGTGCGCACAGCGGCCCGGCCCACAGCGCACTGAAGTCGACGACGAGCAGCCCCTCGACGGATCGTGGCGGGCCCGGAGCCGGAGGTGCCGCGCCGGGTGCGGCGACCGGTCCGGCCGCCACCCCGAGTAGTTCGGCACGTTCGACCAGGTCGGCGCCGGTGTGCTCGCGCATCCAGCGGGTGACGACCGGCCACGGATCGTCGTCGATCTCGGCGGACACCAGCGCACCGAGAAGCAGTGGGTCGTCGGGCCGGGCGCACGAGACCGCCGCCCAGCCGTCGGCCGTCGGCAGCAACCGGCACGACCCGCCGGCGGACACGGCCCCGGACCGGCGGTGCCCGGTGAACGCGGCCCGCTCGGAGAGCAATCGCGCGCCGTCGATCCGCACGGTTCCGGAGGTCGCGGTCGCCACGAAAGCGGACAATTCCCGTGCCCGGGTCGCAGCGCGTCCGGGCGGGATCAGCGGGGGACCGTCGAGAAATCCGGTCAGAGCGGCGATTCCGCTCTCTGCCCAGTCCTCGACGGGATCGGGGTTCGGACCGGTCGACACGTGGCCGATGTTACATTGCCCCCGGATGGGGCCGATGGATCCGCCTTCGGGTGGGACGACCTCGAGGTGGAACGAATGAGTGCGGTGAACGAATGAACGTCGACGCTGCGTCGGGTGCGCCCGGGGCGCGGAAGACCGGGGTGCGGACGATCGGAGTGGCGGATCTCGCCGCCGGTGCCGCCCATACGCCGCTGCTCACCGACGGCGGCGCGGTCGATGCGCCCGTGCTGGTCGTCGACCTGGACGGTGCGGCCGAGCATCTGCTGTCCGTCGCCGCCGACCGTGCTCGCGACTGTGACCGCCTGCTCGTCGGACGATATGCGGGCAGCGACATCGAGGACGCGCCGGAACTGGGACTTCTGCTCGACGCGCTCGACCTGACCTACGCGACCGGCTCGGATCCGCGGGAACGCACGGTGGTGGGCACCGACGATCTGGACGACACGGTCGGTGCATTCGTCACCGCCGTCACCGCCAATCCGTACGCGGCGCTGACGGCCGGCCAGGTGCTGCGCGCCGCCGGGACACTGCCGGTGCCCGCGGCGATCGAGGTCGAATCGCTCGGATACTCGACCTTGCAGGGTGGTCCCGAGTTCCACCGATGGCTGGACGAGCGCGGTCCACGTCCGCTGCCACCCCCCGCCCCGCAGGAACCGGTGCTGATCGCCCGAGACGGCGGCACCCTGCACATCACATTGAACCGGCCCGAGCGCCGCAACGCCTACGGCACACAGTTGCGGGACGCACTCGTCGAGGCGCTGGGCGTTGCTCTGCTCGACGACAGCATCGAGCGGGTCGTCCTCGACGGCGCGGGGCCGTCGTTCTGCGCGGGTGGCGACCTCGACGAATTCGGTCGCACCCCGGACACCGCCGTTGCGCACCTGATCCGTACCCGAGGCGGAGCCGGACGTCTGGTCGCGCGGCTCCGCGACCGGGTGGAGGCGCGGGTGCACGGGCACTGTGTCGGTGCGGGCATCGAGATTCCGGCGTTCGCCGGGCGTGTCGTCGCCGCGCCCGGCACGGTGTTCCGGCTGCCCGAGGTCGCGATGGGCCTGATCCCGGGTGCAGGCGGGACGGTGAGCGTTCCCCGGCGGATCGGCCGTTGGCGCGCGTTGCATCTGTTCGTCACCGCCGTCGCGCTCGACGCCGAGCGCGCGTTGTCGTGGGGTCTGATCGACGAGATCGCAGGCGGGTAGTTGCGCTCGCGCGGCCGCCCCGCCCCGAAACGGCGGACAATTTCGAGTGCTCACGGGCCGATTCACTGGTGCCCACCCCATGATTGATGTAAACATAGTCATAGATTTTTGTCGGTTTGTTCGAAGATGGGGGCACACGGGGTGGAGACACGAGTGGGACGAGCGGGGCTCAGGCCCAAGAAGACAGCGATGCTCGTGGCGCAGCGGATCGTCCAGGACATCAATCGTCGCGGCAACAAGATCGGCGACCGGCTGCCGCCGGAACGGATCATGCTCGACGAATACGATGTGGGTCGCGGCACCCTTCGCGAGTCGCTGCGTTTCCTCGAGCTGCAGGGTGTCATCGCTCTCAAACCCGGCCCCGGCGGCGGCCCGATCGTGCAGCAGCCCGACAGCGAGGGACTGGCGACAGCGATCACGTTGTTGCTGCAGTTCGAGAACGCTCCGTTCCGCACGGTGGTCGAGGCACGCACCGCGCTCGAGCCCATGATGGCGAGACTCGCGGCGGAGCGTATCAGCGACGAGCAGCTCGCGACGCTCAAGTACTCCGTGGACCACATGCGCGAGAATCTGCACGACGAGGAGATCTTCGTCGAGATGAGCCGGGTCTTCCACGACACGGTGGCGCAGGGGTCGGGCAACGCGCTGTTCGGGTACCTCATCCATGCGCTCCTCGACATGCTCGACGGCTCCGCGATGGGCATGGAGTACCCGGAGAAACATCGCCGCGCGACGGCCGACATCCACGAGAAGATCTATCTCGCGGTCGCAGAAAGGGATCCGGAAGCAGCCCTGGTTGCGATGGAGGAGCACATCGCGGGCATCTGGCGGTACGAGCAGAAGCACTACCCGGATGTGCTCGAGACTCCGATCGCGTGGGGCAACCGCGCCTGACCCGGTCTTCCACTTCGCGTTACCCGTACGGCGGGGGGGGGGGGCAGGGGGGCCCCCCCGGGCGGGGTTGTGGGCTCGTTACTACTGTATTTAAAAACACTTTAAAACCATAAAAAAACAATT
>NZ_JBSFRH010000094.1:0-4858 GCF_053589135.1 Rhodococcus sp. NPDC003382
TCCCCGGCCCGGATCAGCTGATCGGCCAGCGCGATCGCGTCGATCCCGGACAGACACACCTTGTTGACCGTCAACGCCGGCACATCCATCGGGATGCCCGCCGCGACCGCGGCCTGCCGGGCCGGGATCTGCCCGGCGCCGGCGGTGAGCACCTGACCCATGATCACGTACTCCACCTGCTCCGGGGCGACCCCGGCCCTGGCCAGTGCCCCCTTGATCGCGATACCACCCAGATCCGACCCCGAGAAATCCTTCAACGCGCCCTGCAAACGGCCCATCGGGGTACGGGCACCGGCAACGATGACTGAAGTGGTCACGGGGAATTCCTCCGAGGTCTCGAGGAACAGCAGCCTGGCGCGTTCCTGGGGTTGTGCCGGAAGCGACCTCCCGGCGTGATTTGATCTAACGTTAGCGCTACCGTCTAGAACATGACTGAGTCGTCCTCCCATTCCCCCGCAACCGGCGCCGTGCTGGCCTCCGGCCTCGTCACCGCCATCGATCACGTCGGCATCGCGGTGCCCGACCTCGACGCCGCCCTCACCTGGTACGCCGAGAACCTCGGCCTGGTCTCCACCCACGAGGAGGTCAACGAGGAGCAGGGCGTGCGCGAGGCGATGCTGTCGGTGCCCGGTTCCCCCGAGGGTTCCACCGCGATCCAGCTCCTCGCACCGCTGAACGAGAACTCGACGATCGCGAAGTTCATCGACCGCAGCGGCCCGGGACTCCAGCAGCTCGCCTACCGCGTCAGCGATCTCGACGCCGTGTCGACCATTCTCCGTGAGCAGGGTGTGCGGCTGCTGTACGACGCACCGCGCCGCGGAACCGCCGATTCGCGCATCAACTTCCTGCATCCGAAGGACGCCGGTGGTGTGCTCGTCGAGCTCGTCGAGCCGGCCGCCGACGTTCACCACTGAGTCCTCGACGCGGCGCTTATCACAACGCGGGATCGCCCGCCGCCCGAGCCTCACCGACCGGGTAGATTGACGCCATGGTCTTCGATCGCGATCGCACCCCCAGCCATCTCCCGTTTTCCATCGTGCGCAAGGGCTTCGACCGCGACGAGGTGACCAACTACTTCGCACGGTTCGAGGCCGAGCTGCGGGTGACCGCGACCGACCGGGACGCCGCCGCGGCTCAGGCCCGCGACCTGTCCCGTCAGCTCGAGAACGCCCGCAACGAGATCGACGAACTGCGCAGGGACGTCGATCGGTTGTCGGTGCCTCCGACGACCGCCGAGGGGATGAGCGATCGCATCTCCCGGATGCTCCGGCTGGCGTCCGACGAGGCGTCCGAGCTTCGGGCGCGCGCGGAAGCCGAAGCGGCGGAAATGATCTCGCTCGCCGAGCAGGAAGGCATCCGTCTGCGCGGCGACTACGAAGCGAAGATCGCCGAGCTCGAGCGGCGGCGCGTCGCGTTCGAAGAGGAACATGCGGAGACGATGGCCGCGGCACGCGCCGAGGCCAATCGCATCATCGCCGCCGCCGAGGCGGAACGCGACCGGCTCGCCGCGGAAGCCGAAGCCAAGCGCGCACAGGTCCAGCAGGACTTCGAGATCACGATGGGCGAGCGTCGGTCCAAGCTGCTCGGTGCGCTCGACGAACTCGAGCGCACCAGCAAGGCCGAGGCCGACCGGCGCGTCGAGCAGGCGACCCAGGAAGCCGCACGACGTCTCGCCGTCGCGACCGAACAGTCGGAGCGCAAGATCGCCAACGCCCGCGATCTCACCGAGGAGCTGCGCGTGCTGCGCAGCCGGATCCTCACCCAGCTCGACGGGGTACGCGAGCAACTCGAATCCGTTCCGTCGATGCTCGCCGCGGTCACGCGGGAAGGCGAGCTGCTCGACCGCGACGGGCAGTCGACACAGGACGACCGCACCGACCGAGCGGAAGCCGACAGCGCAGGGTCGGACGATGCCGAGGCTTCGGCCCCCGAGTCGGCGGCGAACAACGACCGGTCGGGCGACGAAACCGAGCGGATGCCGGCAGTGGCGGGCGATCGGGGTCGTTCCCCCGCGGTCACCAGCAAGGCACGCAGGTAGCCGAATCGCGCGTGTTCGACCCGCGTCCGGCGACTACGACCAGCGTCTCGTCGGACTGCGAGTCGCGCGTCCCGACCAGCATCCGGTGTGCCAGTGCCGGCGGTCGTCCGCGCCACCGAGCGCATCGGTCGACCAGGCGACCACATGCGCGGTGCCCGGCGCGATCTCGTGGTCGCATCCCGGGCACCGATACGACTTGGTCGCTCGCGACCCCGGCACCGTGCGTACGGTGAACCGTTCCGACTCGGCGCCCGCCGGCCCGTACTCGGTGCGGACGGTCGCGGACGCGTGCAGGTTCCGCCCGCGTTGCCGCGGCGGCTGAGCTCGGTTGCGGCGCGGCATGATCAGAACAACCGGAACTCGGTGCTCTCGGTTCCGCGCAACGCCTCGTAGTCGAGGACGAGGCAGCGGATGCCCCGGTCGGTGGCGAGAGTCTTGGCCTGCGGTTTGATCTGTTGCGCCGCGAACACGCCGGTCACCGGCGCCAGCAGCGGATCCCGGTTGAGCAGTTCGAGATAGCGGGTGAGCTGTTCGACACCGTCGATCTCGCCGCGTCGCTTGATCTCGACCGCCACCGTGCCGCCGTCCGCGTCCCGGCACAGCAGATCGACCGGGCCGATCGCCGTCGGGTACTCCCGTCGGATGAGCGTGTACCCGGGGCCCAATGTATGGACGTGCTCGGCGAGCAGCTCCTGCAGGTGCGCCTCCACACCGTCCTTGATCAGGCCCGGATCGACGCCCAGTTCGTGACTCGAATCGTGCTCGATCTCCTCGATCGTGATGCGCAGTTGCTCACCTGCCTTGTTGGTGACCACCCACAGAGCCTCCGCGTCCTCGGTCGGCTCCTCGGCCATCCAGCACGGCGGGCTCATCCAGTTCAGCGGCTTGTAGGCACGGTCGTCGGCATGGACGCTCACCGAACCGTCGGCCTTGACCAGCAGCAGGCGTCGCGCCGTCGGCAGGTGTGCCGTCAGGCGTCCGATGTAGTCGACTCGGCAGCGGGCAATCACTAGGCGCACTCCTGCCACCCTAATGGATGCCCCGTGCCACGCACTAAACGACTAGTCTCCAACGACTATGCCCGTACGCCGTGCAAGTGACGCGCCACTCGGTTCCCCGATCCTCGGTGAGCCCGCCGAACCGGTTCGGCGGCAACGCATCCGAATCCAGACCCTGTTGACCTTCTCGCTGCTCGGCACGCACTTCCTCGGGGCGGCCATCGCCGCCGTGCTGATCAACGTGGTGGTCCCCGGCCCGACGGTGCTCACCCGCGAATTTCTCGTCGTCGTCGCCGTGATCGCACCCGTCTACGTACTCGTCGCGATGGTCGTCGGAACGGTGCGCGGCACCAGGCTCGGACTCGAGCAACTGCGCTGGGCGCTCGACGACCGGCCCCCGACCGACGCCCAGAAGCGGGCTGCGCTCCGTCTGCCGTGGCGGCTCACCCTTCATCAGGGAATGCTCTGGTTCATCGGACTGGTCCTGTTCACGACGTGTTTCGGCATCATCGATCCGACGACGATCCCCAAGGTCTCCCTGACGATCACCCTGGCCGGTCTGACCGTGTGCGGCTTCGTCTACCTGTTCGGCGAGTTCGCGCTGCGCCCGGTAGCGGCTCGCGCACTCGAGGAAGGTCCGGTACGACGACGTCCTGCGAGCGCCGGCGGCAGGTTCATGCTCGCGTGGGCGCTGGGCAGCGCTGTCCCGATCGTGGGGCTGCTCCTGGTCGCGGTGTTCAGCTTCATCCGGCCCGTCACTCCCACCCGGTTCGCGGTGACGATCCTGACGATCGGCTCGATCGCGCTCGTCGTCGGTGCCCTGCTGATGTGGCTCAGTGTGCGCGCGAGCATCGCGCCCATCGAATCCGTGCGGGCCGGCATGACCCGAATCGAGCAGGGCGACCTCGACACCAGGGTCGTGGTGTACGACGGCACCGCCCTCGGCGAACTACAGGCCGGGTTCAATCGGATGGCCGAAGGGCTGAGCGAACGCGAACGACTGCGAGACGTCTTCGGCCGGCACGTCGGACGCGAGGTCGCGGCGGCCGCGCTCGCCAATGCAGATGTCCTCGGCGGAGAAGAACGGGATGTGGCGGTGCTGTTCGTCGACATCATCGGTTCCACTGCGATGGCCGCGAGCCGACCGCCGGCCGAGGTCGTCGCGCTGCTCAACCGGTTCTTCGAGGTCGTCGTCGACGAAGTGCACCGCGCCGGCGGCTTCGTCAACAAGTTCGAAGGCGATGCCGCCCTGGCAATCTTCGGCGCACCCGTCGAAACCGACGACGCTGCCGGCTCCGCCCTGCGCGCCGCCCGCGAGATCGCCCTCCGCATCCTCACCGAGGTACCCGAGTGCCGAGCCGGCATCGGCGTGGCCGCCGGACGGGCGGTCGCCGGGAATGTGGGGGCACGGGAACGCTTCGAGTACACCGTGATCGGTGATCCGGTCAACGAGGCGGCACGGTTGTCGGAGCTGGCGAAGTCGGTCCCCGGAAGGGTCGCAGCCTCCGGGCGCGCCGTCGATGCCGCGTCGGATTCCGAAGGCGCACTGTGGACTCCGCACGATCGGATCGCTCTGCGCGGCCGCGCCGAAACGACGATCGTCCACATCCTCGCCCACCTCTCCGAGTGAGGGGGCAGATCGCCGTAGATCCGCGGGTGAATCCCAGCGACACACCGGCAGCCGGACGCACACTGTTGGTCACCGGCCGGGACCGGAACACCCGGACCCGGGAAAGCCGAAGACCCCCACCGGAATCGGTGGGGGTCTTCGGTAACGGGTGTTCGGCGGTGTCCTACTCTCCCACACCCTGTCGAGTGCAGT
>NZ_JBSFRH010000095.1:0-4841 GCF_053589135.1 Rhodococcus sp. NPDC003382
GGCCGCGGTCGAGGCGGCGGAGACGATGGTCGAGCTCGCCCGCGCCGAGACGGCCAGCCGCCAGAAAGGCACACCGGCGGCGGAGCCGCACCGTGGAAACGCGGGTGAAACATGGGTGGGCATATGCTGGCGCGCAGTATCCGGGCGTACCGGACACGCTGCGTTCGCACCGAGGAGGCCCCATGCATCTGACGCCCTCCGAACAGGAGAAGTTGCTGCTCGCCGTCGCCGGGATGGTCGCCCGGGACCGGCACGCGCGCGGCGTGAAGCTCAACTATCCGGAAACCACGGCGCTGCTCACCAACTGGGTCATCGAACGCGCCCGCGACGGGCTGTCGGTCGCCGAACTGATGGTCGCGGGCCGGGAGGTCCTGACCCGCGACGACGTGATGGACGGGGTCGCGGAGATGCTCCCCGACGTCCAGGTGGAGGCGACCTTCCCGGACGGCCGCAAACTCGTCACCATCCACCAGCCGATCGCCTGAGGAGCACGCCATGGCAGGTCTGAACACCACCGGCCCCGGAGCGATCCGTGTCCGCGACGGCGACATCGAACTCAACGCCGACCGGGAACCGGACGAGCGCCTCGAACTGGTCATCGTCAACACCGGCGACCGTCCCGTGCAGATCGGCTCGCACCTGCATCTGCCCTATGCGAATCCGGCGCTCGAGTTCGACCGGGACGCCGCGCACGGGTTCCGCCTCGACATTCCGTCGGGGACCTCCCACCGTTTCGAGCCGGGCGCGTCCCGCACCGTGCAGGCGGTCGCGTTGCGCGGCGCGCGGCGGGTGCCGGGCATCGCGATCGGTGTCCCCGACGGCGGCGCGCTCGACGGCCCCCTTTCCGAGCAGAACGGAGACTGATCCGATGGTTCGCATCTCACGGGAGCGCTACGCCGCGCTCTACGGTCCCACCGTCGGCGACCAGGTCCGTCTGGGCGACACCGATCTGTGGATCGAGATCGAGGAGGACCGCACCGTCGGCGGTGAGGAAGCGGTGTTCGGCGGCGGCAAGTCCATCCGCGAATCCATGGCGCAGGGGTCCACGACCCGCGCGCAGGGCGCGCCGGACACGGTGATCACGAATGCGATCGTGCTGGACTGGTGGGGTGTCGTCCGCGCGGACGTGGGCATCCGGGACGGGCGGATCACCGCGCTGGGCCGGGCCGGGAACCCGGACATCGCGGACGGGGTGCATCCGGATCTGCAGATCGGTCCGTCCACGGACATCATCAGCGGCGAGGGCAAGATCCTCACAGCCGGCGGCTTCGACACGCACGTGCATCTGATTTCGCCGTCGCAGATCCACGAGGCGCTCGCGACGGGGATCACCTCGATCGCCGGGGGCGGTACGGGCCCGTCGGAGGGCACGAAGGCGACGACGGTGACGCCGGGCGAGTGGCATCTGGGCACGATCCATCGGAGCCTGGAGTCGTTGCCGGTCAACGTGTTGCTGTTCGGTAAGGGCAACACGGTGAGCATGGACGGGTTGGCGGAGCAGGCGCTGGCCGGGGCCGCGGGCTTCAAGGTGCACGAGGACTGGGGGTCGACGCCGGCGGCGCTGGATGCGGCGTTGCGCGCGGCCGACGAGTGGGGCCTGCAGGTCGCGTTGCATTCGGACTCGCTGAACGAGGCGGGGTTCCTGGAGTCGACGATCGAGGCGATCGGCGGCCGGTCGATCCACGCGTTCCACACCGAGGGCGCCGGCGGTGGGCACGCCCCGGACATCATGCGTCTGGCCGGTGAGCCCTATGTGCTGCCCGGGTCGACGAATCCGACGTTGCCGCACACGGTGAACACCGTCGCCGAACATCTGGACATGCTGATGGTGTGCCATCACCTCAATCCGCAGGTGCCGGAGGATCTGGCGTTCGCCGAATCGCGGATCCGGGCGACGACGATCGCGGCGGAGGACGTGCTGCACGACATGGGCGCGATGTCGATCACGTCGTCGGACGCGCAGGCGATGGGCCGGATCGGTGAGGTGATCACCCGGACCTGGCAGGTCGCACACGTGATGAAGGCGCGGCGCGGGCCGCTGGGGTCGTCGTTGCCGGCGGACAACGAGCGGGCCCGCCGGTATGTCGCGAAGTACACGATCAATCCGGCGATCGCGCACGGCGTGGATGTGCACATCGGCTCGGTGGAGGTCGGGAAGATCGCGGACCTGGTGCTGTGGGAGCCGAAGCTGTTCGGGGTGCGGCCCAGTGTCGTGCTCAAGGGTGGCGGCCTGGTGTGGGGTGCGCTCGGTGACCCGAACGCCTCGATTCCGACGCCGCAACCGGTGTTGCAGCGCCCGGCGCTGACCGATGCGATCGGGGCGGACCTGTCGGTGACGTTCGTGTCGCCCGCGGCGATCGAGGACGGCCTAGCCGATCGGCTCGGGATGCGCCGGCCGCTGGTGGCGGTCGCCGACACCCGCGGTGTCGGAAAGGCGCAGATGCGCAACAACGACGTGTTGCCGCGCATCGACATCGACCCGGAGACGTTCGAGATCGACATCGACGGGGAACGGATCGTGCCGGCCCCGGCCGAGCGGCTGCCGCTCGCCCAGTTGTATTCGCTGTTCTGACGTGGACCGGGAGTCGACGGTGCCGTCGCAGTCGCTGTTGCTGGCGTTGCTCGCCGACGCGCGGTTACCGACCGGTGCGCACACCCAGTCCGCGGGCCTGGAACCGGCGTTGCGGGCCGGGTTGCCGCCGGCGGACGTGCCGGGATACATCGCGGCCCGGTTGCGGACGGTGACGATCGTGGAGGCGGCGACCGCGGTCGTCGCCCGCCGTGTCGCGGTGGCCGGGGGCGATCTCGACGTGGTGGAGGCGGCGTGGGCCGCGCGCACACCGAGCGCGGCGCTGCGGGCCAGTTCCCGGCAGCTGGGCCGCGGGTATCTGCGGTTGTTGCGGCGGTTGTGGCCGGATCAGGAACCGATTCCGCGGTCGTGGCGGCCGGCGCGGCCGGTGGCGGCGGGGATGCTGGCCGCGCGCGCGGGGTTGGATGCCGAGCACACGGCGCGGCTGGTCGGATACGACGATGCGCAGACCATCGCGGCGGCGACGCTGAAGCTCGAGCCGGTGGATCCGGCGATCGCGACGGGCTGGGTGCTGGCGGCGCAGCCGTTGATCGAGCAGCTTGTCACGGCGGTGGCGGGATTGACCGAGCCACAGCAGATCCCGGCGTGCGCGGCGCCGCTCGTCGAACAGTGGGCCGAGAATCATGCCCACACCACAGAAAGGTTGTTCAGTGCCTGATCACAGTTGTTCCTCCGCCCGGTCTCTGCGGCTCGGGGTAGCCGGTCCGGTGGGGACCGGGAAGAGTTCGCTGATCGCGTTGTTGTGCCGGGAGCTGTCCGGGGAGCTGGCGTTGGGGGTGATCACCAACGACATCTACACCGACGAGGATGCGCGGTTCCTGCGGTCGGCGGGGGTGCTGGATCCGGAGCGGATCCGCGCGGTGGAGACGGGCGCGTGCCCGCACACCGCGATCCGCGACGATGTGACGGCGAATCTGCTGGCAGTGGAGGATCTCGAGGAGGACTTCGCGCCGCTGGATGTGGTGCTGGTCGAGTCGGGTGGGGACAACCTGACGGCGACGTTCTCCCCCGCGCTGGTCGATGCGCAGATCTTCGTGCTCGACGTCGCCGGCGGCGGCGACGTGGCCCGCAAGGGTGGGCCGGGGATCGCGCGGGCGGATCTGCTGGTGGTGAACAAGACGGATCTGGCGCCCTATGTGGGTGTGGATGTGCCGCAGATGGTGGCGGACGCGGAGGCGGCGCGGGAGGGCCGGCCGGTGCTGGCGCTCTCGCGCACGGACCCGGAGTCGGTGGCGGCGTTGTGCGCGTGGGTGCGGTCGGTGCTGGCCGAGCACACCGGGGGCCGGTTGGTGCCGATGGATCCGGGTCCGATGGCGCCGCACTTCCATGCCGACGACGACCATGAGCACAGCCACGAGGAGCACAGCCACGAGCACGAGCACGAGCACGGCCACGGGCATGGCCATGCTCACGGCCACGGGCACGCGTCGACGCCGCAGTGACCTCCCCGAACCCTGAGACACCGAACCCCGCGACGACCGTCGCCGTGCACCGCGCGCACGGCCGCGCCCGGTGCCGGCTGGTGCCCGGCGCGTTCGGGCCGCGGGTGCTCGGCGGGGACGCGAACGGCGCGCGGGTCGCGCTGGTCGCGACCGGGGCGTTGCTGCTCGGCGGCGACAACGTCGTGATCGAGGTCGAGGTGGGGGCGGGGGCGTGGCTCGAGATCGTCGAGACCGCGGGCACCGTCGCCTACGACGCGGCCGGCCGGGCGTCGAGCTGGACGGTGCGGGCGCGGCTCGGGGCCGGGGCGTCGCTGGTGTGGGACGGGTTGCCGTTCGTGGTGGCCGACGGGGCCGACGTCACCCGCCGCACCGAGCTGGTGCTCGACCGCGACGCGCGGGTGCTGCTGCGGGAGACGCTGGTGCTCGGCCGCAGCGGGGAATCGGGCGGCGCGGTGCGCTCGCACACGGTCGCGACCCACGAGCAGCGTCCGCTGCTGGTCGAGGATCTGGACCTGTCCCCCGGGCTGCGCACGCTCCCGGGGATTCTCGGGTCGCATCGGGTGCTGGATTCGGTGCTGGCGTTGGGGTGGCGTCCCCCGCACGAGGATGCCGGGGACGGGGCGTATCGGTTCGACCTGGACGGTCCGGGGGCGCTGGTGCGGTGGCTCGGCCGGGACCTGCACCGCTCGGGTGGGGTGGACGAGTGTGTGGTGGGGGGGGGGGGGGGGGGGGGGGGCCCCGCCCCCCCCCCCCCCCCCCCCCCCGGGTGGTGGGAGTTGTGGTGGGGGCCGACAGGGGCGGCGGGGTGT
>NZ_JBSFRH010000096.1:0-4632 GCF_053589135.1 Rhodococcus sp. NPDC003382
GATCCGTTCACTGCGGGTGGGCGGTTGTATCGGACGGGGGATCTGGTGCGGTGGTTGCCGTCGGGTGGGTTGGAGTATGTGGGTCGGTCGGATTTTCAGGTGAAGATCCGCGGCCAGCGCATCGAGGTCGACGAGATCCGGGCGGTGTTCGAGTCGTTGCCGCAGGTGGGGTCCGCGGCGGTGGTGGTGCGGCAGCGGCCGGGTCGGTCGGAGTCGTATCTGGCGGCGTATGTGACGTTGCTGGTGGAGGCGGCGGCGGAGGAGTTGCGGGCGGCGGCCGGTGAGGTGTTGCCGGAGTACATGGTGCCGTCGACGGTGACGGTGCTCGAGTCGTTGCCGGTGACGGTGAACGGGAAGTTGGATCGGGCGGCGTTGCCGGAGCCGGAGGTGGCCTCGGCCGGTGCCGGCCGGGAGCCGGTGTCGGTGGCCGAGCGGGTGTTGTGCTCGGTGTTCGTGGACGTGCTCGGTGTGGTGGGGGTGGGTGTCGACGACGACTTCTTCCATCTCGGCGGCGACTCCATCATGTCCCTGCAGGTCGTCTCGCGCGCACGGCGCGCCGGAATCGCGGTCACCGCAAGGGATCTGTTCACCCATCGCACCGTCGCGGCCCTGGCCGCGTCGGCCCGCACGCTCGACGATGCCCCCGCGATCTCGGACGACGGCACCGGACTCGTGCCGCTGACGCCGCTCGCGACCGCGACGATCCGTGACGGCCACTACGAGAACTACTGCCAGGCCACCGTCGTGCACACGCCGGTCGGAGCCGATCGCGGCGCCCTCGCCGCGGCTCTCGCGGATGTGATTGCGCACCACGACATCCTCCGTGCGCGCCTCGTCGACACCGACGGTGACGGCACGCCCGACGCACTCGACGTGCCCCGCGAGACGACGCTCGATCTCGACGCCCTGGTGCGCGAGGTCGCAACCGGCACCGATCGGGACGCGCAGGTGCGAGCCGAACTCGCTTCTGCCGCAGCGCGTCTCGATCCTGCGGCCGGTGTGATGGTGCAGACGGTGTTCCTGGCTCCTGTCGCGCCGGACGAGCGCGGCGCACTGCTGATCGCCGCACACCATCTCGTCGTCGACGGCGTGTCCTGGCGCGTCCTGCTCGAAGATCTGGCCGCACGCTGGAACCGTGAGGAACTCGACCCGGTGCCGACGTCCGTCCGCACCTGGAACACCGCGCTGGCCGAGCGGGCGCGCACCGGCGACACCGAGGCCCGTGCCCGGTCCTTCGCCGCCCGGATCGGGGACTTCGAGCCGCCGATCGGAAGCCGCGACTTCGATCCGGCACTCGACACCCACGCGTCCACCGCGGACGTCACCGTCGAACTGGACGTCGCGACCACCCGTTCGCTGCTGTCGACCCTGCCGCGGGTGTACGCCGGTAGTGTCGACGACGGGCTCTACGCGGCGCTGGCCGCCGCCGTCGTGAACTGGCACCGGGGCCGTGGCACCGCGACCGACAGTGTTCTCGTCGCCCGCGAAACGCACGGTCGCGCACACGAACTCGTCTCCGGCGCCGATCTGTCCCGCACGGTCGGCTGGTTCACCGCGATGTACCCCGTCCGGCTCGATCTCACCGGAATCGAAACCGGTGCAGACGGATTCGACACCGATGCGCTCGTGCGTACCGTCAAGGAACAGTTGCGTGCCGCTGCCGCCGACGGGATCGATCACGGCCTCGCCCGGTACCTCGACCCGGTCGGGGAGGACGTGCTCGCCCGCTGCGCTCGCCCGCAGATCGGGTTCAACTACCTGGGCCGGTTCGCCGCCGACAGCGGGGAGGCCCGGGACTGGTCGGCACTGCCGGGATTCGCAGGGCTCCTCGGGCACACCCGCCCGGAGATGCCCGCCGCGACTGCCGTGGACATCAACGCCGTCACCGTCGACGGTCCGGACGGTCCCCGGTTGCAGGCCCGCCTGACCTACGCCACCGGCATCCTCACCGAAGATCAGGCCCGCACCCTGGGCAAAGCCTGGGTGGAGGCGGCCACTGCGCTCGCCCGGCACGCCGAGATCGTGCCGACCGTCCGGCACACACCGGGTGACTTCCTCGACACCGGCGTCTCGCAGGCCGACGTGTGCGCGTGGGAGCAGCGATTCGGCGAGCTCACCGACGTGCTGCCCATGACCGGTCTGCAGCAGGGCCTGATCTTCGAATCACAGCTGCACGCCGACTCGGACGCCGTCGACGTCTACGTCGGGCAGGTCGCCTTCGAATTCACCGGACCGCTCGACCGCGACCGGCTCCACCGTGCCGCACAGGCGCTGCTCGACGCGCACCCGAACCTGCGGGCCGCCTTCGTGACCGACGCGGACGGCACGTATCGCAGTGTCGTGCCCGCGTCCGTTCCGATGCCGTGGCAGGTGATCGACGTGACGGGCGACGTGGATCCGGACGCCGCCGCCGACCGGGTCGCCGACGCGGAGCGCGACACCCGGTTCGATCCTGCCGTGCCGCCGCTGCTGCGGTGCGCGCTCGTCGTCCTCGCCCCGGAGCGGCATCGCCTGGTGGTGACCGAACACCACGCGGTGATCGACGGCTGGTCGACTCCGCTGCTCGTGGCCGAACTGCTCGAGAACTACCGCGGCGGCACCTCGTCCACGACCGCCGACCGCGACGGCTACCGCAACTTCCTGACCTGGCTGGCCCGGCAGGAACCGGAGGCGACCCGCGCTGCGTGGCAGCAGGTGCTCGCCCCCGTCGAGGGTCCGACGCTGGTCGCGCCGGCCGAGCGCGTCTCGGTCGCCGAGTTCCCGCAGACGGTGCCCGTCACCCTCGACGCCGAGACCAGCGCCGGTGTCGTCGCCGCGGCCCGCGCGTGCGGTGTCACCGTGGCGACGGTCGCGCAGGTTGCGTGGGCGATGGCGCTCGCGCAGCAGACCGGGCAGTCCACCGTCGTCTTCGGTGCCACCGTCTCCGGTCGCCCGTCCCAGGTCGACGGCGTCGAATCCGCAATCGGCCTGTTCATCAACACGATTCCGGTCGTCGTCGAACTCGACCCGGCCGACCGGCTCGAAGACGCCCTGGTCCGCGTGCAGGAGCAGCAGGTGTCGGTGCTCGACCACCATCACGTGTCGCTCACCGAACTGCACCGCATCGCCGGGCAGCAGCGCCTGTTCGACACGCTGGTGGTGTTCGAGTCGTACCCCATGGACGAGTCCGCGCTCACCGCGATGCTCGACGACGACGCGCTGAGCCTGGCCGGTCTGAGCGGGCGCGACTCCACGCAATACCCGATGACCCTCGAGGTCACCCCGGGCGACGAGATCGCGGTCGAGGTCGCCTACCTGCCCACGCTCGTCGACGAATCCGTCGCGGTCCGGGCGGCCGAGGCCGTGCGTGCCGTGCTGGCGCAGTGTGCGGTGGATGTGGGTGTGCGGGTTGGTGGGGTGTCGGTGTTGTCGTCGGTGGAGGCGGCGGTGTCGGTGGTGTCGGATGTGTCGGCGGTGGGGTCGTTGCCGTTGGGTCCGGGTGTGGGGTGTTCGTCGGTGTTGCCGGTGTTGTTCGCCGAGGCGGTGGCCGCGTTCGGTGATGCGGTGGCGGTGTCGTCGGATGACGGTGGTGAGGTGTCGTTCGCTCGGTTGGGGGAGCGGGTGTTCGGGGCTGCGGGGGTGTTGGCCGGGCTGGGGGTGTCGGCCGAGTCGCGGGTGGTGGTGTTGTTGCCGCGGTCGGTGGAGTCGGTGGTGGCGTCGTGGGCGGTGGTGTGTGCCGGTGGTGCGTTCGTTCCGGTGGATGTGGGGTATCCGGTCGAGCGGGTGGAGTTCATGGTCTCGGATGCCGATCCGGTGGTCGTGGTGACGTCTTCGGCTGTGGCGGAGCGTTTTTCGTCGGTGTTGTCGGCGTCGGGTGCGTCGGTGGTGTTGGTGGATGCGCCGGAGTGGTCGCGGGCGTCGGGGTCGGGGGTGCCGGCGGCGGGGGTGTCGGTGGTGCCGGGGTCGGCGGCGTATGTGATCTATACGTCGGGGTCGACGGGGCGGCCGAAGGGGATCGTGGTCTCGCACGAGGCGATCGTGAATCTGGTGCGGTGGCGGCAGTCGGAGTTCCCGGTGGGGGTCGGTGAGGTGGTGTTGCAGAAGACGTCGCCGAGTTTCGATCCGGCGGTGCCGGAGGTGTTGTGGCCGGTGTTGGTGGGGGCGCGGTGTGAGTTGATCCGTGAGGGTGGTGAGCGGGATCTGGAGTATCTGGGTCGGCGGATCGTCTCCTCGGGTGCGGTGTTCGTGGAGTTGGTGCCGACGGTGATGTCGGCGATGGTGGAGTCGGGGGTGTCGCTGGCGGGGTCGCGGTTGCGGTATCTGTCGGCCGGTGGTGAGGAGTTGACCTGGTCGGTGGTCGATCGGGTGTCGGCGTCGTGGTCGGTGCCGGTGTGGAACACCTATGGTCCGGCGGAGGCTGCGGTGGAGGTGACGTCGTGGCGGGCCGGGGTGCGGTCGGCGGGGTCGTCGGTGCCGATCGGGTTGCCGGTGGCCAATACGTCGGTAGTGGTGTTGGACGGGTGGTTGCGTCCGGTGCCGGTCGGTGTGGTGGGTGAGCTGTATCTCGGTGGGGTGCAGTTGGCGCGGGGCTATCACGCGCGGATGGGGTTGACCGCGTCGCGGTTCGTCGCCGATCCGTTCACTGCGGGTGGG
>NZ_JBSFRH010000097.1:0-4594 GCF_053589135.1 Rhodococcus sp. NPDC003382
TCGAAGAATCACGCGATGACCGTCTTTCGTCCGGTTACGACACGCCGATCAGTTCGTTTGGTTCCGGCTCGTACACCATCCTGATGGACGCAACCTCGGAGTGCCCGGAATCGACATTCCGGGTCCACCCATCCTCCTGCACACCTGCTCCGAATCCCTGATGGACGCTCGGAGGAGCGTTCGCCGCGTCGACTCTCTCGACGCGGTGGGAACGAAAAGGAGACGTCTGTATGCGAGCCCTGGTAGAAGCTGCTTTCCTCGCTGTCCACACGCCCCTCGTCGAGGCCTACACCTGGCTCCTCTCGGTGGTGCCGATGTAGGAACCGGCGCCCGGCGCCCAACCGGCCGGTGTCCCGGCGATGATCGAAGGAGAACGGTCCATGACTGCTGCGAGCGGTAGCGCCGACTCGGGCAGGGAAGCCCGTCCCGCCCGGCGAGAGAGGAGTTTTCTCGACATGTTCGTCCAGGCGTGCAACCGAAAGGACGCGCCCTACACCGATTCGAAGCAGTCGACTCGGGACCTCCGTGCGGCACGACGGGACCGGGACTGAGTCGATACGCCCTGCCCTCCCCGGTGACGGGACTGCACCCGGTCAGTCCGGATGCCGGTTCCCGTCACCCGGGGTGGGGCGGGGATTGCGGGCGTAACGGACCTGAGGGCGGCCGGCGCGGCCGTACTCGGTGATGCGGACGAGCAGACCGTCGTCGGCGAGACGTTCGAGGTACCGCCACGCCGTCACCCGCGACACCCCGACCGCTGTCCCGACCTCGGCGGCGGTGCGGGGACCGTCCGCCTCGCGGAGGAACCCGGCGATCCGGTCGAGGGTCGCGGGGGAGATGCCCTTCGGCGCGGACGCCTTCGTGTTCGACGTGCGCAGCGCGGCCATCGCCCGATCGATATCGTGTTGCGCGACTGCGGTTTCCGATGAACCCAGCGCGGTGCGGTAGGCGACGTAGTGCTCGAGCTTGTCGCGCAGCGCGGCGAACGTGAACGGCTTGAGCAGATACAGCACGATGCCGCGGGACACGGCGGTGCGGACCACTTCGAGATCCCGGGCCGAGGTCACGGCGATGATGTCCGGGCTCGGCCGCAACCCTCCCAGTGATGCCGCCACGTCGAGCCCGCTCATGTCGGGCAGGCCGATGTCGAGCAGGACCAGGTCGATCGGTTCGCCACGGCGTACGGCCGCCGTCGCTGCCCGCAGTGCGGCGGTGCCGGTGTGCACCTCGTCGACCACCTCGAATCCCGTTATCCGCCCGAGGTATTCGCGGTGGGCCTGCGCGATGAGCGGTTCGTCCTCGACGATGAGCACTCGGATCACGAGCGACCCCCGAGGGGAATTTCCGCGACGATCATGGCGCCGAGGGACGGTTCGGTGCGCAGGACCCCGCGGTGGCGGGCGACGACCTGCGCGACCAGTGCCAGCCCGAGTCCGCGATGTTCGGATTTCGTCGAGTATCCGCGCTGCATCGCCTGCGCCAGGGTGTCCGGCGACATTCCCGGCCCGCTGTCGGCGACCTCGACGATCATCGTCGAATCTTCTTCACGGACCGTGACTTCCACCCACGGCTCGTCGGCGGTGCGGGCCGCGTCGATCGCGTTGTCGATCAGGTTCCCGACGAGCGTGACGAGATCGCGGGACGGCACCGACGGCACCGGACCGAGCGCGGTGTCCTCCGTGACGGTCAGTTCGACGCCGCGCTCGGCGGCCTCGTCGACCTTGCCGAGCAGCAGCGCCGCGAGCGCCGGTTCGGCGACGTCGGCGGTCAACCGGTCGATGAGGTTCTGGGACACCGCCAGCTCGCGCGTCGCGAACGCCACGGCCTCCTCGGACCGGCCCAGCTCGACCATCGTGATGATCGTGTGCAACCGGTTCGCCGACTCGTGGGCCTGGGCCCGCAGCGACTCGGCGAACCCGCGCACCGAATCCAGCTCCCCGAGCGTGCCGCGCAACTCGGTGTGATCGCGCAGGGTCACGACCGTCCCGATCCGCCGGCCCTCCCACTGCACCGCGTCGCTGCCCACCACCAGCACCCGGTCCCGGGTCAGATGCACCTCGTCACGCACCTCCTCGCCGGTCGCGAGCCTGCGCAGGGTCTCCGGCAGCGACTCGAACGACACCGGCTCGGACCGGAGGCCGAGCAACCTGCGGGCCTCGTCGTTGACGACGTCGACGCGCGGTGTCCCACCGCCCGACGTGCCGAACACGACCAGGCCCTCACCGATCGCGCGCAGCACCGCGTCGTGATGCTCGTACATGCGCAGCAACTGGTCCGGATTCAGCCCCAGCGTCTGCCGCCGCAGCCGGCGGGCGATGAGCACGGCGCCGGCCGCGGTCACCGCCAGCCCCGCCGCGACGACCGCGACGATGCCGGGCAGGCCGCGCAGGAAGGCCTCGGAGATGCGCTCCCGGGTCACCCCGACCGACACGAACCCGGCGAGCGTGCCGTCGTCCGCGTACACCGGGGCGATCGTCCGGATCGACGGCCCGAGACTGCCGGTGTACGTCTCGCTGTACGTCTGCCCGGCACGGGCCTGCTCGATGTGGCCGGTGTAGGGAAGCCCGATCTGCTCGGGCACGGGATGGGTCACCCGGATCCCGTCCGGGTCGACGACCACGACGAAATCGACGCCCGTGGAGGTGCGGATCCGCTCGGCGAGCGGCTGCAGCGCCGCGGTCGGATCGGGGGACCGCAGACCTTCGGCGACGTCGGGGAGCTGGGCGGTGGTCACCGCGACATCGGTCACGGCCAGGCGGGTCGTGGCGTCGGCGTCGCGGCGTTCGTCGACGACGAACAGCGCCCCTGCGGCGATCGTGACCACGGTGAACACCACGAGCTGCAGGATCAGCAGCTGCCCCGCCACGCTCATCGGCCGGCGTGTGCCGTGACGGTTCACCGGCGACCTCCCGTGAACACTATGTACGCAATCTTCTCCGTGCGCCGACCCACCATCACCATTTTGGTAGGTGGAAGTGATACCGGTCACCACCCGGGCGTGGAACATCCCTACCAGGGTCCCGCAGCAGCCGGCCGTACCACGGTCGAATCCCGAGTCCTACCGGCTGCCACCGAATCCGTATCCGTGATCGAAGGGCAACCCATGAGCACCACAGCAGTGTCTCTGCGCAAGGACCGGGCGTCCCGGCGCAAGGACCGGACCCACTGGCTGTACATCGGCGTCGTCGTCGCCGTTGTCGCCGGTGTGCTGGTCGGCTGGCAGGCACCGGACGTCGGCAAGTCTCTCGGCATCCTCGGCACCACGTTCGTCGACCTCATCAAGATGATGATCAGCCCGGTCATCTTCTGCACCATCGTGCTGGGAATCGGCTCGGTGCGCGCGGCCGCCAGCGTCGGCCGCATCGGTGGTCTCGCCCTGATCTACTTCGTCGGCATGTCGACGGTCGCGCTCGGCATCGGCCTGTTCGTCGGCAACCTGCTCGACCCGGGCAGCGGTCTGACCCTGGACGCATCCACCGCATCCTCCGGTGCGGCACTGGCCGAGAAGGCCCACGAAGCCGGCGGCACCGCCGAGTTCATCTCCGGGATCATCCCGACCTCGATGCTGTCCGCGCTCACTTCCGGCAGCGTGCTGCAGACCCTGTTCGTCGCGCTGCTCGTGGGCTTCGCGATCCAGGGCATCGGCAAGTCCGGTGAGCCGATCCTGCGTGGCGTCGCGCACGTGCAGAAGCTCGTGTTCAAGATCCTGACGATGATCCTGTGGCTGGCCCCGATCGGCGCGTTCGGCGCGATCGCCAATGTGGTCGGGCAGACCGGCCTGAGCGCGGTCCTCCAGCTCGGTGCGCTGATGCTCGCGTTCTACCTGACGTGCCTGGTGTTCGTGTTCGGTGTCCTCGGCACGTTGCTGCGCGCGGTCGCCGGGGTCTCGGTGTTCAAGCTGGTCCGCTACCTGGCCCGCGAATACCTGCTCATCTTCGCGACGTCCTCGTCCGAGTCGGCGCTGCCGCGCCTGATCGCCAAGATGGAGCACCTGGGCGTGCAGCGCACCACCGTCGGTGTCGTCGTACCCACCGGCTACTCCTTCAACCTCGACGGCACCGCGATCTACCTGACGATGGCCGCGCTGTTCGTCGCCGACGCGATGGGCCGCCCGCTCGCGCTGGCCGAGCAGCTGTCGCTGCTGGTGTTCATGATCATCGCGTCGAAGGGTGCGGCCGGGGTGACCGGCGCCGGGCTCGCCACCCTCGCCGGTGGGCTGCAGAGCCACCGCCCGGACCTCGTCGACGGGGTCGGCCTGATCGTCGGTGTCGACCGGTTCATGTCCGAGGCGCGTGCCGTCACGAACTTCTCCGGCAACGCCATCGCGACCCTGCTGATCGGCACGTGGACCAAGACCGTGGACCGTGCCCGCGTCGACGAGGTGCTGGCCGGCCGGTTGCCGTTCGACGAGTCGATGCTCGGCGACGACGACGGTCACCCGGTCCCGGAGAAGGAACCGCAGCTGCAGAAGGTCGCCGTGTAGCGCGACCCGTATCCGCCTGGCCCGACCAACGCGGCCGCGTCGGCACGGTCGCGGTCGACGAGCCGGTCGAGCACGCCTTCGAGCAGTGCGCGCCGGGTGCGGAAGTAATTG
>NZ_JBSFRH010000098.1:0-4506 GCF_053589135.1 Rhodococcus sp. NPDC003382
GAGCGATGAAAGCCATGTCCGACGTCCCTGGGTGGTTCGAAGCCTACGGCCGTCGCCCAGTTCGAACCCCCTGAAAGAAAGGTAAGGATCGATGAGGAGCACTCCCGCAGCGACGGCAAGCACCCACTTCGACGTATTGATCATCGGAGCCGGAATCTCGGGTATCGGCGCTGCCTGCCATCTGAAGATGCGTCGCCCGGATACTTCGTTCGCGATTCTGGAAGGCCGCGACACGATCGGGGGAACCTGGAGCCTGTTCCGGTACCCGGGCATCCGCTCCGATTCGGACATGCCCAGTTTCGGTTTCGGCTTCAAGCCCTGGACGCATCGCAAGTCGATCGCCGACGGCCACATCATCATGGACTACCTGCAGGAGGCGGTCGCCGAAAACGGTGTGGCGGAACACATCCGATTCGGCTACCGGGTACTCGAGGCGGAGTTCTCCTCCACGGAGGGACTGTGGACGGTGACGGCACGGCATTCCGGCACCGGAGCACTGACCGAATTCACCGCGCGGTTCCTGTTCTCGGGAACCGGATACTACGACAACGAATCCGGGTTCACCCCCGAGTTCGCCGGAGTCGAGGACTTCGCCGGGACACTGGTCCATCCGCAGCACTGGCCCGAGGACCTGGACTACGCGGGCAAGCGCGTGGTCGTGATCGGAAGCGGCGCAACGGCTGTGACCTTGATTCCCTCGATGGCGGCCGAAGCGGGCCACATCACCATGCTGCAACGATCACCGAGCTATGTGCTCTCGCTTCCCGCCGAGGACGCGATCGCGAACACGTTGAACACGGTGCTCGGCCCCGAGCGTGCGTATCGAATCGTCCGGCGCAAGAACATCATGCTCAACCGTGGGATCTACAAGGCATGCATGCGCGCCCCGAAGCTGATGCGCAAGCTGTTGATCGCCAACGTGCGTCGACAGTTGCCCCGGCACTTCGATGTCGACACCCACTTCACCCCGCGGTACAACCCGTGGGAGCAGCGGTTGTGCATGGTTCCCAACGGTGATCTGTTCAAGGCGATTTCGTCGGGGCAGGCATCGGTGGTCACCGACCGGATCGAACGATTCACCGAGACCGGAATCCGGCTGGAATCGGGCCGGGAACTGGCCGCCGACATCATCGTCACGGCAACCGGGCTGACCATGTCGCCCTTGGGCAAGATCGCGCTCGCCGTCGACGGAAAGCCGGTGCATCTGCCGGACACCACCGTTTACAAGGCCATGATGCTCTCCGGGGTGCCCAACTTCGCGTTCGCCATGGGGTACACGAACATCGCCTGGACGCTCAAGGTCGATCTGGTCTGCGAGCACTTCTGCCGACTGCTCGACCACATGGATGCACAGGGACACACCGTCGTCGAACCCGTACTCGACGATCCCGACATGGAGCGGGTCCCCCTTCTCGACCTGAGTTCGGGCTACATCCAGCGGGGAGTCGCCGCGTTCCCGCGGGCAGGTACCCGTGGCCCGTGGACGGCGGAGATGGCCTACGAATCAGATGTCGAACGGCTTCGCGTGGGCCCGGTCGAGGATCCCGCGTTGAGATTCACCTCCACTCGCTCGAGCGTGCTCGCAGGGTAGGGAGAAGGACGATGAGACACGAGCTGACTTTCACGAGCCACGGAATCACCTGTGCCGCCTGGCACCTACCGGCGAGCACCGGCGTTCTTGCCGGTGAGGCGGGCCGGCCCTGCATCGTCCTGGGGCACGGCTTCGGCGGCACCCGCGACACCGGTCTGCTCGCCTTCGCCGAGGCTTTCGCAGCCGCCGGTATCGACGCTTTCGTGTTCGACTACCGCGGTTTCGGCGACTCCGCCGGGGAACCTCGTCAGGATGTCGCGTTCCGCCGGCAGCGGCAGGACTACCACGCGGCCGTCGACACGGCCCGCCACCTGCCCGGGGTCGATCCCGGCCGAATCGTGTTGTGGGGCACGTCCTACTCGGGCGGACACGTCGTCGCGGTCGCCGCCCAGGACCAGCGCGTCGCGGCGGTGGTGTCCATGAATCCGGCCACCGACGGGCTCGCCGCCCTCGTACAGATCGCGCGCTACGCCGGGGTGAGCCAACTCGTCCGCGCCACAGGGCACGGATTGCGCGATGTGGCGCGCGCTCTAACCGGCCGGTCGCCCTATCACGCGCCCGTCGTCGCGCAGCCCGGGTCGACAGCGATCATCAGCACGCCGGGCGCCGAGGAGGCCTATCTTTCGATGGCCGGGCCCACTTGGCGCAACGAGGTCTGCGCACGCACGGGCCTGGAAGTCGGGCTGAACCGTCCGACCACCTACGCCTCCCGGCTGACGTGCCCGCTGCTGGTGCAGGTCGGCACCGACGATCGTGTCGCCCCGCCCGACGCCGCGCGCCGCACCGCACGCAAGGCCGGCAGGTGGGCGCAGCTGCGTGAGTACCCCGTCGATCACTTCGACTTCTACCGGGGCGAATGGCACCGGCGGGTGCTTGCCGATCAACTCGACTTCCTCGCCCGCGTACTCCGGCCCGAGAGGATCGCTGTCGCTCTATGACAGCTTTCGCCGGCCTGCCGGCGTCGAACCGTACCGGTTGCGGCCGCTGCGATGCGAGGTGCGACGAGGACTGTGCTCGCGGTGGGGGACGAACTCCGACGTCAACATGGCGTACGCCGCGGGTACGACGTACCGGGGTTCGAACAGGACGTAGCGACGACCTGCGGCGGCATGGAACTTGTGCAGGTATCGGTACAGCGATTCGAGAGCGATCACCGAGTTGCCCAGCCGCAGCGCGGTCCGCAGCGTCCGCTGTCGCACGCCGGTTCCGGCGTCGGCGAACAATCGGGGAAACGGGGCGAAGGCCAACGACACCGACGTTCCACCCCGGCGGCGGACATGCTCGACGACATCGACGATCATGCGTTCGTCGGTGCCGTTGGGAGCCCGGGTGCTGCGCCACGGGACGTCCAGGCTCCACTCGTTTCCGTGGTGCGCGGTGCCGTATCGCTGGAACCCGACCGGGCGACCGTGCCGGTCACGCGCAACGACGATCATCATCCCCGGAAGCACACCGTCGAGCAGGTGGTCGAGAATCATCGAGAATCCCCGACGCTGATGTCCGCCGCGGGTCTCGGCGACGATCGCGAGCAACTGCCGGCGCAGTGCCGCGGAAACGTCTCGCTCGGAGAGGATCTCGGTACTCAACCCGGCGTTCCGGCTCCTCTGCACCGCCTGCCGCAGATTCCGGAATCGCCGTCCGTCGAGCGAGAATCGGGACACGTCCACGACGACATCGCACCCGATGTCCACCGCGCGTAGCGGCGAGCGTCCGTCCCGGTTCTGCCACAACCGTGCCGTGTGCTCGCTCGCCGCGAGAACCGCCACCCGCCAGCCTCGAGCCTCGGCGAAGGTGGTGAATCGCGTCGGCAGGTTGCCGAATGCCCGCGCATCACCGACCGGATCCCCGGAAACCACGGCGACGCCCGCGCGGGTTCGATAGGCGATCGCTGCGGTTCCGGAGGGGTCGAAGAAGTAGGACTTGGCGGAGTTCAGTGCGAACGGTGCCAGCGGATCACCCGCGGTCCGTTGTACGAGAGCCTCGATGCGGGGGTGTTCCTCGGGTTGCGGGACGCTGGGGACCGGCCACACGAGCACCCACCCGGACACCACGACCAGGACGAACCCCAGGTGAGGACGCCCCTCGGCACAGCCGAGATCTGCCAGGAGCAGACACACGATCGCGGCGGTCACGTGCGTCGGAGTCAGCGGGCGGTGCAGAGTCGTCCCACGTGCGGTGAGTCCCACCGCGATGACCACGGCGACCACCCATCCGGTGCCGGTCTCCGCTCGGGATGCCGAGACGCCGAACGCGACGATCCCGAGCAGATAGACGCCCAGCCCGGTGTGCTGGGCTGTCCTCTCCGCCCACGAGGCGGTCGGTTGCAGCGTCGTCACGAGTACTGCCTCGAAGTCCGGCTTCGGTGAAACGGGAACCGCTCGATGATCTCCACGGTAGCCGTCCGCGCCGCGACCCATCGGGGAGTCTGCGACCTGCCCCTCTCAACCCGCCTCGGAACGTAACGGTCGGTCTGTACTCTCGATTGTCAGTACGCAGGGGTGCCGGCTCGACGAAAGACGAGGACTTCTCATGCTCACTCGAACCCTGGCTGTTGCTGCGATGGTCGTCGGCAGTGCTCTGATGGCGGCGACGGGTGCGTCGGCTGCCCCGGATGACGACCCGTACGGCTTCAACGCAGTTCGCGATCGGACCGACTACTTCGTCGCACCCCTCGACCCCGGTGCACTGTTCGGTGAGAACAGCTACAAGCCGATCATCCTGAGCCCCTACGGCGCTACGCGGAAGATCGAGTGCCGCGGCGACGGGCACTACGTCCAGATCCACGAGTGCGTTCAGTACGACACGAACTATGTCGCGCACGAACTTCGGTTGATTCCCAACCCGATCCGTCCGATCTACGTGTACTTCTGACCGGTGCTTCACCGGTGTGCCTTTGTGGCGGTCCTGACCGCCAC
>NZ_JBSFRH010000099.1:0-4351 GCF_053589135.1 Rhodococcus sp. NPDC003382
GACACGATGACGGTGTTCGAGTCGTATCCGGTCGATCGTGGGGGGTTGACGGCGGAGACGGACATCGCGGGGATGCGGGTGGTGGATGTCTCGGGCGTGGATGCGGCGCATTATCCGATGGGTTTGGTTGCGCACGTGGACGATCGGCTGCACCTGAAGATCAAGTATCTCCCTGATCTCTTCGGCCACGGTGAGGTCGCCGCGATCCTCGACCGCGTGCGTCACATAATCGAATCGCTTGTCGTGCAGTCCAATACACCCATCGACCGGTTCTCACTGCTCGACGACGCCGAGCGCGCCGAACTGGTACCGGTCGCGGGTGGATCGCCGATTCTCGGCGTGACGTTGCCCGACATCCTGGTCGCGTCGGCCGCAGCGGATCCGGACGCGGTCGCGGTAGTCGCGGGGGAGCATCGGCTGACCTACCGTGAGCTCGACGAGCAATCGAATCGTATGGCGCGGAAGCTGATCCGATACGGTATCGGACCGGAGGCGGCGGTCGCGATCGCGGTACGGCGGTCGGTGGAGTCGGTGCTGGCGGTGTGGGCGGTCGCGAAGACCGGAGCGGCCTTCCTTCCCGTCGACCCGAACTACCCCACCTCTCGAATCGAGCACATGATTTCGGATTCGGCTGTGGCGGTAGGGTTCACGACGACCGGTTCGCGCGATTCGTTGCCGGCGACAGTCATGTGGCTGAACCTGGACGACCCGTACGAACAGGCGTCGCCCGATCGCGTGACCGATGCGGATCGCGTGCGCCCCCTGCGGATCGAGCATCCCGCATACGTGATCTACACGTCCGGGTCGACCGGGACCCCCAAGGGCGTAACCGTCACCCATGCGGGGCTGGCCAACCTGGTCGCCGAGCAGCGCGCTCGGTTCGGGGTCGGCCCGGATATGCGGGTGCTGCACGCGGCGTCACCGAGCTTCGACGCGGCGGTACTGGAAATGTTGTGGGCCTTCGGATCCGGTGGCCGCCTGGTGATCTCGCAGCCCGGGGTGTTCGGTGGTCGCGAACTCGCGGAGTTGCTGGCGCGCGAGCAGGTCACCCATGCGGCCCTGACCCCGGCGGCGCTGGGCACGGTCGATCCGGTCGGGCTCGACCATCTGGGCACGGTGATCGTCGGTGGTGAGGCCTGCCCGCCGGAGCTGGTGGCGCGGTGGGCGCCGGGCCGGACCATGGTGAACACGTACGGGCCGGCGGAGGCGACGATCCAGTCGAACGCCGGACGACCGCTCACGGCGGGAGATCCCGTGACGATCGGTGGCCCGATCCGTGGATTCGCCGAACTGGTGCTCGACGACCGGCTGCGGCCGGTCCCGGTCGGGGTGGTTGGGGAGCTGTATCTGTCCGGTCCGGGGTTGGCCCGCGGCTACCGCAACCGTGCCGGACTGACCGCGTCGCGTTTCGTCGCCGCACCGGACGGGCAGCGCATGTACCGCACCGGGGATCTGGTGCGGTGGTGCCGCCGCGACGACGGGACGCTCGAACTCGACTATGTGGGCCGCTCCGATCAGCAGGTGAAGGTCCGCGGGTTCCGCATCGAACTCGGCGAGATCGAATCCGCGCTGCGGGCGTGCGACGGGGTCGAGCAGGCGGTGGCGAGTGTCCATCGGGGTGCGGTGGATCGGCTCGTCGGATATGTGGTGCCGGAGCCCGGCACGGAGGTCGATCCGGTGGCGGTGCTGGCGCAGGTGGGGACGCGGTTGGCGCCGCACATGGTGCCGGCGACGGTGTCGGTGATCGATGCGGTGCCGGTGACGGCGAACGGGAAGGTGGATCGGGCGGCGTTGCCGGAGCCGGACTTCCGTTCGGGTGCGGCGGAGTTCCGGGCACCGGCCTCGGAGACGGAGGCGGTGCTGGCGGAGTTGTTCGCCGAGGTGCTGGGGGTCGAGACGGTGGGTGCGCAGGATTCGTTCTTCGCGCTCGGCGGGGACAGCATCATGTCGATCCAGTTGGTGGCGCGGGCGAAGGCGCGGGGGTTGGTGTTCTCGCCGCGGGATGTGTTCGAGTGCCGGACGGTGTCGGCGTTGGCACAGGTGGCGGCGTCCGGTAATTCGGGTGCGGTGGTGCTCGAGGAGCTGCCCGGTGGCGGGGTCGGCGAGTTGCCGCTCACCCCGATCATGCACTGGCAGAGCGGACGAGGCGACACGGGACTCCACCGGTTCTCCCAGGTCGTCGTGCTGGCGCTCCCCACCGCCATCGACGAGGAGACCCTCGCGGGCACGCTCCAGGCCGTGCTCGATCGGCACGACATGCTGCGCAGCCGGCTGCAGCGCGACCCCGCAGCGCCGAACCGCTGGAATTGGGAAGCATTGCCGGTCGGCGCGATTCGCGCACGCGACGTGCTGCACCGGGTCGTCGTCGACTCGGCGCCGGGCACCGCCGGATTCCACGCGACCGCGGCCGCCGAGGCGGACGCCGCCGCGGACCGGCTCGACCCGGCCTCGGGAATCGTGGTGCAGGCGGTGTGGTTCGACCCCGACGACACCGAAATCCCGGGCAGGCTGCTGGTCATGATTCATCATTCGGCCGTCGACGGGGTGTCGTGGCGGATCCTCGTCCCGGATCTCGCGACCGCGTGGTCGCAGATCGCGGCGGGACAGGACCCGCAGCTCGAGGCGGTCGGTACGTCGATGCGCCGCTGGGCGCACGGTCTGGTCGAGGCCGCGCAGCAACCCGAACGGCTCGCCGAACTCGACTTCTGGCGCGCGACCGCGGCCGCGGACGACCCGACGATCGGGTCCAGGCCGCTGGATCCGGCGACGGACACCGCCGCCACGACCGGCAGCGTCGAGGTCGAACTGTCGGCGGAAGTCACCGAGGCGCTGCTGACCACCGTCCCGGACGCGTTCCACGGCAGCGTATCCGACGGGCTCGTCGCCGCTCTCGCTGTCTCCCTCACCACGTGGCGGCGCGACCACGGATATCCCGCACTAACGGACGCGGTGATCGGACTCGAGGGTCACGGCCGTGAGGAAAGCGTCGTTCCCGGCGTCGATCTGAGTCGCACCGTCGGCTGGTTCTCGACGAGCTATCCGATGCGCCTGGACCTTTCGGGCTTCGATCTCGCCGACGCGTGCGAGGGCGGACCGAATCTCGGGGCTGTCGTCAAGTCGGTCAAGGAACAGCTTCTCGCGGTCCCCGACCACGGCATCGGCTTCGGATTGCTGCGTCACCTCGGTGGGGAGGCCGGACGCGTCCTCGCCGAGTGCACACCACCGCAGGTCGCATTCAACTATCTGGGACGCGTGACCACAGGATCGACCGAGACAACTCAGGACGTGCCCTGGATGCCCGTCGACGACGCCGGCGATCTCTCCGTCGCACAGAATCCGGATCTCCCGGTGCCGGCGGTCCTCGACGTCAACGCGCTCACCCTCGACGACGGAGGCCGCTCACGCCTGCGGGCGATCTGGTCGTTCCCGACCGGGATGCTCACCACCACCGAGGTCGACGCAGTCGCCCGGCTGTGGGTCGACGTCCTCGAGCGCATCGCCGCCCTCGCGACCGTGGCCGGCGGCCTCACGCCGTCGGATCTGGGTCTGGTCACGCTGGAGCAGGCACAGATCGAGGAGCTCGAGCGGCGGTATCCGGATCTGACCGACGTGTGGCCGCTGTCGCCGCTGCAGGAGGGCCTGCTGTTCCACGCGCTGGTGTCGGAGGATTCGGTCGACGCGTACCTGGTGCAACTGGTACTCGAACTGCGCGGAACGGTCGACCCGCAGCGGTTGCGGCGCGCCGGAAAGGTGCTGCTCGAACGCCACGCCAACCTGCGAACCGCGTTCGTACGGTCGCCGGGCGCACCGAGCGTCCAGGTGATCCACGACCACCTCGACGTCCCGTTCGACACGCTGGACCTGTCCGGATCCGACGAGACCACCCTCGACCGCGAGTTCGCCGCGGTCATGGCCGCGGATCGCGCCACCCGGTTCGACCCGGCGCAGGCACCGCTGATCCGGTGGCTGCTGGTCACCACCGGACCGGACAGCCATCGACTGGTGATGACCAACCACCACCTGCTGCTCGACGGCTGGTCGACACCGTTGCTGCTGAAGGAACTGCTCGTGCTCTACGCCACCGACGGCGACGACACGATGCTGCCGCGCTCCCGTTCCTACCGCGACTTCCTGGCCTGGATCGGCGAGCAGGACATCGAGACATCGCTCGCCGCATGGGCCCGTGCATTCGACGGCGCGACCGAACCCACCCTCGTCTCCGACCTCGACTCCGCCCGCCGATACCGCGAATCACGGGACGTGTGTGCGGATTTCGGTGTGGAGGAGACGGCGGCGTTGTCGGCGTGGGTGCGTGATCGCGGGGCGACGTTGAACACGGTGGTGCAGGTGG
>NZ_JBSFRH010000100.1:0-3957 GCF_053589135.1 Rhodococcus sp. NPDC003382
AATCAGTCTGTGTCCGTGGAGGATCGGCGCGATAACCGCTGCCGCCCTCGTGCTTCTTCACCTACAAGCCCCCGCCTGGTGAGAAAACCTCAGTGTCGGCGTCTTCACACGTCCACCACTGTCCATCCTCGAGGGAGAGGAGCTGAAGCGTCCACATCTCGCGGACCTGGTTGGGAGCCTCGGCATCCCTCAACATCAGCAAAGTGGAGAAGGGGCCTGGCCCTTCGTTCGTGTCGAACTCGATCCGCTCGATAGGGCGCTCGCCCGGACCGAGACTCCTGTTGAGTTCGTCCTTGACGCACTGGCAGTAGTCCTCGAAGTGCGCTTCGTCCTCCACCGAATACGTCTTCACCGGAGCGTGAACGACTCCTGCAGCGTGTGCGACGTCAGGAACACACCGGCTTCGGTCCAATCGAAGGTCCAGCATGCTGTCCCCGAGGCCTTCGATGTCGAACACACGAGTAGGGGAAGACCAGCCGCCGTCGCAGGTCGGAACCTTGATGAATGCGTGAGTTCCCTGCTCTACGACCTTCCGCGCCTGTGCGATCGGCACGTCCAGCACTGCATCCCAGAACTTGGCGCACTCCTCTTCGTCGGCTTCGTCCGACAACTTCGCCATTCTTGCTTGAAGGATCGCGAGAGGATCCAGGTCGCGAAAGTGTCCCTTCTCTCGAAGCTTCCTCTCCACATTGGCTATCGCCAGAAAATCCGGGTCGATAAATCTCGCTCCCTGGATTTCGACATCGTCCAGACGCTTGAGGAAGACGCTGACGTTGTCTTTCAGCGAGCACATTCCATCGGTCGTCGGAATGACTTTCGCAGTCTGAGCACCCTCGATCTTCGGCTTCGCGAGAACGAAATCCAGGGCATGCGCGGCCGATCCGAGATCGTCACCTTCCGCCCACTCACGCAGCCACGTAAGGATGCCCCGCTTGGGGATACTTTCGAGTGCCTTCTTCTCGTCCTTCAATCGTAGGTCGATGGTGGTGGACGAGAATCGGTATGCATAGAGCTGACGCAGACGCGCTTCGCGCTGCGGCGTGGCATAACAGCGCCAGTGCGGCACGTCATTACCGGTGTTGAGAGATTTGATCCACTTTTCGTGATCACTCTCCTTCACATCGTTGACTGCAAAGTCCAGGGGACGAAGTTCGTCGGCCGGCCGCAATGCGCCCGTCGGATCAGGAACCATAGCCTTCCTGCACGCAAGGTACGGGACGTGCGTGCACAGGACTTCGTCGCCGAACGACCTCAGTTCGCGACCGCGCGCAGGCATGTATTCGAGGTGCGCGGCCGGGTCCTGGATGGACGAAACCCGGGGAAGGAGGTCGACGAACATCTCCGACAGCGTTGCGAGGATTTCGCGATTGTAGGTATTGGGCAACAGCGTGGTGCGGTCGTCGTTGACACTCCACGGCGCGTTGAAGAGCGCCGACGCGGTAGTGGTGTCCTGCAATGGGAAATACGACCAGAACTCACCGGTCTTCAGCTGGGAGAACCGCGCCGGCATCGCAACGGTGACCTTGACTCGGTCGCGGGAGACCGCTTCCCCGACTTCAGCCCTGGCACCGGCACTCGGTTCATGCATCCGATGTTCCACGTACCACTCGTCGTGGTCACCGTTCGGTCGCTCGATGCGAAACGCGCCATTGCCGATGTCGCGTGAGACATGGCTGGTCGTAAAGTTCTCGTCCGCTCCGATTACCCGCAGCCGGATCTCCCGAACTGCGGTCACGAAAAGGAGAAATTCGGACCGGAATCCCTCGATCTCGTTTCGAAGGTTTCCGGACTTCGATACGTTCGGCAATTTGATTATCGTGGTTGCCCATTCCCCAAGCTCGGCAAGCACCGGGTCCGATCCAAATTCAGCTGGCGCGTCGATCAGGGTAGGAGTCCTGAGGATCGGGAGTCGCCGCAACCCCCGAGAAATCGCCGAAAGCGTTTCCCTTGCCGCCAGGGAATTGAATTCGAACGAGACAGATCGGCTGAATACCTGAGGCGAATCGGTGACCGACAGAACGGACTTGAATCCGAGTCCGAAACGCCCGATTTCATCTCCTCGCTTTCCACTCAGGTGCGCATGGGCGATCGCAGTGAGTCCACTCTTGGAAAACGGACGTCCGGCGTTGGCGCAGTACATGGTGTTGCTGCTGAGGTCGAGGATGATTTCGACGCGCCCCGCGCCATCTTCGTCCTGGTCCGCACCCGACATGGCGTCAGCAGCGTTTTGTACGAGCTCGAGGAGCGTGCGGTTGGAATATCCACCGACACGTATGGATTCCTCGTGGTTCGCATGTTCGGGGATCAGATTCGGGTTCGCGCGATAGGAATCGATCGCACGTCGAAACAGGTCTTCGAGCTCGGCCGTGAGCTCCGCGTCGGGTACCCAGTCGGAAGTCGTCAACGGCATGCTCGCACTACCTCGTCGTTCTGCACCTCTGTGCACCCCTTCCCCTCCGCCGCTCGCCCTACTGCAGGGAAGAGCGTCTGCACCGGCGAGTACTTGTTACTCACTGCCCCAATCGACTCAGGGACCACAAGGGTTACATACCGTTCATCGAACAGATACGACCTGCCCAAGCAGCCTCTGCCACTGTGCCTCAGCGCGCGTGGACCAACTGCTCCGACGGACTGGAATCGAACCAGCCACCCTCGATCGCACGCTCGAAGAACCCTTCCTCGAGTGCGTCGACTCTTCCTAGCGCGGCCGCGAGGATATGTGTGCCCAACCTAGGCGGGATGGCGTTGCCGATCTGCTGAGCGATATCTCTGCCTCGCCAGGGAAAGTCCATCGGAAACGTCTGCAGGCGTCCAGCTTCCGCATTGGTGAATCGGTCGATCGAGGTTCCGTGCACATCGACGAGTCGATTTCGCGACACTTTGCCAGTGACGGTGAAAGCGGGCTCGTCGGATCTCCGGATCCCTCGGGCCTTCGGGTTTCCACCTGTGCCGTAGTTGGAAACGACAGAGAATGGATACTGCCGGGTCGACGCCAACGCCTCACCCATCGTGTTCCAGGGTCGACACAACATGTCTCCCAGACCTCGCGGCACGCCCTTTCTGTATGGCTGATGCGTGGGCACAGGAAGACACGCAGACATGCCGTACCTGGCAATCAAGATCGCGCGGCGACGTGTCTGAGGAACTCCGAATTCCTCTGACCGTAGAACGCCAGCCACTACGCCGTAACCTGCCTTCCGAAGTACCGCGCCCATTGCCTCCCACACTGGAAGCACGGCAGGGACCTGCTCCAGAACGATCGCTTCATATGGGCGGTTGTCGGCCAGCGCTTTCAGCGCCCACCTCAGAGGTTCGAGCACCAAGCCGGTACGTTCATCATCGAAGCGAGCAACTTGCTTCTCGACGTCCTTGCGGTTCCCCATCGCATCGACGAGCCTGAGAACTCGGTCCAGTGCGGAACGTCCTGCCCCTGTACCGGCCACAGTGAATGTCTGGCACGGCGGGCCACCAGCCAGAACGTTGGCTTGAGGGAAGTCCTCCGGGCCGAACTGCCGCACATCCGCTTCGTACGTTATGAGGCCCGCGTCACGTCGTGTCTTGCAAGCCTCCGCATCCCACTCGATACCTTCGACGTGGACGTCCAGCCACCGAGCCGCCACATCCAAGCCTCCGGGCCCGGCGAAAAGATCCACGATGCGCGGGTTGGTAACCGCGGCGGAAGCAGGGGCAAGGCTCATGGGCCCAGATCCTATAAGTAGCCTCCGACACACCTGGGGATCACATCCTGACCTGCGCCGATTACGCGGAACACGCCCACACGACGGCTCACTCTCAGCCTCGACACTGCCTTGGTAAAGTCCCCAGATACTTGCGCGACCTTGTTCGGCCGCGATCGAACCGGGGTTGCGTCCATCAGGATGGTGTACGAGCCGGAACCAAACGAACTGATCGGCGTGTCGTAACCGGACGAAAGACGGTCATCGCGTGATTCTTCGA
>NZ_JBSFRH010000101.1:0-3268 GCF_053589135.1 Rhodococcus sp. NPDC003382
CCACCTGCACCACCGTGTTCAACGTCGCCCCGCGATCACGCACCCACGCCGACAACGCCGCCGTCTCCTCCACACCGAAATCCGCACACACGTCCTGTGATTCGTGGTATCGGCGGGTGGGGTCGTCCGGGACGACCAGTGTCGGTTCGTCGACGCCGGCGAGCGCGCGTGTCCATTCGTCGAGCGAATGTTCGCGATCCTGTCGCTCGACCCAGGCGAGGTAATCCCGGTACGAGGTGGGCCGCGGGAGGCCGGCGGGGTCGCCGTCGGTCGCGTACAGCATCAGCAGTTCGCGGACGAGAAGCGGGGTCGACCAGCCGTCGAGCAGCAGGTGGTGGTTGGTCATGATCAGCCGGTGACTGTCCGGCCCTGTGGTGACCAGCAGCCACCGGATCAGCGGCGGTTGCGCGGGATCGAATCGTGCCGCCCGGTCTTCCGCCATGATCCGTTCGAGTTCGCGGTCGCGGTCGTCGGCGGGGAGAGCGGACAGGTCGACCTCGGTGAACGGCAGTTCGACGCGATCCCGGACGATCTGTACCGGTCGTCCGGCGACGTCGGGCACGAAGGTGGTGCGCAGGTTGGCGTGGCGGTCCAGCAGCACCGTCCCGGCGCGCCGCAACCGCTCCGCGTCGACCTTTCCGCGCAGCTCGAGTACCAGTTGCACCAGGTACGCGTCGACGGAATCCTCCGACACCAGCGCATGGAACAGCAGACCCTCCTGCAGCGGGGACAGCGGCCACACGTCGGCCAGGTCCGGATACCGCCGCTCGAGTTCCTCGATCTGCGCCTGCCGCAGCGTTACCAGGCCCAGGTCGGACGGCGTGTGTCCCCCGGAGCCGGGCGTGCGGGTGCGCTCGGCCAGCGCGGTGAGCACGCGGCACCACCGGTCCGCGAGTTCGTGCACCTCGTCGGAGGTGAGTATCCCCGTCGGGAACGCCCACGTGGCGCGCAGCCGAGAGCCGGTGCTGTCGTCGAGGGTGAGCGCGTTGATGTCCAGCGCCGCGGGCACCGGCATCTGCGGATCCTGGGCTCCGCCGAGTTCCGAGCCGGCGTCGACGGGCATCCACGGGCCTGCCGGCATCCCGTCCGCTGTTCCGGCGGCGATGCGGCCGAGGTAGTTGAAGCCGATCTGCGGCCCGGCGTGTTCGCGCAGGATCGGGGCGGTTTCGTCGTCGAGATAGCGGAGCAGCCCGAAGCCGATGCCATGGTCGGGGACCGCGAGGAGCTGTTCCTTGACGGACTTGACGGCGGCGTCGAGCGCGGGGCCACCGCCGCAGGCGTCGTCGAGGTCGATGCCGGTGAGATCCAACCGGACGGGGAAGCCGGTGGTGAACCAGCCGACGGTCCGGCTCAGATCGGCGCCCGGCACCGTCTGTTCCTCACGCCCGTGCCCTTCCAGGGCGATGAACGCATCGTCGATCGTGGTGCCGCGCTCGCGTCGCCAGGCGGTCACGGCGACCGCGAGTGCGGTGAGCAGACCGTCGGCGACGCTGCCGTGGAACGCATCGGGGACGGCGGTCAGCAGCGCCTCGGTCACGTCGGTCGGCAGTTCGACGCAGAAGTGCTCGGCCGTCGCGATCACGTCGGTCGCGGGATCGAGCGGGCGGGACCCGATCGTCGGGTCGTCCCCGGCCGTGGTCGCGCGCCAGAAGTCGAGTTCGGCGAGCCGTTCGGGTTGCTGCGCGGCCTCGACCAGACCGTGCGCCCAGCGGCGCATCGACGTGCCGACCGGGTCGAGCTGCGGGTTCTCTCCCGCCGCGATCTGCGACCACGCGGTCGCGAGATCCGGGACGAGGTTCCGCCACGACACCCCGTCCACGGCCGAATGATGGATCACGACCAGCAGCCGACCCGGGATTCCGGTGTCGGACGAGTCGGTGCCGGCGGGGTCGAACCACACCGCCTGCAGCACGATTCCCGAGGCCGGGTCGAGCCGGTCGGCGGCGGCGTCGAGTTCGGCGTGTGCGATGGCGTCGAAGTCGTCGCCGTGCGGGTCGGTGGCCACGCGGACGAGGACATCGTCGGCGTCGACGGTTCCGGTCGGCTGCACGGTCCAGGTCCACGTCCCGTTCGACGAGCGCAGCCGGGAGCGCAGCATGTCGTGCCGATCGAGCACGGCCTGGAGCGTGCGCGTGAGTGTCGTGTGGTCGATGCCGGCAGGTAGTTCGAGCAGGACCGCCTGGGAGAAGCGGGTGTGGTGCAGCGGGCTGCGGTCGAGGAGCCAGTGCATGACGGGGGTGAGCGGCAGGTCGCCGACTCCCCCACCGGGCAGCTCCTCGAGCACCACCGCACCCGAATTACCGGACGCCACCACCTGTGCCAACGCCGACACCGTCCGGCACTCGAACACATCCCGCGGTGAGAACACCAACCCCCGCGCCTTCGCCCGCGCCACCAATTGGATCGACATGATGCTGTCCCCGCCGAGCGCGAAGAACGAATCCTGCGCCCCGACCGTCTCGACCCCCAGCACCTCGGCGAACAACTCCGCCAGCACCGCCTCCGTCTCCGACGCCGGTGCCCGGAACTCCGCCGCACCCGAACGGAAGTCCGGCTCCGGCAACGCCGCCCGATCCACCTTCCCGTTCGCCGTCACCGGCACCGCATCGATCACCGACACCGTCGCCGGCACCATGTGCGGCGCCAACCGCGCCCCCACCTGTGCCAGCACCGCGACCGGATCCAGCTCGGCGCCGGGCTCCGGCACCACATATCCGACGAGCCGATCCACCACACCGCGATGGACACTCGCCACCGCCTGCTCGACCCCGTCGCACGCCCGCAGCGCGGATTCGATCTCGCCGAGTTCGATGCGGAAGCCGCGGACCTTCACCTGATCGTCGGAGCGGTGGAGGTACTCGAGTTCGAATGTGTTGTCGCAGCACTTCTTCCATCGAACGAGGTCGCCGGTTCGGTACATCCGCTGCCCGGGGGTCCCGAACGGATCGGCCACGAACCGCGACGCGGTCAGCGAACCCCGGTTCCGGTATCCCCGTGCCAGGGCGGGACCCGACAGGTACAGCTCCCCCGCCACGCCGACCGGGACCGGCCGCAGCCGGTCGTCGAGAACCAGTTCGGCGAATCCACGGATCGGGCCACCGATCGTCACGGGATCTCCCACCGTGAGCGGCCGTCCGGCGTTCGACTGGATCGTCGCTTCCGCCGGACCGTAGGTGTTCACCATGGTCCGGCCCGGCGCCCACCGCGCCACCAGCTCCGGCGGGCAGGCCTCACCACCGACGATCACCGTGCCCAGATGGTCGAGCCC
>NZ_JBSFRH010000102.1:0-3034 GCF_053589135.1 Rhodococcus sp. NPDC003382
GGTGCCGGCCGGGAGCCGGTGTCGGTGGCCGAGCGGGTGTTGTGCTCGGTGTTCGTGGACGTGCTCGGTGTGGTGGGGGTGGGTGTCGACGACGATTTCTTCCATCTCGGCGGCGACTCCATCGTCGCGCTGCGCGTCGTGACCGCAGCCCGCCGTGCCGGTTTCGCCCTCACGTCCCGTGACGTCTTCGAAGCGCCCACCCCCGCGGGTCTGGCCTCCCGGGCCGTGCCGACCGACACGCTGATGGCCGCGGCCGAGGACCGGCAGGACGCGCTCGGTGTCGTCGTGCCGACCGCGATGATCACCGATCTGCTCGCCCACGACGGCGCGTGGGTCGACGGGTACGCCCAGGCCCGGGTGGTCACGCTCCCCGCCGATCTGACCGAGGACGCACTCGAGACCGCGCTGAACGCGCTTGTCGCGACCCACGACATGCTCCGTGCCCGGGTCGTCGACGACCCCACCTACGGCCGGACCCTCGAGGTTTCGACCGAGCCCGCACCCGAAATCGTTCTTCAGCAACGCGATCCGGCCGATCCCGAGCCGGTGCAGTCCGCGTACCGCAGCCTCGACCCGGCGTCGGGAACGATGGTCGTGTTCGTCCTGCTCGACGACGCACCCGCGGCTCGCCTGCTGATCGTCGCCCACCATCTCGTCGTCGACGCGGTGTCCTGGAACATCCTGCTCGACGACCTGCGTCGGCTGTGCGAACGGCCGGGATCGCTCGAACGACCCGCCACGTCCTTCCGCACGTGGAGTCGGGCGCTCGAAGCCGCCGCCGACCTCGCGGCCGACGATGCGGACCTGTGGCGGCGGATCGTCGACCCGGCCGGTGCCGTCGCGCTCACCGATCGCGCCCTCGATCCGGCGGTGGACACTGTCGCCGCGTCGACCGTCCGGGAGATCACCGTGGCACCGGACGTGTTCGAGACGCTGTCGTCGGTGGTCGCCCCGGCGCTGCGCGTAGGGGTCGACGAGATCCTGCTCGCCGCCCTGGCGGCCGCGCTGACCACCGCCTCCCAGGACCTCGGCGCGACCGCGCTCGTTGTCGACGTCGAAGGTCACGGCCGCGAATCCGATTCGATCGCACCGGAACTCGATCTGTCTCGCACGGTGGGCTGGCTGACCACGCTGTACCCGCTGCGGCTCGACGTGGCCGGTGTCGACCTCGACGCGGTCGCCGCCGGAGCGCCCGCCGCCGGGCGCCTCGTCAAGCGCATCAAGGAGCAGATCCGCGCCGTCCCGAACCGCGGTATCGGCTACGGACTGCTCACCCGATACCGCGGCGAGCACGCCGCCGAGCTCACCGCCGGGGCCGCGCACCCGGTGCTGTTCAACTACCTCGGCCGTATCGACGCCGCCCCGGCCACGGGAACCGGCGGGGCCTGGACGCTGTGCCCCGTCGAGAACTCGGACGGCGTCGGCACCCTCGGCGTGTCGTCCGACCCGACGATGCCGATGACACATCCCATCGAGGTCAACGCCGCGGCCACCGCCGCCGGTATCGTCGCCCAGTGGCGCTTCGCGGCCTCGGTGCTGCGGGCCGGTGTCGTCGACCGTGCCGCACAGCTGTGGCCGGTGCTGCTGGAAGGTATTGCTGCACAAGGTCATTCGGGTTCCATCGGTGGACTGACGCCGTCGGATGTTCTCGCCTCCGTCGACTTCGACGAGCTCGACGAGCTGACCGCGCGCTACCCGTCGGCGATCGACGTCCTGCCCCTGACGCCGTTGCAGCAGGGCCTGATGTTCGAGTCGACCTTCGACACCACCGGGCACGACGCCTACGTCGTGCAGATGGCGCTCGACATCACCGGTGACCTCGACACCACCCGGTTGCGTGCCGCCGCCGACGCGGTGCTCGCCGCGCACACCCAGCTCGGGTCGGCGTTCACCACCACCGAGGCCGGCCGCCAGGTCGCGGTCGTCACCGCCCGTGCCGCCGTGCCGTGGCACGAAATCGACCTGTCCGCAACGGCCGGAGCGGAGCTGGACCGACGCTGGGCCGAAATCGCCACGCAGGACCGCGCGACCCGCTTCGACCTCGCTGCGCCGCCGCTGATGCGGATCACGCTCGTGCACACCGGATCCGGACAGCACCGGATGCTGCTCACGCACCACCACCTGCTGTTCGACGGCTGGTCCCTTCCGCTGGTGATCGACGCCCTGCTGCGCGCCTACGGCAACGGCATCGCAATCGGCGCGGCGCCCGCGGTCGCGGCACCGGCGCGCCCCTACCGCGACTACCTCACATGGCTGGGTGACCGCGACGAGGCCGCCGACCGGGCGGCCTGGACGGCGGCGCTCGACGGCGTCACCGAGCCGACGCTGCTCGCGGCCGGCCGGACCCTCGCGCCCGGTTCGTGCGTCGACCACACCCTCACCGTCGACGCCGAGACCGTGTCGGGCCTCGAAAGGCTCCGCCGCGAAACCGGTGTCACGCTCAACACCATCGTGCAGGTCGCGTGGTCGCTGGCGCTCGGAGCCGTCACCGGCCGCGACGACGTGCTCTTCGGCACCGCGGTCTCCGGCCGCGCCGCCGACCTCGACGGCATCGACGAGATGATCGGCATGACCGTCAACACCATCGCGGTCCGCGTCGGGCTGCGTCCCGCGGAAACCGTCGCCGACCTGCTGCGCCGGGTCCAGGCCGAACAGGCCGCCCTGCAGGCCCACCACCACGTCGGCCTGGCGGACCTGCACCGGATCGCCGGTCTCGACGAACTGTTCGACACCCTCGTGGTGTTCGAGAACTACCCGGGCGACTTCACCGGGGCGACCGCGGGCAGCGGTCTCGACGTGCAGCTGCGCGGCATCGACGACGGCACCAGCTTCCCGCTGACCCTGCTCGTCCTGCCCGGCGAACAGCTCGAGCTGATCGTCAAGTACCACCCCGATCTGCCGGCGGCGCTGACCACCGATCTCGTCGACCGCTTCGTCCGCGTGCTGGCGCAGTGTGCGGTGGATGTGGGTGTGCGGGTTGGTGGGGTGTCGGTGTTGTCGTCGGTGGAGGCGGCGGTGTCGGTGGTGTCGGATG
>NZ_JBSFRH010000103.1:0-2889 GCF_053589135.1 Rhodococcus sp. NPDC003382
CGGGTCAATCACCGTCATCATCTCGGTGATCTGTTGTCGGCGGCGTTGGCGCACTACCGCGCCCGCCGCGAAACCGAGCTGCGGGAACACCGGCGCCGGTGGCTGCGGGAACCGGGCGGGGACGGCGCAGGTGACGAGGGCTCCCCGTAGCGGTCACCGGCGTGCCGAACTCTTCTTTCTCTAGGGCATTGTCCAGTAAGGCTTCTCCCTCCGCGTGCCGGTCGGCGACGCGCGGAGGGGAGGGCATTTCAGGATTACCTAACTGAAGGTAGGCTCAGCTAACTGTCGACTCGGGTGGGCGTGTGACCCGAGCCGAACTTGCCGTGTCCGCTCGACCTCGGAGGAGCCTCCGAGGGCGCTGTCCTGGGAGTTTCATTCATGATGTCGACTGCCGTCGTTCGCGCCATCCCCGTCACCGGTGCTCAAGCCGGTGTGTGGTTCGGACAGCAGGCGGTCGAGGAACCCGCGGTCTACGTCGTCTCGCACGCCTGGGAACTCCGCGGCATCCTCGACTCGACGGCACTCGTCGACGCCGTTTCCGCGACCCTCGGTGAGGCCGACGGCCTCTCGGCTCGTTTCGGTGAAGAGGACGGGCGGGTCGTCCAGTGGATCGGCGCCCACGACATCACCGCGGTCCCCATCGAGGACCTCAGCGCTCTGCCCGACCCGGAAGCAGCGGCCCGGGAACGCCTCGGGGTCCGGCAGGCCATAGACCCGGCAACCGACCCCTGCGTCGCGGCCCGGATCCTCCTGCTCGCCGACGATCACGCGATCGTGGTGCTCACCGCGCACCACATCGTCCTCGACGCATTCGGTCTGGGTCTTCTCGGACGCCGCGCCGCCGAGCGATACTCGGCCGCCGTGCGCGGCGAGGCCGCCCCCGACTCGTGGTTCGGGACGGTCGACGCAGTCGTCGCGGAGTACGAGCAGTACGAGACGTCGGAGAAATCCGAGCAGGACCGCGCATTCTGGACGCAGACCCTGGCCGGCGCCCCCGATGCCGTGACCCTGTCCACCGGCAACGCCGCGGCCGGATTCGCGGCGCGCGTGCGCTCCCACGCCCACGTGCTCGACCCCGAGTCGACCACCGCGCTGTCCGCGCTCGGCCGCACCGCCCGCGGAACGTGGGGCGACGCACTGGCCGCGCTCACCGCGGCGTTCGTCGCCGGTTGGACCGGGAGCGGCGAGGTCGTGCTCGAGTTCCCGCTGATGAACCGCTTCGGCTCCGCCGCGATGACGGTCCCGACGATGGCGGTCAACGTCGTGCCGCTGCGCATCCCGGTCGCCGCCGATGCCACTGCGGAGTCCGTGACCGCCGCCGCGATTGCCGCGATCCGTGCAGCCGGTGCCCACGGGCGGTACCGCGGAGAGCGGATCGCCCGTGACGTTCGTACCGAATCCGGTGCCGCCGTGTCCGGACCGTGGCTCAACATCAAACCGTTCGGCGACGAGCTGCGCTTCCACGGCCTCGACGCCCAGGTGCATTCGCTCGCGCGCGGACCGGTGCGCGATCTGTCCCTGACCGTGCGCCAGACCGCCGCCGGCGCCGTCGAACTGCAGTTCGACGCCGACGCCGACCGTTACAGCGAAAGGGACCTGGAACTCGTCGCACTGCGACTGGCCCGCTTCGTCGAGGCGGCGCTCTCCGCCGACGGCACGCCCGTCGCGCGCACTGCGATGCTCCTGGACGCCGATTTCGCCACGATCGCCGATCTCGGCACCGGAGCCGTCCGCGAACTCGAACCCACCACCCTCGACGACCTGCTCGTCCGGCAGGCACGCCGCACGCCCGACGCCCCTGCCGTGCGGTTCGAGGACCGCACGCTGACCTACCGCGAATTCGACACGGCCGTCGAGCGATTCGCGAATCGCTTGCGCGAACACGGCGTCCGGGTGGGGGATCGGGTCGCGGTGCTCCTCGCCCGCTCCGAGCGGCTGCCGCTGGTGTTGTGCGCAATCCTGCGCACCGGCGCCGCGTACGTCCCCGTCGACACCGCCTACCCGGCGGACCGGATCGCCTACATCCTCGACGACGCCGAACCCGCCGCGGTCGTCACCGACGCCACCGCCGCCGACCGAGCCGATCTCCTCGCGGACCTGACCGTGCCCGTCATCGCCGCGGACACCGCGGCCGACACCACTGCGGAGACCCGCACCGACGCGGCGCACGCCGACCGGTCGCTCACCGTCCGCGATGCCGCGTACCTGATCTACACGTCCGGGTCCACCGGCCGGCCCAAGGGCGTCGTCGTCACCCACGAGGCGATCGTGAACCGCCTGGTGTGGATGCAGGACACCTACCCGCTCACCGCCGACGACCGGATCCTTCAGAAGACCCCCTCGAGCTTCGACGTGTCGGTGTGGGAGTTCTTCTGGCCGTTGATCACCGGCGCCACCCTCGTGATGGCCCGGCCCGACGGCCACCGCGACCCCCAGTACCTCACCGACGTGATCGCCGCGGAACGGATCACCACGTTGCACTTCGTGCCGTCCATGCTGGCCGCGTTCGTCGAATCCGCGCCGTCCCCGGACCGCCTCGCGACCGTCCGCCGCATCTTCTGCTCGGGTGAGGCGCTGCCGGCAGCGACCGCCCACACGGCAGCCGAACTCGTCGGTGACCGGGTGCACAACCTCTACGGCCCCACCGAGGCCGCGGTCGACGTCACGTACCACGCCTACGGACCCGCCGACGACGACCGCGCGTCGGTGCCGATCGGGTTGCCGGTGGCCAATACGTCGGTGGTGGTGTTGGACGGGTGGTTGCGTCCGGTGCCGGTCGGTGTGGTGGGTGAGTTGTATCTCGGTGGGGTGCAGTTGGCGCGGGGCTATCACGCGCGGATGGGGTTGACCGCGTCGCGGTTCGTCGCCGATCCGTTCACTGCGGGTGGG
>NZ_JBSFRH010000104.1:0-2713 GCF_053589135.1 Rhodococcus sp. NPDC003382
GGTGGAAGCCTGCCTTGAACGCCTTCGCGATCACTTTCGAAGGACGCATCAACTAACCGATGCCAGGCCGGTTCCACCGTTTATCGGACACTCCCGGCACATCACCCGTGCGGGGCACACCCGTGCCGCTGCCGCTGATGGTGGGCACATGGAGTACCGATGACGGAACGGTCTTTACGTGCGAGGCTCGGTGTGCGGCACCTGCCCCACGGCACCCTCATCGGCGGTGACCTCGAGGGTGACACGAGTCAGGGCTTCTTCGGCGGGCAGAGCGTCCTGGGCGGATGCCGTCAGGTCGTATCGGGACACGGCGACAGGCTGCTCGGTGCCGGCGAGAGCGTAGCGGACGACGGTGTCGTTCTTCTCGGCCACGAGAAACATGCCCACGGTCGGCGGATGTATATCGCTGATGCGCAGTCGATCCTCAACCAGAGCAACGTAGAAGCCGAGTTGGCCGGCATCACGGGGATCGAACTTCGTCGTCTTGAGCTCGATGACCACGTAACGAAGCTGCTCGACGTGGAAGAACAGCAGATCGATGTGGAAGTCGTCCCCGGTCGACGTCGAATGCACCCACGAATGCGAATCCCCGCCCCAGCTCGCGCAGCGTATCGATGATCCGCGCGACCAGACGCTCCTCGAGTTCCCGCTCGCCCGAATCGCTGTCGATCGCAAGGAATTCCAGTGTGAACGGATCCCTGGTGAGCTGCTGTGCCAGCTCGGAGTCCCGCTGTTCGAGCGCGGCGCCGAAGTTCGAGGGCGCAGCACCCTGACGGTCGTGGAGGCGGGTCGTGATCTGATGAGCAAGCGCAGAGCGCGACCACCCGTACTCGACGTCCTGAGCGGCGTACCACTGTCGCAGATCATGGTCGTCGAGCTTGTCGAGCAGTTCGGCGATGTGACTCCACGGCAATTGTCCAATGGGCTATTGGACGATTGCGTCTACGTCAAGCCATGCCTCAGCGAAGCCTCGCATGTAGAACAGGTTCGCTCGCGAGAAGCCCTTCATGGTTAGGAATTCGGCGCGTAAGTCCGTGGCGAGGCGGGACAGCACCTTGCTTCCCCACCGCTCGGTCTGCTGACGTTCCAAGATCGTGTGACCGACTTGCCAGTAGAGGCGGATCAGCTCGGTATTCACTTTCCGCTGCGCCTGGTAGACGCGGCGTTCGAGTTCTTCGAGCGTCGCGGCATAGTCCGTGGGTTCGAGCTCTGTCATGCCTCAAGCATCGTACCTGGCGGCGCCGAAACGGCGTGACCGGAAGTGGCGAACCAGACCGTGAGCGCGGCCCACACACGGCGCTCATCGCTCCGGTTCCGGTGCGCCGCCGGAGCGGCAGCGCATCGCAGGTGGGCATCACCCCGGTGCCGGCCCGCTCCGAGATACGGCTGAGTCGAGATCGCGTGTCGGAGCACCGGTCTCCGCCAACGGAGGAACGGCACGCATGGTCGAGGACCGCAATTGGCCGGCACGTAACCCTTCGTACTTGCGGCCCTTCCTTAGGGTGATCTCCCCCGACCGGCCCGGTTCGGCGAAGTACACCAACTGCCAACCACCGGCAACGAATTCGGCGATGACCGGCGCCTCCCCCGACAGGTAACGCGGGCGTGTCGGGCGGCATCTACGTCCCCATCCCGCACACGGCCCGACCCCGCCTGCACCCAGAACCCATTTATCACCTAGGAAGGGTAGGGCGGACACTCAAAAAGCCATGCACCCAAGCGTCCCTCGGCGGTTCTTTTCCCCACACCGGGTTGACTTTCCCCGCGGAGCACACCGATCGGACCCGCCCGATCGACAAGCACACCACCACGCGCCGCGCAAACTCGCCGCGGCACTGCGCTGGAAGGCTCGACCAACAGGGGTCAGGTCGAGCCTTCCAGCAGTTCGGGCCACCGGCGGGGGATCGGTGGCCCAGCCGTTCCCGGATCTCGGGGGAATGATCCGGGATCGGACGTTCGGTGCGCCGGCACGACGCCGACCTCCACTGCCCTATCGCTAGTCAGGAAGCGAACGTTTCACCACAACGGCGGAACAGGTCGCCGCCGTCAAAGATGCATGGAAGGCTGGTCTGCGGTCGTGTGCTGGACGGCGCTTCTTTCGTAGTTGTCGTCGGGTTTCGGGGCCGGAGCCATCCTCGTTAGCCGAATGAGGTACGCCAGAGGGATACACGCGGCATACAGTCCGGCGAAAAGGAACGTCAAGCCCGCAATACCCAAGGGGCCGAGGAACAGTCGCACGATCGCGGGGCCGACGGCATTACTGAGCCCGGCGCCGAGATTGGCGATCGCGAGTGCGGCAGCCCTCTGGCGGGGCGCAAGCAGGGCGACCATAGCCGTTACGGGAGTGAACCCGCCGAGACCGATCCCGCTCACTACGGCAACTGCGAGTAGTGCTGCGAAGTCTGTACCGAGAAGGTGTGGAACGACGTACCATCCGACCAGGGATATCGCCAGGGCGAATCCGCCTCCCCAGGCGACGACATTCGCCATTCCCACGCGATCGGACAGGTAGCCGGCCGCGAGGTTACCGGGAAGGCAGGCGAGGAGCATGGTTCCCCACGCCGTCTGCCATTGCGAAATAGAGAAGCCCACATCGTTGATCAAGTACGAGGCGAAATACAGTGAGGTTTTCTCACCAGGAGTTCGCTGACGGCGGCCGGGGACATTCGGGCGGTGTGGCGTGAGATGAGGACGTGGGGTCCTACCTGGTAGA
>NZ_JBSFRH010000105.1:0-2426 GCF_053589135.1 Rhodococcus sp. NPDC003382
GTGAACGTGTTGTGGGCGATGCTCCGCGACGAGGCGGTCTACCAGCCCGCGTCTACCGTCGCGGCGGCTTGACAACTTCATTGAGATTCCTCCTTTTGTGTGGACACTCCTCCTTTATACCCCCTGGGGGTATATCTGTGAAGTGCGTCGACCGGTGCCCGGTGTTCGAGGCCCTCCCGGTAAACTGCTGTTCGTCCGGTGTCCGTCCCCGGGCGCCAGCACTACTACCGAGGAGCAGCACGTGGCTCGTGTCGTCGTCGAAGTCATGCCCAAGGCCGAGATTCTCGACCCCCAGGGCCAGGCCATTGTCGGGGCGCTGTCGCGGCTGGGCTTCCCGGGCGTATCCGATGTCCGCCAGGGGAAGCGCTTCGAGCTCGAGATCGACGGCAGCGTCGACGACGCCGAGCTCGAGAAGATCGCGGAGGGTCTGCTCGCCAACACCGTGATCGAGGACTGGACGGTGCGCCGGATCGACGGTGAAGCATGAGCCGCATCGGAGTCATCACCTTCCCGGGCACGCTCGACGACGTCGACGCGGCCCGCGCGGTCAAGCTCGCCGGCGGTGAGGCCGTGAGCCTGTGGCACGGCGACGCCGACCTCAAGGGTGTCGACGCGGTCATCGTGCCCGGCGGCTTCTCCTACGGCGACTACCTGCGTTGCGGCGCGATCGCGCGCTTCGCGCCCGTGATGGGCAAGGTTGTCGAGGCGGCCAAGGGCGGCATGCCGGTGCTGGGTATCTGCAACGGCTTCCAGGTGCTGTGCGAGGCGGGCCTGCTGCCCGGCGCGCTCACCCGCAACGAGGGCCTGCACTTCATCTGCCGCGACCAGTGGCTCAAGGTCGAGTCGAACTCGACCGCATGGACCTCCCGCTACGAGGCCGGGGCCGAGATCCTCGTTCCCCTCAAGTCCGGGGAAGGCCGCTACCAGGCGTCGCAGGAAGTGCTCGACGAACTCGAGGGCGAGGGTCGCGTCGTGTTCCGGTACGCCGGCGACAACCCCAACGGCTCGCAGCGCGGAATCGCCGGCATCGCGTCGGCGAACGGCCGCGTCGTCGGCCTGATGCCGCACCCCGAGCACGCCACCGAGCCGCTCACCGGCCCCAGCGACGACGGCCTCGGCATGTTCTACAGCGTTCTGGACGCGGTCGTCTCCGCCTGACCGACCCCGGCGCCACGGTGATGGGTGCCTCCCTGTTGCTCGACGACAGGGAGGCACCCATCGCTCGTTCCGGGGCCGAAATGTCTCCGCGGAAATGTTCCTCTCCTGTATCGAATGTCTTATTCTCGCCTGATGGATGTGCAGGCCGTTCACGACAAGCTCGAGATCAAAGAGCTGCTCTACCGCTACGCGCGGTCCGTCGACACGAAGGACTGGGAGGCGCTCGCCTCGGTCTTCACCGACGACGCGCACCTCGACTACAGCTCCGTCGGGTATCCGCCGGGGTCGCGCGACGAGGTCGTCGCGATCCTGTCCCGCGCGCTCGACGCGGTGCCCATGACGCAGCACTTCATCAGCAACATCCAGATCAGCCTCGACGGCGACCGGGCCGACGTGACCGCGATGTTCTACAACCCCATGCAACTGCCCGGAATGGACGCGCTGTCGTTCTGCGGCGGCAACTACCACCATCGCGTCGTGCGCACCGCCGACGGCTGGAAGAGCGAGCACCTGGTCGAGGAGAACCTCTGGTTCGTCAACCCGCCCGCTCGGCAGAACGCTCGGCAGAACTAGAGATCCCGAGACAAGGACGAGGGGCTCCGTCGCTGTCCCGATCAGCGGCAAAGCCCCTCGTCCCGAGTGTCCGGGAGCCGACCCCCCGATCGGGTCCCGGATCGATACCGGAATCCTCCCCCAAGGCGCGGTATCGATGATCATTCTGCCCGCTTCACCCACCAGTTTCCTGAGTAGGAATACGCATCTTTGTGGTGTTTCCTTGTGGCGGTCCCAGGCGCCACAAAGGCACACGGGAAGCGTTAGCTTCACTGCATGGCACTCAGCATCGGCATGATCACATTCGACAGCACCGATCCCGGACCGCTCGCCACCTGGTGGGCCGAGCAGACGGGCGGGCGCATCGACCAGGACAACGGTGGATTCTTCTACATCGTCGCCCTGCCGGACTCGCCGCAGCGGCTCGGCTTCCAGAAGGTCGCCGACCCCACGCCGGGCAAGAACCGCGTCCACCTCGACCTCGGCACCGAGAACCTCGACGACGAGGTCGCGCGGCTCGTGGCCGCCGGTGCGACCGAGGTGCATCGCGAGGACATGGGCGCGTTCCGCTGGGTGACGCTGACCGACCCGGACGGCAATCACTTCTGCGTCGCCTCCGGTCACTGAGGTTTTCTCACCAGGCGGGGGCTTGTAGGTGAAGAAGCACGAGGGCGGCAGCGGTTATCGCGCCGATCCTCCACGGACACAGACTGATT
>NZ_JBSFRH010000106.1:0-2405 GCF_053589135.1 Rhodococcus sp. NPDC003382
CGATCTCTACCAGGTAGGACCCCACGTCCTCATCTCACGCCACACCGCCCGAATGTCCCCGGCCGCCGTCAGCGAACTCCTGGTGAGAAAACCTCGTTGTCGACCAGTGACATCAAGGAAGTCACCAGGCCCCACGTCACCATGATGCGGGCAATCCAGATTCGGGCGCCGACCCGGTGAAGTGCGATGTTGCTCGGGACCTCGAAGAGTACGTACGCGATGAAGAAGATGCCGGCGCCCAGACCGAAGGCAGCCTCGGAAAGGCCGAGGTCCGCCTGCATTTCGAGTTTGGCCACGCCGATGTTTGTGCGGTCCACGTAACTGAGCAGTGCGCCGAGAAACAGCATCGGAACGATCCGGAACGAGATCTTCCGCGAAATGGTGGATTCCGGACTCGGGGGACCGGATTCGTAGGGTTGTGCGGCGGTGTTCTGCCGGCGGTGGTTGTCCATGGTCACCTGAACCTTCTGAGGTGTAGGTCGCGGAGGGGCTGATACCCCAGCGGAAGTGACGACGTCACCGCGAACCATAAGAAGGCCCGGAACGACGAAACAACGACATCTTCGGCTCCATCCGGTATGCCGGGACACGAGCCGACTGTCGGGGTCGACAGGGTGGTTCTGCGATGTGCTTGCTGTTCAACGACGGATGCAGTAGAGCGCGTCCCGCGACACAGCCTGGGTCGGGGCGCAGAACGTGGGATTCGCAGGGTCTGCGACGTTGCCTTCGGGAACCGAGCCCACCCTCGATGCCCAGGAGTGGTCTACATCACCTGTGGCGGTCGAGTGTTCCTCGGCAGGCGGGGATGCTCTACAACGACAGATCGTGACCAAAGATTCGGATCGCACGCAATTGGTTGCCGGCCCCGACGGTGGTGAGGGGCGCTCGCCCGGGCCCGCATTCGAGGTCTTCTGTGCCCGGTTCGCACATCGATTCCCGCGCGTCGAACCGCGCCGGCGGATGTGGGCTTATGTCCACGGCCTCTTGGGCGATATCGAGCGCAAGAACGGGTGGACCCTGGCGGAGGCGGCGGGCGAGACCGGCCCGGAGGGGATGCAACGGTTGCTGAACGCAGCATCGTGGGATGAGGATGGCGTACGCGACGACGTGCGTGACCTGGTGGTCCAGTTGGTCGGTGATGTCTGGCAGGGCCTGCTGATTGTTGGCGACCTGTGTTTCCCGAAGCGAGGCGACCGGTCTGCCGGGGTGGCGCCCTGGGTATCGAAAACCGAAAGGACAAGCAACGCCCAGACCGGGATCTTCCTGGCGTACGCATCCCAGAAAGGGTGGGGCCTGATCGACCGGGAGCTGTACCTGCCGAGAGAATGGACGGACCATCGGGACCGATGCCGTGCGGCCGGCATCGACGACTCGGTGGGGTACCGGAGCCCGGCCGATCTAGCCGAGACGATGCTCGGCCGAGCTCTCGACGCAAACGTGCCGTTCGCCTGGTTCACTGCCGGCGTCCTCTATGGGCGATCGGAGAATCTGCGGAGATCACTGGAGGAGCGGAGCGTCCCGCATGTCCTCGAGATTCCGGGCGACTGCCGCGTGACCACGGCACACCTGCAGGTCTGCACGGCCCGCGAGGTGATCGGCGAGTTGTCGGAGACGGTATGGCACAGGCTCAGCCACGGCGACGAGCTGACGGGACATCGTGTTCGAGACTGGGCGGCAGTGGACCTCCACAGGTCGGGACGACAATTCGGGAACTGGCTCCTCGCCGGACGATCGATCACCGACCCGTCCGACATCGCCTACTACCTGTGCTTCGGCCCGGCTGGCTGCATCCTGTCCGAACTCGCCCGAGTCGCCGAGGGACGGTCGGCAATCGAGAAGTGTCTCCGAGTCGCCCGAAAAGAAGCCGGTCTCAAGGACTATCAGGTCCGCGGATACCGGGCGTGGTACCGACACGTCACCTTGTCGATGGTCGCGGCGACGTACCTGTTGATCCGGCGCGGGAAGGACGTGGGCCGCGATGACGACTTGTCGCGTGTACGGCCGGTTCGTTCCCGGCCGAGCGCGGTGGCGCCGTGGTGGTGAAACGGCAGGTATGAGGTGGAGTCGGTTCGATCCCTCCCCAGCGGCGAGGAAGGTCGGAGCGGCAACGCCGGCCCCGCAACGTCAGATCTGATATGGATAGCTCCCTCGCGAGGCCAATCCTTGTTCGACGCAAACGCTATTGAGGTTTGAACCGGCGACGACTGAGTAAGGCGGATGCGGGGCATCGCCGTGTGGTGCGTAACCGCGGGCCTCGTCAATCCTGGCTCCATTATTGATTTCCCCTTGAACTCGGTGTCGCACTCCCGATCTAGTGCCGCATCACGCAACGTTTGCCCTGTCGACGATCTCGCGTAGTTTCTCGTCGACTGCGTGCTTGTTCCGCCAGATGATGTAGCGACGAA
>NZ_JBSFRH010000107.1:0-2178 GCF_053589135.1 Rhodococcus sp. NPDC003382
ACTCGACCAGGTTGACCGATGCCGTGGCCGGCACACCGGAAGTGGTCGGCGTGTCGGCTGCAACGGGGCAAAGGTTCACGGGTGCGGCACTAGCGCTGTCCACTCCCACGCCATTCGTTCCATACAAGCTTGCTCAGATGGCGGGACTTATTATGCACCCGGACCTGATCCTTCACGGCGATCCCGGGGTCGAGACCAACGGTTCGGGTGCTTACGCACTCGAGAGTTTCGAACCGGGCGAATCTCTCATTCTGGTCCGTGACCGTGACAACTATTGGGATCCTGAGGCAGCGCGACTGGCGCGCATCGAGCACCGGACATTCTCCGATTACCAAGCTCAGATCAACGGCGTTATCGGAGGTACTGTGGACCTGATCTCGCTGTGGCCAGACCGGCTGGCCTCGGTCGAAGGGCGACGCGGTATCAAGATAGTCCGGGAACCGAGTGGGATGGCGCTCGATCTATTTCTGAATCCGAAACACGGCGCACTCGAGTCCCTCCAGGTCCGCAAGCAGTCAACTACGCTTACGACCGTACAACCATTTCTCAGGCAGTGTTTCCAGGCTCGACGCCCAAGTACCAGCACCAGCGTGACGGTCTACCCGGCTACGATCCACGGCTCGAAGGGGTGTACGCCTATGATCCAGCCAAAGCTACGGCTCTGCTTGCCGAGGCCGGATACGCCGACGGGGTCGACCTCGGCGACGTTCTGATGCCGGTTACTACCCCCAAGGCGGTCGGTGAAGCGATGCAGCAGCAACTCGAGACTGTGGGTATCGGCTTCAATCTTATGTTCATCGATGCTGTGGAGGCGCTCACTCGGTGGCGAAAGGGTGAAAGTGCCGGCATGCTGCATACGCCGTCGACCGGCGTCGAGTTCGGTGTCAGGTCCGAATTCCGCTGGGGCGCAGCCATGAACCCGGGCGGAACCACACCTGAGTTCGATCAGTTGTTGGCAAGGGCAATCGACAACCGTCTCACAGCAGAGGACCGCAACCTTCGGTATCAAGCGGTGAACCGGTACGTGGTCGAACAAGCATGGTCCGCGCCGATTCTATGGGTGAACTTTGGCAGCGTAATGAGCGATCGCGTGATGCACTTCGATGATCGGATGGACTACATCACCACATGGGGCCCCATTCGACAAACGTGCGCTGGCTATTGATGGCGCTCATTGAATCTGCTCAGTCCTGCTCACCGAAAGTGCTCACCCGTGTGGCTCCGCCGATGAGGGCGGGTCTCCTTCGATGCTGGTGGTCTCTGACCACGCACCGGCTACTCGAAGGAGACCCGCTTTCTCATGTTGACATGGGAGGAAGACGTGGAGATCCACGCACTGCACAAACGAGGCTGGACGATCGCGGCGATCGCCCGGCACACCGGCCGAAACCGGCGCACCATCCGCAACTACCTGAACGGCACCACCACCCCCGGCGTCCGCAAACCCGCTGGTGAGGACCCGTTCGAGCCGTTCGTCGCCTATGTGACGGCCCGCCTGCGCGAGGATCCGCACCTGTGGGCGCGGACCTTGTGCGACGAACTCGAGGACCTCGGCTACACGGCCTCGTACCAGACGCTGACCCGCCAGATCCGACAACGAAAGCTCCGGCCCGTCTGCGAGTCCTGCGCCTGCGCGACCGACCGGCCGAACGCGGTCATCGAGCACCCACCCGGCGAGGAAACCCAATGGGACTGGGTCGAACTACCGAACCCACCCGAGGCCTGGGGATGGGGCAAGACCGCCTACCTGCTCGTCGGCTCGCTCGCGCACTCCGGCCGGTGGCGTGGGGTGCTCGCCCCGGCAATGACCCAGCCGCATCTGATCGACGGCCTGGACCGGATCTGCCGCAAACTCGGCGGCCTGACCCGCACTTGGCGGTTCGATCGGATGGCCACGGTCTGCCACCCGGACAGCGGCAAGGTCACCGCCTCCTTCGCCGGCGTCGCCAAGTACTACGGTGTCGTGCCGGCGATCTGCCCGCCACGGTCCGGGAACCGCAAAGGCGTTGTCGAGAAGGCCAATCACACTGCAGCACAGCGGTGGTGGAGGTCCGTGGCCGACGAGTTGACCGCCGAGCAGGCACAGGCGAGCGTGGACAAGTTCTGCACCCTGCGCGCCGATGCCCGGATGCGCGCCACCGCCGACGGCAAAGCCTCGGTGCTGACCGTCGCCGCCCG
>NZ_JBSFRH010000108.1:0-2159 GCF_053589135.1 Rhodococcus sp. NPDC003382
TTTACAACGAATCAGTCTGTGTCCGTGGAGGATCGGCGCGATAACCGCTGCCGCCCTCGTGCTTCTTCACCTACAAGCCCCCGCCTGGTGAGAAAGCCTCAACGTATGGATGTTTTACGGCATGCGGTTCCTGCTTGGTGCCGCGGAAGCGGGCCTGCTACCCGGCGTGGTGTACTACCTCACCCGCTGGGTACCGTCCGCGAACCGTGGGCGAATCCTCGGACTCTTCTTCCTTGCCATCCCGGTCGCCTCGGCCATCGGCTCCCCTCTGACGAGCACTCTCATGTCGTTCCACCCGTGGGGTCTTCACGGATGGCAATTCATGTTCCTGGCCGAGGGACTACCCTGCCTGCTCCTCGCCGCGGTGATCATCAAGTTCCTCCCGAACGAGCCGGGCGATGCCCGGTGGCTCGACGCTTCGGAAGCGCAATGGATCACCGACACGATCCGCCGGGAGAATTCCGGCGTCACCGGGGACGGAAACGGCCACTCGTCGTGGACGGACGGCCTGAAAAATATACGGGTGCTTGCGCTTTCGGCCGTGTACTTCTCGATGGTCGTGCCCATCTACCTCATGGGCTTCTTCCTCCCCTCGATCATCAAGGAGATGACCGGCGGCACCGTCGGCACGACCGGCATCGGCTACATCGCTGCAGTACCGTACATCTTCACCGGAATTGCCATGGTGGTGATCTCCCGGAGTTCGGACCGAACCCAGGAACGTATGTGGCACTTCGCTGTTCCCACTTTGATCGGTGCGGGCGGATGGGTGGTCGCAGCGGCCACCGTATCGTCGAGTCCGCTCGTCGCCGCCATCGCGATCTGCATCGGCACAGTCGGTGCGATGGCCACGATTCCGACGTTCTGGACCACCGCCCCGAAAGTCGTCGCCGGTGCGGCCGCCGCGTCCGGAATCGCGTTGATCAGCAGCATCGGCAACATCGGCGGATTCGTCTCCCCGTACATGTTCGGCGTCATCCGCGACGCGTTCCCCGGCGAGACCGGCAACAGCGTCTCCTTCCTCGTCGGCGCGATCGTCCTCGGGATCGGGGGTGTGCTCATGATCGCGCTCTCCAAGAATCTTCCGGCCACCACACCGAAGAGTACGAAAACTGCTCAACTCCAGAATGACTGACCCAACCGACCGATCGGTTCTCCCGAATTCCCCTACACGAGGAAACCTGTGATCCACTACACCGATACCGAATTCCATCCCCGCGACCTCACCGACCGGACCTGGACCGAAACCACCGTCCTGATCATCTCCGTCCCCGAGGCAGGAATCCTGGGCAACGCCTACGTGCTGGCCCGACCCAACCTCGGCGTCACCCTCTCCTCGGTCATCCTGGGACAGGGCTTCTGCCGCCAACCCTACGAGGTCGACTTCACCGATCCTCAGATGCACCTACCCTGCCCAGAATCGTTCAGCAATTACTCCCTGGAGAACGGCCTGACCGTCTCCTCGGACGGTCCGCGCAACTACCGGATGCAATACAAGAATGCCCTCGGCGCAGCGAGTTTCGACCTCACCTTCGAGGGACTCCACGACCCGTTCGACCCACACGACCCGAACCAGAACCCACTGCTCGACATCGATCGAGCCACATCGAACGATCCACGCAAAGGCAACGAATGGGAGAACGGACACTTCGAAGTCAAAGGCCGCATCCGCGGCGAGCTGGAACTGCGAGGCAAGACCTACCAGGTCGAATCCTACGAGGGAATGGACCACAGCTGGGGACCCCGCCCCGAAATCGGCACCCGCTCGGTTTCGTGGGTCTCGATCAACTTCGGTGAAGAATTCGCCATGCACATGGCCGTCCCGATGCGGATCGAACGCGGACAGGTGTTCTACGACAAGATCCGCTTCGGCTACGTCGTCGACCACGGCGAAGTCCACGGCCTGGTCGACGGGACAATTCGAGCCGAGCGCGTCGACATGCTCGCGTTCAGCAACCACGTCACCGCCACCGACGTCCGCGGCAAGAAGCACGAGTTCTTCGGCAGCGCGATCGCGGGCCACCCGTGGTACACGTTCAACCCGTCCCACGTCTGCTACCAGTCACTGAGGTTTTCTCACCAGGAGTTCGCTGACGGCGGCCGGGGACATTCGGGCGGTGTGGCGTGAGATGAGGACGTGGGGTCCTACCTGGTAGAGA
>NZ_JBSFRH010000109.1:0-2075 GCF_053589135.1 Rhodococcus sp. NPDC003382
GATCCGTTCACTGCGGGTGGGCGGTTGTATCGGACGGGGGATCTGGTGCGGTGGTTGCCGTCGGGTGGGTTGGAGTATGTGGGTCGGTCGGATTTCCAGGTGAAGATCCGCGGCCAGCGCATCGAGGTCGGTGAAATCGAAGCCGCGCTCACCACGATCGACGTCGTCGGTTCCGCGACCGTCGTCGCCCACGGCACCGGTGCGGAGACCCGTTTGGTCGCCTACGTCACGCCCGAAAACGGTTGCACGGTGGACGAACTCGATCCGTCCGCGCTGCGTGCCCGACTCGTCGACACGCTGCCGGCCCACCTCGTGCCGTCGGCGCTGATGGTGCTGCCGGAGCTGCCGATCACCGCGAACGGCAAGCTCGACCGCGCCGCACTGCCCGTGCCCGCGGCCACGGACCATTCCGGCCGCGAGCCGCAGTCGCCCGCGGAGCTGTCGGTCGCGCGTGCCTTCCGGGCTGCGCTGGACCTCGACGACACCGTGACCGTCGGCGTCGACAGCGACTTCTTCGCACTCGGCGGGCATTCCCTGTCCGCGACAAGAGTTCTCACGCGCCTCAATGCCGAGCACGAAGTGTCCCTGTCCCTGCGTTCGATCTTCGAGACCCCGACCGTCGGCACGCTCGCCGCTGCCCTCGACGGTGCCCGTCGCGTCGCGCATCGTCCTCGTGTCGGGGATGCGGTGCGTCCCGATCCGCTGCCCGCGTCCTACGGCCAGCAGTCGCTCTGGATGATCGAGCAGCTCACCGGCGTGGACGCGCAGTACAACGTGCCGACCGTCCTGCGTCTGCGCGGACAGATCGACACCGACGCACTCGCCGCGGCCGTCGCCGATCTCGTTCGACGGCACGAAGCGTTGCGCACGCTGCTGGTTCCGGCCGACACGGTCACCGAATCCGATGCGGCCGTGTATCAGCGGATCGTCGAACCGGCAGCCGTCGCAGGTCAACTCGACGTCACCGTCGCGGAGTGCACCGATCCGGTGCATACGCAGGCGCGCATCGACGAGTTCGGCCGCCGGCCGTTCCGCCTCGACACCGACCTGCCGCTGCGTACCCTGATCCTGCGCACCGGGTCCGACGAGTGCGTGCTCGTGCTCTCCGTGCACCACGCGGCGATCGACGACTGGTCGTTCCCGACCGTGATGTCCGACCTCTCCGCCGCGTACCGGGCCCGCCGCGCCGGCCACACACCCGAATGGGACATGCCCGCAGTGCAGTACGCCGACTACGCGGTGTGGCAGCGCGAGCTCCTCGGGTCGGCCGACAACCCGGACTCGGTGCGTGCCGAGCAGAGCGCCTATTGGGCACGGGTCCTCGACGAGGCGCCGGTCTCGTCGTCGATCGCACTGGATCGCCCGCGCCCGACGGCTCCGAACTTCCACGGTGCGCAGGTCCGCGGCGGTGTCGATGCAGCCATCACCGAGGCGCTGCACGCGACCGCGGACCGTGCCGGGGTGTCGATGTTCATGCTGGTCCAGGCCGCGGTCGCGATCGCGATGCAGCGGTTGGGTGCGGGTGACGACATCGTGGTGGGGTCGCCGGTGGGTGGCCGTACGGACGAGGCGTTGGCGTCGGTGGTGGGGTATTTCGTGAACACGCTGCCGTTGCGTCACGATCTGTCGGGGGATCCGACGGTGGACGAGTTGCTGGGCCGGGTGCGGGAGGTCGTGCTCGGTGGGTTCGCCCACCAGGACCTGCCGTTCGAGGAGATCGTCCGGGCGTCGGGCGCCGAACGCATCGGCACCCACAATCCGCTCTACCAGGTCATGCTCGCCTACCGCGCCGACTCCGGCGACCTGGCGTTCGGGGCCGGGCTCGACTCGGTCACCGAACCGGCAGACCTGGCGGTCGTCAAGGCGGACCTCGAGATCTCGGTCTCCGAAACCGATTCCGGACTCGACATGACCGTCGACTACGCCACCGAACTGTTCGAGGCCGCCACGGCCGAACGATTCGTCGCCGCGCTGCGCGGCGCGTTCGGTGTGTTGGCGGGGGCTGGTGGTGTGCGGTTGTCGTCGGTGGATGTGGTGCCGGTGGCGGATCGGGTGTTGGTGTCGGGGTTTGCGGT
>NZ_JBSFRH010000110.1:0-2018 GCF_053589135.1 Rhodococcus sp. NPDC003382
TGGAATGCGTTCGGTGGGTTGGAGTATCTGGGTCGGTGTGACGATCAGGTGAAGATCCGCGGGTTCCGGGTGGAACTCGACGAAATCCGCGCCGCCCTCGATGCCCATCCGTGGGTCCGTTCGTCCGCGGTGATCGCCCGGACCGGAACCTCCGGTCGCGACGCGACTCTCGCCGCCTACTGCACGCTCGACCGTGGAACCTGGAACGCTGAGGATCCGACTTCCACTCTGCGGGAACATCTCTCGTCGCGGCTGCCGGACTACATGGTGCCGCCCACGATCACCGTGCTCGACGAGCTGCCGGTGACCGTCAACGGCAAGCTCGACCGCAAGGCGCTGCCGGAGCCGGTGGCACCGGTCCACGACGGAGGCCGGGCACCGGCCACCGAGTCGGAACGGGCCGTGGCCGAGGTCTTCCGCGACGTGCTCGGCTTGGACGAGACCGTTCCGATGGGTGTCGACAGCGACTTCTTCGACCTCGGCGGGCACTCGCTGCTCGCGACCCGGGCCGTGGCGCGGCTGGCCGCCCGCTTCGCCCGCAAGCTGACGCTGCGCGACCTGTTCGAGGCCCGGTCCGTCGGCGATCTCGCCCGCACTCTCGACGCAGCCGAGGGCGCGATCTCGATCGGTGTCGCCGACGTCGTCGTGCCGGAGACGGTTCCGGCGTCGGCGGGTCAGCGGTCACTGTGGGTGATCGAGCAGATCACCGGAGCCGGCTCGGTCTACACCGTGCCGCTCGTGCTCACCGTGCCCGACGACTTCTCCGCCGACGCGTGGGCGGCGGCACTGACCGACCTCACCATGCGACACGAGGCACTGCGGTCCCGGCTGGTACCCGGACCGGACGGCATCGAGCTCGACGTAGAGGCTCCGCGCACCGGCGCGTTCCCCGTCGAGGAGATCGTGAGCGATGCCGGCACCCTGACCGACGCGGTCGCGCAGTGGGTGAATCGTCCGCTCTCCCTCCGTCTGGACCCGGCGATGCGTGCCGCGGTGTTCACCGTCGACGGCCGGCCGCAGGTCGCGGCGCTGGCGGTGCACCACGCGTTCGTCGACGAATGGTCGACGCCGACGCTGCTCGGCGACCTCCTCGGCGCCTACACCGCGCGCCGCGGCGGCACCGCACCGCAGTGGACGCCGGAATCCGTGACGTTCCGGCACTTCGCGGCCTGGCAGGACGCGATGCTCGCCGGCGCCGACCGGCCCGGAACCGCCGCGGCCGACCACGTCGACTACTGGCGTGACCGGCTCACGGGCGTCCCGGAGGTGTCGATGATCGCCACCGACCGGCCGCGCCCGGCGGTCCAGGACTTCGCCGGGTACGAACTCGCCTTCACGATCGATCCGGAGGTCTCGGCCGCGCTGCGGCGGGTGTGCACGGAACGCGACGTCACGATGTACATGCTGGTCCAGGCCGCGGTCGTCATCGCGATGCAGCGGTTGGGTGCCGGTGACGACATCGTGGTGGGGTCGCCGGTGGGTGGCCGTACGGACGAGGCGTTGGCGTCGGTGGTGGGGTATTTCGTGAACACGCTGCCGTTGCGTCACGATCTGTCGGGGGATCCGACGGTGGACGAGTTGCTGGGCCGGGTGCGGGAGGTCGTGCTCGGTGGGTTCGCCCACCAGGACATGCCGTTCGACCACATCGTGCGGGTCAGCGGCACCACGCCGTCGGCCGCGCACAACCCGCTGTTCCAGACGCTCGTGTCCTTCCGGGTCGCGGACCTGGTCGACGAAACCCACGACGTCCTCGGCCGCGCCGGCTTCGGCCGGTACACCGAGGCCGACGAAACCAACAGCGTCAAGACCGACCTCGAGATCGAGATCGCCGATACGCCCGACGGACTGACCGGCACGCTCGCGTGCGCCGGTGCCCTGTTCGACGCCGAGACCGCTCAGCGGGCCGTCGAGACCCTGCGTGCTGCGTTCGGTGTGTTGGCGGGGGCTGGTGGTGTGCGGTTGTCGTCGGTGGATGTGGTGCCGGTGGCGGATCGGGTGTTGGTGTCGGGGTTTGCGGT
>NZ_JBSFRH010000111.1:0-1951 GCF_053589135.1 Rhodococcus sp. NPDC003382
ACTCGTGGGCGTGTTCACTGTAGCGGTTGCCGGGTCCCGGTGGTGGCCTGACGGAGCTTTTCCGCCCGGGCATGGTGATCACGTAGACGGTAGGACCCGAGTTGGCTCATTTCGTTAGTGCGTGAGTCAGGACCCCGAAATCCGGTCGAGTAGGGCCTGCAGGTCGGCATCGACCTGCGGCGGGAAGGTGTGCCGGGTGCCGTTGATCGCGATGGTCGCCGACCGCAGCGGCCGCAGCAGCTTGACGACCTTGCCGATCGCGAGGCCGCTGCGGTCCTGCACCACCCGGGAGACGGCCAATGCCGCGAACACCACGGTCAGGTGCGCCTCGATCGCGTCGCGGGTGCGGTGGAAGATCGGCCGTGCCCGCAGGTCCGTCTTCGACATCCGGAACGACTGCTCGACATGCCACAACTCGTGGTACTTGGCGATGATTTCGCCCGGATCCATCAGCAAGACAGGAAGATTGGTGACGTAGCCCTTCAGGCCGACGAGCATCCTGGCTCGCTCCAGCGACGCGGTGTCCAGTCGCCGGCCCTTCGCGGTGACCGTCACGAACCGCGTGGACTTCGGGACCGCGTCCCCGTCGACCACCGCCCGGGCGCGGGCTTCCTGCGCGTTGAGGGTCTTCTCGTCACGAGCGGCGCGACTGCGCGAGTACTGCCACACCGCCCGCCACGCATTCGGATATTCCGCCGGATCCCACACCGGTTCGGCGCGTTTACGGGAGTTGTTCACCACCGAGCGGCCGTGCCGCGGCGTGATCGTGTCGATGACCTGACCGTCGGTGAAAACGGTGCCGTTCCAATGAAAGTGGGAGGCGAGATCCCCGGGCGCCTTGGTGACACGCGAGCCGACGATGAACTTCAACCCCGCGTCGTCGAGAGCAGCGAGGTTGGCCGCCGAGAGCATCCCGGCGTCCGCGGCCACGACCATCTCGACCCCGTCGAGGTCGTGGCGCGCCTGGAACTGCCGCACGATCGGCACAATCGTGTGGGTTTCGGCCGAATTGCCTTCGTAGCATCCGATCTCGAGCGGGAACCCGGTGCGGTCCACCAGCAGTCCGACGACGATCTGCGGGTCGACCCGACGTTCCTTCGAATACCCGACTTTCCGCAGGTCATCTTCCTTTTCGGCCTCGAAGTACAAGGTCGTCACGTCGTACAACAACAGGCTCAGACCGCCGGTTTCGGCGGCATGGACGAAGCACTGTTCGGCGATGCGATCCCGGTACTTGCCGGTGATGACCTGCCCCAGGTGTCGCTTGATCGTGGCGTAGCTCGGCGGATCCGCACCGAGGTCCTGCAGGACCCGGCCGGCGTCGAGCTTCGAGCCGGGTTCGACGATCCGGGCGATCACCAGGTCCCGGAACACCGCATCGCCGAGGATCCCGAACCCGAGCTGCTCGTACACGTCGGTCAGCACCTGGCGCAGCAGCACCGACCCGGTCGATTCCGTCCGTCCCGGCGCGTCCACCTGCACGGGTCCGGGCGCAGCGTCGAGCAGGGCGCTCTGCCCGCCGGCCAGGGGCTTTTCGACCGGAATCTGGGGCGTGACGCCGAGGTCGAGGATCTGCTGGTCGGGTTCGAGCCAGGCCCGGGCCCGTTCGAGCAGCATGCCGAGTTCGACGTCGGTGTGGGCGGAACCGAGGTGCTTGACGATCTCCTGCCGGCCGCCCACGTAGCGGGCGATCTGCACGGCCGTGGCCCCGGACTTGGTGCGCACCTTCCTGACAAACACCACTCGCCGAGCCTAGAACCAGCGCCGTTAGTGCGTGAAATCAGACCGATCCCGACGAGAACCAGCAGGTCACAGACGTGAGCCGTCAATCATCCCGAAAACGTGAGCCAACTCGGGTGTTCACTGTAGCGGTTGCCGGGTCCCGGTGGTGGCCTGACGGAGCTTTTCCGCCCGGGCATGGTGATCACGTAGACGGTAGGAATCCCCGTCG
>NZ_JBSFRH010000113.1:0-1517 GCF_053589135.1 Rhodococcus sp. NPDC003382
GTCGTCGGCGCGGAACCGCCGGAACGCCACTGCCCGGGTCAACGCGGCGAGCAGGGCGTCGGTGCCGTGCGCGGCCTGCAGGTCCAGGAGCACCGCGAGTTCGGCGGGCAGGCGGGTGTTGGCGGCCGCGGCGGCGCCGACGAGGAACTGTTCGGCGACCGGACCGAGTGCGCAGAATCGTTTCTCGACTTCGGTTTTCGGTCGCGGACCGCGACTGGGAGCCTGTCGTGGGGTCGGGTAGTGCTCGTCGAGGATCGACGCGGTGCCCGGGGCGGTGAGCGCGTGATCGGCGGCGACCTCCCCTGTGGCGGGGTCGGCGATCAGCAGTCGCCCCTCGCCGGCGGTGACGGTGACGGTGGCCCCGATCAGTCGGGTCGGCACCGAATAGCGGGCCGAGCCGAAGCGGATGCAGGAGAGCTTGTCGACCTTGCGGGTCACCGGTGGCGGCCCGATCTGCAGTCGCAGCGACGGCAGCGGTCCGAGCACGGCCTGTTCCTCGCGCAGGCGCTGGGCGGGGACCGCGTCGATCTCGGTGTGCACTCGGGTGTTGACCTCGATGCACCAGGTCTGGGCGGCTGCGTTCGCGGTGGTCAGGTCCACCGGTCGGCCGGACAGGTCGGCGTCGGTGAGCAGCGGGACGACCAGGTCGCGTTGGGCGTAGCCGACGAGGTGTTCGACGATGCCCTTCGATTCGGGGTCGGCGGCGTGGCAGAAGTCGGGGCGGAACCCGTAGTGGGTGGCCATCCGCACGTAGTCCGGGGTCGGGACCACCACGTTCGCCACGACTCCGCCCTTGAGGCAGGCCATCCGGTCGGCCAGGACCTTGGTGGGCACCCCGCCGATCGCGGCGAGGGCCTCGGCGATCAGCGTCAAGGTGGTGGCGGCGCGTTCGTCGGTGGCGAAGGCGACGAACCGCCACCGTGAATACGCCAGCACCGCGCAGAACAGGTGCAGGCCGGCACCGAGGGTGGCCCAGTCGATGACCAGGTATTCGCCCGGTGTCCACACGGCGGGCCGGCGACCGCGGTGATTGTTCTTGCGCCACTTGGTTTTCTCGTCGGCGACGAGGCGGCGGAAGTTGCGGTCCGAACCGGTGTATCCGGCGGCCGCGGCGATCGGGAGCAGACGCTTGGCGGAGATTCTGCCCCGGGAGGAGGCGACGCGTTCTGCGACGATCTCGGTGACGGTGTCGTAGTTGCGGGGGCGGGGTTGTCGTGAGGGTGGGGTGTCGCCGGCCTCGAATCGTTCGATGACCCGGCGGACGGTTTTGTGGGTGGTGCCGCACATCTCGGCGGCGCCGCGGTAGGTGCCGACCTCGCGGTAGGCGGAAATGATGTCCATGCGGTCCTTCGCAGACTTCAATGGAACTCCCTGGGCGGTGACAGGTGACTGGGTGGCACCTTCACCTTCACCGCTCAGGCCTGGCGTTCCGGTGGGAATCACGACGAACACGAGGCGGGGACTTTCACCTGGCCACCGGTGGGGACCGTTACTCGGCCACCAGTGGGGACTTTCTC
>NZ_JBSFRH010000114.1:0-1465 GCF_053589135.1 Rhodococcus sp. NPDC003382
TCCTTACCTTTCTTTCAGGGGGTTCGAACTGGGCGACGGCCGTAGGCTTCGAACCACCCAGGGACGTCGGACATGGCTTTCATCGCTCTGCTGCCCCCGTCGATGGCCAAGGAGGATTGGCCACCCAACGTCCCGCGACGACTCGACCGCTGATTGAGAGACGCGATGTGATCGCTGTGTAAGGACACGACGGCGTGGTCGTCTGCTGGGGCCGACACCGGATCCGAGTGGGGAAAGACAACCATGGAACAACACGTGTGGGCCGGCCTGGACGCCGGCAAAACCGAACACCACTGCGTGGTCATCGACACCGACGGACACCGACTGCTCTCGCGCCGGGTGACCAACGACGAAACCGCGCTGAACGAGCTGATCTCGCAGGTCGCCGGACTCGCCCGAGACGGGCAGCTCACCTGGGCGATCGATCTGAACCACGGTGGCGCCGGCCTGGTGATCGCGATGCTGCTCGACCGCGACCAACAGTTGCTGTACATCCCCGGCCGTACCGTGCACCACGCGGCGGGCTCGTACCGCGGCGACGGCAAGTCCGATGCCAAGGACGCGGCGATCATCGCCGACCAGGCCCGCATGCGCCGCGATCTGCACCCGATCCGAATCGGCGACGAGATCGCGGTGGACCTGCGCATCCTCACCACCCGCCGCACCGACCTGGTGTGCGATCGCACCCGGGCGATCAACCGGCTGCGCGCCCAGCTGCTCGAGTATTTTCCCGCTCTCGAGCGGGCCTTCGACTACTCCACCTCCAAGGCCGCCTTGGTGCTGCTCACCGGCTACCGAACCCCCGACGGGATCCGCCGGATCGGCGCCGGCCGGCTCGAAGCATGGCTGCGGAAACATCATGCCCGCAACGCATCTCAGGTTGCGCAGACCGCAATCGCGGCGGCCGGGGCGCAGCACACGCGGGTGCCCGGCCAGCAGGTCGCCGCCGAGGTGGTCGCACGGCTGGCGAAAGAGGTGATTGCCCTCGATGCGCAGATCGGTGAGACCGAAGCGCAGATCGAGGCCCGATTTCACAGTCATCGGCACGCACGGATCATCCTGAGCATGCCCGGTTTCGGACCGATCCTCGGCGCGGAGTTCCTCGCGGCCACCGGCGGTGACATGAGTGTGTTCGAATCTGCCGACCGGCTTGCCGGCGTTGCCGGACTTGCTCCGGTTCCTCGTGATTCGGGGCGGGTGCGGGGCAATCTGCACCGGCCCAGACGCTACGACCGGCGTCTGTTGCGTGCCTGCTACCTGTCGGCGATGGTCAGTATCCGCAGTTGCGCGGAATCGAGGGTGTACTACGACCGGAAACGCGCTGAGGGCAAGCGTCATACTCAAGCTGTCCTTGCCTTGGCTCGCCGACGTGTGAACGTGTTGTGGGCGATGCTCCGCGACGAGGCGGTCTACCAGCCCGCGTCTACCGTCGCGGCGGCTTGACAACTTCATTGAGATTCCTCCT
>NZ_JBSFRH010000115.1:0-1432 GCF_053589135.1 Rhodococcus sp. NPDC003382
GGTTGCGTCCATCAGGATGGTGTACGAGCCGGAACCAAACGAACTGATCGGCGTGTCGTAACCGGACGAAAGACGGTCATCGCGTGATTCTTCGAGAGAGCTACCAACTCGACTCGACGAAAGAGCACGCGATGACCAATGCCCACGATATCGACCTCCGCCGGCTTGTCGAAGACCGACTCACCGGCGCCAGCCCCGACCTGCTGCGCGAGCTGCTGACGATGTTCATACATGCCCTGATGGGCGCCGAGGCCGATGCCCTGTGCGGCGCCGACTACGGCCAACGCTCCGACGAACGGGTCAACGTTCGCAACGGCTACCGGCACCGCGACTTCGATACCCGCGTCGGCACCCTCGACGTGGCCATTCCCAAGCTGCGGCAGGGTTCGTACTTCCCGGACTGGTTGCTGCAACGGCGCAAGCGGGCCGAACGTGCCCTGACCTCGGTTGTTGCGACCTGCTATCTACTCGGGGTCTCGACCCGGCGGATGGAGAAACTCGTCGATACCCTCGGGATCACCTCGCTGTCGAAGTCGCAGGTCTCAGTGATGGCGAAAGACCTCGACACCCAGGTCGAGGCCTTCCGGAACCGACCCCTCGATGCGGGCCCGTACACGTTCGTCGCCGCCGACGCCCTGGTCCTCAAGGTCCGCGAGAACGGACGGGTGGTGAACGTGCACGCCCTGGTCGCGGTCGGGGTCAACGCCGACGGCTACCGCGAGATCCTGGGGCTGGACGTCACCTCCGCCGAGGACGGCGCCGGCTGGCTGACCTTCTTCCGTGGGTTGGTCGCCCGCGGGCTGACCGGGGTGAAACTGGTGACCTCCGATGCCCACGCCGGCCTCGTCGCGGCAATCGGCGCGACTCTGCCCGGTGCCTCCTGGCAGCGGTGCCGTACCCACTACTCGACGAACCTGATGGCGGTGACCCCGAAGTCGTCGTGGCCCTGGGTGAAGACACTGCTGCACTCCGTGTACGACCAGCCCGACGCGGATTCCGTTCACGCACAATATGATCGGATCATCGATGCGCTCACCGAGAAGTTGCCGAAGGTGGCCGATCACCTCGACGCTGCACGGTCGGATCTGTTGGCGTTCACCGCGTTCCCGAAGCAGATCTGGAAACAGATCTGGAGCAACAATCCGCAGGAGCGCCTCAACAAGGAGATCCGCCGCCGGACCGACGTGGTGGGGATCTTCCCGGACCGGACTGCGCTGATCCGACTGGTCGGGGCGGTGCTGGCCGAACAGCACGATGAGTGGATCGAAGGCCGCCGCTACCTCGGCCTCGACGTGCTGGCTCGCTCCCGCACCGACAAGCCCGCCGACAGTGTCACCGAGGAGACCGAGGAGGTGACACCGGCCTTGACTGCCTGAGCCACCCACGAGGAATCACGCGACGACGTCGTACACCACCTCACGGGACTTGACCC
>NZ_JBSFRH010000116.1:0-1418 GCF_053589135.1 Rhodococcus sp. NPDC003382
GCGTTCGGTGTGTTGGCGGGGGCTGGTGGTGTGCGGTTGTCGTCGGTGGATGTGGTGCCGGTGGCGGATCGGGTGTTGGTGTCGGGGTTTGCGGTGGGGGAGTCGGTGCCGGTTTCGGTGTCGACGTTGGATGGGTTGTTGGCGTTGTCTCCGGGTTTCGGGTCGGGTGCGCCGGCGGTGGCGTTCGGGGACGAGTCGTTGTCGTATGCGCGGTTCGAGTCGCGGGTGAATCGGTTGGCTCGGGTGTTGGTCGATGCCGGTGTGCGGGTGGGGGATCGGGTTGCGGTGTGTGTGCCGCGGTCGTTGGATCTGCCGGTGGTGTTGGCGGCGGTGATGCGGGCCGGTGGTGCGTATGTGCCGGTGGATGCGTCGTATCCGGTGGAGCGGATCGAGTATGTGCTCTCCGACAGTGCGCCGTCGTTGGCGGTGGTGGATGTGTCGGCTCGGTCGGTGATCTCGGGTGTTCCGGTGGTGGAGTTGTCGCCGGGTTCGTGGGACGGCTGGTCGGGGGTGTCGGATGCGCCGGTGGTGTTGTCGCGGCCGGTGTCGGGTCGGGATGCGGCGTATGTGATCTATACGTCGGGGTCGACGGGTCGGCCGAAGGGTGTGGTGGTCGAGCATCGGTCGTTGGTGAATTTCCTGGTGTGGAAGATGCGGGCGACGGGGATCGTGGCGTCGGATCGGGTGTTGCAGAAGGCGCCGACGGCGTTCGATGCGTCGGTGTGGGAGTTCTTCGTGCCGTTGGTGGCGGGGGCGACGGTGGTGGTGGCCGAGCCGGAGGGTCATCGGGATCCGTCGTATCTGGTGGGGTTGATGTCCTCGGGTGCGGTGTCGGTGGTGGAGTTCGTGCCGTCGATGCTCGATGCGTTGCTCGAGTTCGTGTCGGATCCGTCGCAGGTGGCGGGTGTGGAGCGGGTGTTCTGTGGTGGGGAGGAGCTTTCGCCTGCGTCGGCGTCGGCGGCGTTGGAGGTGTTCGGGGATCGGTTGTTCAATCTGTACGGTCCGACGGAGGCGACGGTGGGGATCACCTCGCAGGTGATTTCGCGGGAGGTGGTGTCGCGGTCGCGGGCGGCGTTGCCGATCGGGTCGCCGGCGTTCAATTCGTCGGCGTGGGTGTTGGATCGGTTCCTGCGTCCGGTTCCGGTGGGGGTGCCGGGTGAGTTGTATCTCGGTGGGGTGCAGGTGGCGCGGGGGTATCACGGTCGGCCGGGGTTGTCGGCGACCGCGTTCGTGGCGAATCCGTTCGGCGTCGGGGCGAGCGGAGCGACGGGGGATGTCGCTGCTGCCGGGGGGCGGTTGTATCGGACCGGGGATCTGGTGCGGTGGAATGCGTTCGGTGGGTTGGAGTATCTGGGTCGGTGTGACGATCAGGTGAAGATCCGCGGGTTCCGGGTGGAACTCGACGAAATCCGCGCCGC
>NZ_JBSFRH010000117.1:0-1350 GCF_053589135.1 Rhodococcus sp. NPDC003382
TGAACCGTCCTGGTCGAGGTGGAGGCTCCTGATCTGACAAGGAGAATGCTGGTATGCCTGCACCGAGGAAGTACGACGTCGAGACCCAGGAACGGGCGGTCCGGATGTACCACGACCGGATCGCTGAACACGGAGGCTCGAAGATCGCCGCCCGGCGCCACGTCGGCGAACTGCTCGACATCGCGCCGGCGACACTGCGGAACTGGATCGAAGCCGCAGAGCGAAACGACGCCCCGACCACCTCGGAAACGGGGGAACGGATCGACCTCGACGAGGTACGCCGCCTGCGCAAAGAGAACGCCGAATTACGCAGGGCCAATGAGATTTTGAAGACAGCGAGTGCGTTTTTCGCGGCGGCGGAGGTCGACCGCCGACTGCGGTGATCGTCGACTATATCGACGCCCACCGCTCCCGTTTCGGGGTCGACCCGATCTGTGCCGTGCTCACCGAGCACGGCGTCAGCATCGCCCCGTCCACCTACTACAAGGCCAAGGCCCGCGGACCGATCTCCGAAGCGCAACTGGCCGACGCCTACGCCGCGAACGCCGTGCACGCGGTATACGTGGCCAACCGTCGGGTCTACGGTGTCCGCAAACTCTGGCACGCGATGAAACGAGCTGGTCACGACATGGGACGCGATCGGGTGGCCCGTCTGATGACGATCACCGGCATCACCGGAGTCGTACGTGGCCGGCACCGCACCGTCACCACCGAGAGTGACGATCGAGCGCCTCGGCATCCCGATCTGATCGAGCGGAAATGGGATGTCCCCGAACGTCCGGATCAATGGTGGGTAGCCGATTTCACCTACTGTTGGACGCTGGCCGGGTTCGTCTACACCGCATTCTGTGTCGACGTGTTCTCGCGCCGGATATTGGGTTGGCGGGTGATGACAACGAAGGCCACACCGTTGGTTCACGGCGTCCTCGAGCAAGCTCTCTTCACGAGACGAAGGACCGACTTTCGTTTCACATCAACGGGATTGGTTCATCACTCCGATGCCGGAAGTCAATACACCTCGCTTGCGTTCACCGAAGCTCTGGTCGAATCGGGGATCGCTGGTTCCATCGGCAGCGTCGGGGACGCCCTCGACAACGCCCTCATGGAATCGACCATCGGTCTCTACAAAACCGAGCTGATCGACCGGGCACAGTCCTGGTCCGGCCGAGCCGAGGTCGAGCGGGAAACCGCCGAGTGGGTCCGCTGGTTCAACGCGGACCGCCTGCATTCGTCGATCGACTATCTCTCGCCGATCGACTACGAGACGCGCTACCGTGAGCAGCGCACCACCGCCCCCTCAATCCCCGAGGTGGCCTGAACGAAGTCTCCACCGGATCCAGGACGGTTCAT
>NZ_JBSFRH010000118.1:0-1236 GCF_053589135.1 Rhodococcus sp. NPDC003382
CTAGTGCCGCATCACGCAACGTTTGCCCTGTCGACGATCTCGCGTAGTTTCTCGTCGACTGCGTGCTTGTTCCGCCAGATGATGTAGCGACGAATCATCGACGCTTGCTCCCGGTGACTACCGTGATCGGTACCGTCGAGCGCGAAGTACCGCAACGCCGTGAACTGCGCCTCGATACGGTTCAGCCACGAACTGTTCGTCGGGGTGTACGCGAACTCGACGTTGTTCGCCTCCGCCCACTCAGCAACCCGTTGGCACTTCTTCGTGGTCAGGTGCGGCGAGAAGTTGTCACACACGATCGCCATCCGAACATCGGCCGGATACAGGCTGCGCAGGTACCGGCAGAATTCGAGGAACTTGGTGCGGTTCTTCGTCGTCTTGACGTGCCCGTACAGCTTGTCCTTGCCGAGGTCGTAGGCGGCGAATAGATGCCGCACTCCGTGGGGACGGTTGTAGGTCGCCCGTCGGCGACGTCTCGGCTCCCGGTCCGGGTCCTTGTGCGTGCCGCCACGCTCGGCCCACTGCCGGCCCGGATGCGGCTGCAGATTGAGGGGCCCGAACTCGTCGAGACAGAAGATCACCTGTGGCTCATCGGAATCCGGGATGACCTCGCCGTCGGCAATGGCATACAGGTGCTCGACCCGAGCCTTCTTGGTCGCGTAGTCCGGATCCTTGGATCGCTTCCACGTTTTCACTTTTTGAAAGGAGACACCCTCCTCGCGGAGCAGCACGCGTAGTCCTTCGTGGCTGATGTCGTCGACCACCCCCTCGGCGACCAGGAACTCGGCGAGTTTGGTCAGGCTCCAGGTCGAGAACGGCAGGTCGTGCTCGACGGGTGTGGACTTGGCGATCTTTTTGATCTCCCGGCGTTCCGGGAGGGTGAACTTCTTCGGTCGGCCGCCGGCGTATTTCGGGTACAGGGAGTCGAATCCGTCGGTGTTGAAGTTGTGGATTACATCGCGGACGCGGTCGGCGCTGGTGAAGCTGACCTCGGCGATCTTGGGTACTGGCATTCCTTGGGCGGAGAGCAGGATCATCTGGGCGCGCCGCCAGGTCACCACCGATCCGGTGCCTCGGCGGATGATCCGTACCAGCCGTTTACCTTCGTCGTCGTCGATTTCTCGGACTCGTACTCGTTCTGCCACTCGACCAGGTTGACCGATGCCGTGGCCGGCACACCGGAAGTGGTCGGCGTGTCGGCTGCAACGGGGCAAAGGTTCACGGGTGCGGCACTAG
>NZ_JBSFRH010000119.1:0-1231 GCF_053589135.1 Rhodococcus sp. NPDC003382
GTCTGCCACCCCGAGTCCGGGACGGTCACCGCCTCATTCGCCGGCGTCGCCAAGTACTACGGTGTCGTGCCGGCGATCTGCCCGCCACGGTCCGGCAACCGCAAAGGTGTCGTCGAGAAGGCCAATCACACTGCAGCACAGCGGTGGTGGAGGTCCGTGGCCGACGAGTTGACGGTCGAGCAGGCGCAGGCGAGCGTGGACAAGTTCTGCACCCTGCGCGCCGATGCCCGGATGCGCGCCACCGCCGACGGTAAAGCCTCGGTGCTGACCGTCGCCGCCCGCGAACCGCTGGCGCCGATGCCGAGCAGCCCGTATCCGGTGGTCATCAGCGAACCGCGGACCGTCTCCCGGCAAGCGTTGGTGGCCTACCGCGGCAACCGCTACTCGGTGCCCCCGGAACTGGCGGCAGCGCAGGTGCACGTCACCCGCAGGCTCGGTGACGAGGTGATCGACATCGTCACCGCCTCGCAGATCACCGTCGCCCGCCACCGGCTGGCTCCGGACGGGGCCGGGGTCATCGTGCGCGATCACGGACACGTCCACGCCCTCGAACAGGCCGCACTGGCCGGTGCCGCGGCCGGAGGCCGGCCGCACCGCCGCAAGGAACGCATCCCACCCGGCGCGGACGCTCGTGCTGCGGCAGAAGCATTGCGCACCAACACTACTGAGTCTCATTCACCGTCGACCTCTCCGGCCTCGCCGGTCATCGATCTGGCCGCCTACGAGCGTGCCGCCCGCGGAAGGAACACCCTGTCATGACCCCCAACCCCGACACCACCACCGTCGCGGCAGCGAGTGTCTATCAGCGGCTGCGGGGTCACCTGGCGACGCTGAAGCTGCACGACGCCGCCGAAGCGTTGCCCTCGGTGCTCGACCGGGCGCAGAAACAGGGCCTGTCGATGACCGCGACCCTCGAACAATTGCTCTCGATCGAGGTCGATGCCACCGAAGCCCGCCGGCTGGCGGGGCGGTTGCGGTTCGCGTGCCTGCCGACCCCGGCCTCACTCGACGATTTCGATTTCGACGCCGCGCCCGGTCTGGATCGGGCGTTGATCGCCGAGCTGGGCTCCTGCCGGTTCCTGGAAACCGCGACGAACGTGCTGCTGATCGGGCCGCCAGGGGTCGGAAAGACCCATCTGTCGGTGGGTTTGGCGCGGGCTGCGGCGCATGCCGGTTACCGCACCTATTTCACCACCGCCGCGGATCTGGCGGCCCGCTGTCACCGGGCGGC
>NZ_JBSFRH010000120.1:0-1013 GCF_053589135.1 Rhodococcus sp. NPDC003382
AGGTCCCGCGGGACACCGAGTCGAGCTTCGAGCCGAAGATCGTCCGCAAGCGCCAGCGCCGGCTGACCGGGATCGACGAGATCGTGCTCTCGCTCAGTGCCAAGGGCTTGACCACCGGCGAGATCTCCGCGCACTTCCAGGACATCTACGGGGCCTCGGTGTCGAAGGACACCATCTCCCGGATCACCGACAAGGTGCTCGAGGAGATGATCGAGTGGCAGAACCGGCCGCTCGATCGGGTGTATCCGGTGGTGTTCATCGATGCCATTCACGTCAAGATCCGCGACGGGCAGGTCACCAACCGGCCGATCTACGTCGCGATCGGGGTGACCGTCAACGGCGAGCGCGACATCTTGGGATTGTGGGCCGGCGACGGCGGGGAGGGTGCGAAGTTCTGGTTGGCGGTGCTCACCGAGATCAAGAACCGCGGGGTGGCCGATGTGTGCATCGTCGTCTGCGATGGCCTCAAAGGCTTGCCGGAGGCGATCAACACCGTGTGGGAACTCGCAGTGGTGCAAACTTGCGTTATCCACTTGATCCGCAACACTTTTCGGTTTGCGCCGCGGCAGCACTGGGATGAGATGTCGCGCGATCTCAAACCGGTCTACACCGCGCCGACGGAGGCCGCGGCGAAGGAACGGTTCGTCGAGTTCTCCACCAAGTGGGGACCGAAGTATCCGGCGATCGTCCGGTTGTGGGACAACGCGTGGAGCGAGTTCGTGCCGTTCCTCGACTACGACGTCGAGATCCGGCGCGTGATCTGCTCGACGAACGCGATCGAGTCGGTCAATGCCCGCTACCGGCGCGCGATCCGCGCCCGTGGGCATTTTCCGACCGAGCAGGCCGCCCTCAAGTGCCTCTATCTCGCGACCCGAGCGCTGGACCCGACCGGTCGGGGTAGGGCACGATGGGCAGCGAGGTGGAAGCCTGCCTTGAACGCCTTCGCGATCACTTTCGAAGGACGCATCAACTAACCGATGCCAGGCCGGTTCCACCGTTTATCGGACACTCCC